>JAADIH010000031.1 GCA_013151435.1 Alphaproteobacteria bacterium
GCCAATGAAGACCGGATTGAAGATTTGATGGGGCGCTCTTTAATGCTCGTCACCGCGCTTGCGCCTGAAATCGGCTATGACAACGCTACCAAAATTGCCAAGACCGCACACAAGAACGGCACGACTTTGCGCGAAGAAGCGGTTAAGCTCGGCCTCGTCTCCGAAGAAGACTATGATCGGATTGTTCAGCCGGGACGCATGATTTCACCGCAATAACGATCGCGGATTAACCCTATAAAGGGTTGCAGGAAAGAGCGTTTTTAAAAGACCCCTCAGACAGCATTAACCCGATCCCCAGGTTTTCTCCTGTTGGACCGGTTCTTGCTCTGATAGGGACAGCGCGCCAATATGCGCCAAATACACGAAATAATTTTTGTCTAACGAGGACAAGGGAACTATGGCCGATAACAAACCTTCTGACAGCCAGCTTCGGCTTGCACTGGCGCAATTTTTATTCGCGCAAAATATTGACATCGAAACCCTCTACAGAGCGCTGGGCGCGGACCTTTCCACAGCCGAAAGTGAAGCTGTATCCCACATGGCGGGGATAATCGACGGCATCACCCTCGCGACATCGAAAATCCGCACCCACGGCCTCGACAGCTGGGCCAAAAATTAAAATCCACCAGGCAGGGGCTTGAACCTTGCCCTATGAACCGGCTTTCTATTATCCCTCCTGGAAAGCCGGTTTGTTATGCGCAAAAGATCCATATCCCTAAAAGGCCACCGCACCAGCATCGCGCTGGAAGATGCGTTCTGGAGCGCACTGGAAGAATTCGCAACGAGCGATGAATGTTCCTTGCCGCAGCTGATTTATGAAATCGACCGCACACGCATCAAAGAAACGCCGCCGCCGGGACTGGCGTCAGCGCTTCGGGTCTACGTTTTAAGACGATTGACGGCCAGCTAGAGCATTTCCGAGCGAAGTGGGAACCGGTTCGCGTGAAGGAAATGCGACCGAACAAGAGCTTAGAGCGGTTCCCTGATTCAATTAAACTCGGAACCGCTCTAGCCCGCAGCCTCCGCCACAGAACTAAGCGCCGGACGCCCAAGGACCAGCTGCGCATAAAGCCGGGTGATGTCGTTGGAATAACCGCGCATAAGCGGCCGCACTTGTTCGAATTTCTCGACGCCTGCAGCAGTTGCGATTAACTTCCCAAAGCGTCGACGCACTGGCGTGCTGATCGGGTCGCTCCATTGGGCAAGGGCACGCAGAACCTGCATTCTGGCCCAAAACTCGCGCGCAGATTTCAATGCCATCGCCGCATCTTCTGGCAACAGACCAGAGCGCGCCATGGCGTCCAGGGCTTCACTGGCGCCGGTTTCTTGTACGAATGGATGGGCTGCAGCATGGCGATAGATCAGGGCGCTAATAATCAGCTCAACGTCGAGACGCCCGCCTTCCAACCGGTCAATATCCCAATCCGAGGTTGGACGCTCGCGGCGCATGCGTTGCGCACGCGCACGATCAAGATCACGAAACAGAATGTCAGCCCGTCGGGCCGCAGACACGGCGCCGCGAAGAGCATCGCGCGCAATCTCAACGACCTTCTCCGTACCGGCAATAACGCGAGTGCGCGCCAGCATGATCTGCTCATGGGCCACCGCTTCTGAGAGCACGTAACCTTTGAACGTCTCAACATCAGGGGCAAGCGCGCCAGTCACACCCGATGGGCGATGAGAGAGATCTGGCGTGATCGCAAAAAGCCCGTCACCAAGATCGTTCAAGAGGTCAAGATAACGTCGCGCAAAGGCATCGCCTTCCTCCCCCAACGGCTCTGCTGCGATGAATCCGAGATGCGTTGCCGCACCGGGCAGTCGCCCGCCAGCACCGTCAAAGACATGAAGTGCAATCTTTTTCCCTGCGCCTTTTTCTTCTTTGGGCGCAGTTCTAACAGCGTAGTCAAAAACTTCCCGCAAAGTGAGAATATGAATGTCATCAAGGGCGTCCGCCGCCGCATCAAAGGACGTGGCGCCGCTAGCGGCGCTGAACGCGATACGGGCAATGGTCTGGCGGCGCCATTCCGCGAGAGTCTCAGGCGACGTAACCTTTGCAAGCGATGGAGCCGGAAAACGGGTTAGCCATTCACCCCCGCTTTGAGGCGCCTCAATACCAGGCTGCTCAAAAAATACCTTGATACTATCGGCGTCCTTTATGAGCGGCGCTACCGCCGTGCCGAAACATCCAAATGCGTCAACGAGTTGAGCACGTTGCGGCGCGCCTTCGCTCACCAGGGCAAAGACTTCCACCTGCTCTTGCGCTTGGCCAAGAAGTGAATCGAATAAGCGAACAGCGCAATTTGGATCCTGGGTTTCGCCAAACTCCGTCAACAACCCTGGCGCATGGGAAGAAAACCGCATTTCTTCGATGCCATCAGCCTTGCGCGCCCAACCATCCACGGCGCTGGATAAACTATCGCCATTGCGAAAGCCGAGATCTTCGAGCTTGTCCGCGTCTTCTGCGCCCTCGCCAACCTCACGGTAAAGAGCGGCCTCTTCTTGAGGCCCACGCATCATGCGGCGAAGCGTGTTGCGCGCATCAATACGGGCGCCATCGAGAACTGTCGCCAGGGCGTCATAGGAAGAATACCCACACAATGCCGCCAGCGCGCATTGTTCATCATCACGGGAGGCTTCGATTTCGGCGGCGCCTTTCATCATCTGGGTGCGCGAGACCGCGATATGGGCAAGCTCTTCACCGGCGATCAACCGGCGCGCCGCATCCTGAGTGAAGGCGCGTGACTGTGCTGCGATTTCAAATATCTCACTTGCCGACGCTGTACGGAAAACCGGACGACCGCCGCCAATCGCCAGGCGGCATAAATCGGCCACACGGCGAAAAACCGCGCGCGGGTCATTGTCATCTTTTTCTAGCATCTCACGCAAGTCATCATCCAGAATAGGGTTTTTACCCCAGACCAACTCTTCTATTTTCTCAAGGAAGGCGCCGCCTGATACGCGATCGCCAGCAACCACACGGGCCGTCGCAAGCCAGGCCTTCAAGACATTCGATTGCGGACCTTCAGCGGTTTTCTGGACCCGTGAGACGCAGTCTGCATATCCTGCGCCGCCAACGCCTGATCCTAAGGGTGTGGATAGACCAAACAGAGAATGTTCACCGGGTTTTCCCTCAAAGGCTTCGCGTAACTCTGCGCCGATGCGAACAAAAATCCGGTCAGCGCCGCGCGCATTGGCAGCGGTAAATATTTTATCGTCATACAGAATGATAAGATCGAGAGGCCCATAGGGTGAGAGATCTTCATGAGCGAAATCACCACCCGCGATAATGAAAATACCGCGCATCAGATTATCGGCGTCGTCAACCGTCAGCTCGCCGCGCTTTACCGCTGCGCGCACCAGCCATTGAAGGCTGGTTTCCACCAACCGCTCAGCAAAATCGACCCTTGCCGCCGTCGCCTCGGGGACGGACCATTGCCCGCCAAGCTCGGCGAGCGCGATGGCGATGTCAGCGCGATTTTTGAGCGGCGCCAGGGCGGCATGCAAGGCTTCGGGCCCGCCAATGCCGCGATCAAGGGTTGCGAGGTCGCGCGCGGTCTCTGCGAGCACTGGCGAGGGCCCTTCGATCAGCGCTGCGGCCGCAGCAGCCGGATAAGTCATACAGAGATCGGCGAGGCGGCGTGTGGCGCCAAATACCCGCAACATCACAAGACGACGGTCTGGCTGATCAAGGGCTGCGCCAGGATCTTCGCCCATGGCTTTGGCCACATCGCGGCGCCAGCGCTTCACAGCAGCGCCAGCTCGCGCCGGATCGATCTTGCCGCCTTGATTGCGTGGCGTGCTTTCCCCGGAAACAGACATAAGCTCCCCATCCCTCAAAATAATGTACAATGATAGGGATTGTGCCCAAGCAGCATGAATGCGCCGTTAAACATTTCCTGACATTTGGAACACTGTTCGAATATTGATATGAACTTTGCTCGTTAACCATCTATAACATCGTCATGATCCGGAATATTGCGCGCATTTTAGTGAATTTACGAAAGTGGCGGCGGCGTCTCGGGCGTTACGACGTTTTAAGCGTCTGGTTCTTTGCAATTGTAATCGGGATTACCGCCGCCTATGGCATCATCGCTTTTCGCGCAGTGATTGACATTGTCTCCATCATGGCTTTTGGCGAGACCGAAGCGGGCGTGGTGAGCGGCGCTTCTTCTCTCAGTCCCTTACGGGCCTTTGCAGCGCCGGTGATTGGCGGGCTGGCGGTCTCGGCAATTCTATTTGTAGCGGACCGGTTGAATTGGCTGGAAGACGGCAGGGGTCAGGGCGTCGCAGATGTGATTGAAGCACGCGCTGCCGGTGATGGACGCATTTCCCTAAGGGCAGGCCTTGCAGCAGCCACAGTTTCCGCGGTCTCCCTGGGCTCTGGCGCCAGCGCCGGGCGCGAGGGCCCTGCTGTGCATCTGGGGGCGACCATCGCCTCACTTCTCGACCGGCATATGGGATTTACCGCCAAGCAACGAAGGGCGCTTCTTGGCTGTGGCGCAGCGGCAGCGGTCTCCGCGAGCTTTAACGCCCCCATCGCAGGAGTTTTGTTCGCCCTTGAAGTGATCCTTGGAAATTATGCGCTTTCTGTGTTCGGCCCGATCGCGGCGGCAAGTGTTTCCGCAGCAATTGTGACCCGAATTCACCTCGGAGATTTTCCAGCCTTCGCACCGCCAGACTATGGCCTGATGTCAACAATCGACGTTCCCTTTGCCGCCATTCTCGGCATCATTTGCGGACTTATCTCAGCCGCATTCCTATTTTCCACCGCACGCATGACCGAGGGCATCCGCGAGCAAGCGCAAAAATACGGCGTCTCCTATCTCTTTTTACCCCCCATCGGCGGGGTCATTGTCGGTATCATCGGCGTGTTCTTTCCGGAAGTTTTTGGCGTTGGTTATGAGGCTGTCACCAACGCCCTCAACGGCAATTATGTGATCCCGTTACTGATTGTTCTCGTGCTTATGAAAGGCGCTGCAACCGTTGTGACGCTCTCTTGCCGGTTTGGCGGCGGCGTATTCTCTCCGGGCCTGGTGATCGGAGCTTTCGCTGGTGCTGCTTTTGGGGCCGCGCTAGGCCATCTCTTGCCGGAGGCAACGGCAAGCCCCGTTTATTACGCCATGATCGGCATGGGGGCCGTGAGCGGCGCATTGCTGGGGGCGCCCATATCAACAACTCTCGTTATCTTCGAGATGACCGGTGAATACGGCATCACCATTTCTCTGATGGTGGCGGTCGCCATCGCCACACTGATCACGCAATGGCTGCAGAAAAAATCATTCTTCCATTGGCAGCTTTCGCGGCGCGGCTATGACCTCTCGGAAGGGCCGCAAGGAGTTATTTTACAAACCATCCGTGTACGTGACGTGATGGAGAAAATGCCGCCAGGGGCGCCGTTGCCAGGTGACGCCCCACGCCTTACCGCCAGACAATCTCTGGGGGCGGCGCTCGCCACATTAAACGACGCCGAAGAACATGGTCTGCCGGTAGTCTCATCAGACAAACATGAAGAGGTGGTCGGTTATCTGTCGCGGGTAAAAGCCCTCGCCGCCTATAACAAAGCGCTGATTGACGACAATATTGAACATCACACATAAGGTGTTTTCTAAGGGTCGATCCAATTCCGTTACATTATCTCCGCTCATTCCCGCGCAGGCGGGAATGAGCGGCAGTTGGGTCTACTCATTTCCTCTGTTAACGGGGGAGGAACAAATCAACTAGGAAAAAATCACAACCACCCCAATGCCATCGCAGTAAATAATCGCATACGCTTATAGATTGGAAAGGGCGTGCCGCTTTTACCCAAGTAAGCAGACGTCAGTGCCAGATGTATTATTGCCGGAGTAATTTTAGCATCTATATTTTTTAAACCCGGCTTTATCTCATCCCAAATAGATCGCGCCTTAGGATGAATTTCATCTTTGAGATTTGGCGCCAGGCCCGCCCCTTCACGCGCCAGCGAAAATGCTACACCGGCTTGTCTTGCCGTCTCGGCCAGAGAGGTGTCTCCCCCTATGATGATCACTGCCAGCTCATCGATCGTTCCATCGGCCTGCTCTAGCCAATCGGCAAGATCATCGATTGTGCTAAACTCCTCGCCATAGAAAGGCCGCGCGGCGGCATCAATTACTTTGTCGATGAGCGATTCATATTCTGTATTCGCGATCCCGCAGACAGCAATCTCTTCTACAACCGGATTCCCTCGCGCAGACTTGCCATCGCGAATGTCCTGTAAGGCCTCACGCCACCATTGCAGGCGGATTTCACCCAAGGGTGGCTCGGAAACCGCGCCGGGGATGCGCCGCAACTCACATTGAAATGCATATAACGCAATCAGCCTGCGCCTTTCAGGGGGCGGCGCATATTGTGCAGCGAGCCAGCGATCTTCATCGTGCTCGCGCACCAGCCGGGAGCAATGTTCGCTCCCGAGGTTTAGATTATCGGACATTGGGTCAGCGATTACGGGGCTGCCGTTGCCGCCACTTTCGACCAGTCACGTTTAACGCCGGTGGCCAGCAAGAATGGTGATGCGACAAAAATTGATGAATAGGTGCCGATCACGATACCCCAGATCATCGCCAGAGTGAAACCGCGTAAGACCTCGCCGCCAAAAATGACAAGCGCGCCCAAGGCTAAAAGCGTCGTGATGGAGGTCATCACGGTTCGGCTCAAAGTCTCGTTAATCGACAAATCCAGCAATGCGTCCAGAGGTTTCGATTTATATTTGCGTAAATTCTCTCGCACACGGTCATAAACCACCACCGTATCATTCATGGAGTAACCGACAATCGTCAGGATCGCCGCGATAATCGAGAGATTAAACTCGAGGCTGGTTACCGCAAACAGGCCGAGTGTGATCGCTACATCATGAACAAGAGCGGCAATGGCGCCAAGCGAGAACTGCCACTCAAAACGGAACCAGATATAGATCAGCATCATGGCGATCGCGAGCACGATTGCGATGGCGCCTTTTTGAATCAGCTCACCAGAAACCGCCGGGCCCACCACATCAATCTTCCGAAACTCAATATTATCGCCTAGCAGTGTGCGCAGTGCATCCTGAACCAGTGCAGCGGCGGCTTGTTGCGCATTTTCTTCAGCCTTGCCATCTTCTGCCTCGTCGCCATCGCCAGTGTCAGCATCGATAGCGTCACCGTCGCTGGCGCCGTCATCGATCACATCGACATCCTGGCGCTCGACAAAAACCACGACCGCTTCATCACCACCGGCAAAATCACGAATTTCCTGAACTTTGACATTACCAAGCCCAAGGTTTGAAACCGCTTCGCGCACTGCGCCTACATCAATTGGCTCTTCATCGGCAACTTCGATGGTGACGCCGCCGCGAAAATCGATGCCGAAATTCAAGCCGTGCGTGAACATTGCCACGATTGAGCCGATAATAAGCACTCCGGAAAAGATCATCGCCGGGATGCGCATCTTAATGAAGGCGATCTTCGTATTATCGGGGACTAATTTTAAAAACATTTCTCTACGTCCCCTTTAAAGTGCAAGTTCTTTTGGCCGCTTCGAAAGGAGATATCCCCCAGCGAAGATGCGCGTCACTACATAAGCAGTGAAAACGGATGTGACGACGCCGACGGCAAGCGTGATCGCAAAACCACGCACCGGCCCGGCGCCAAGTTGAAACATAATGAGCGCTGCCAAGAAAGTCGTTACATTGGCGTCGATAATCGCCGAGCGGGCTTTGTCGTAACCGATCTCCGCCGCTTTGATCGGCACCTTACCACTCAACAGCTCCTCCCGAATACGCTCGAAAATCAGCACATTGGCGTCCACCGCCATCCCGATGGTGAGAACAATCCCGGCAATCCCCGGCAAGGTCAGCGTCGATCCAAAGAGCGACAAGACCCCGGCGATCAACACCACATTGGCGATCAATGCGAGGTCAGCGTAAATCCCAAAACGCCCATAGCTGACAATCATATAAATGATCACCGCCGCAAAACCGATGATCAACGCTTTGGCGCCAGCTTCAATCGAGTCCTGACCAAGATCAGGCCCAACAGAGCGCTGTTCCATTGTGGTCAGCTCTGCCGGCAGCGCACCGGAGCGAATGAGCAGCGCCGTCTCGGCAGCTTCCAGCGCGGTAAAACTGCCGGTGATACGGCCGGACCCCTGGGTGATGGCCGACTGAATGGTCGGCGCAGAAATGATTTTACCGTCAAGGACAATCGCAAAGATCGAGCCTATATTGTCGCGGGTATATTCAGCAAAGCGCCGCGCGCCGCGATTATCAAAAGAGAAATTGATCTGGAAACCACCGGCATCTGAACTTGGGCCCGCTGACGCATTGACTACCATATCGCCAGTGACTTCTGCTTCCTCAAACAACACCATAGGCAATTGCCCTTGGGCTTCGCTATCGGCAAACGGCACCAGCATGCGCCCTGGCGGCAATAGTCCAGCGGCGGCATCCGTCGGATTAACGCTCGGATCATGGCGGTGGAAGCTGAGCTGACCGGTGCGGTTGATAATGCTTTTCAAGGCTTCGGGATCATCGTCGCCAGGCACCTGCACAACAATGCGATTGGCCCCTTGGGGCTGGATTGAGACTTCCTTATTGCCCGCTGGGTCAATCCGTCTACGAACAACCTCAATGGAATCTCTGACCGCTTCATTGGCGTAATTGGTCATGGCCTCAGGCGTCATGCGCACATCAATCCGCGAGCCATTGACCGACACAATATAGGACCTGAATCCGAGACCAAATCCGGCGCCGCCAGCACTGCGCGTAATATCGCGCACCCGGGTTTCTGCGTCTTCTACTTGCTCCGCATTGCGAATACGCAGGGTCACAACATCGGTATTGGCGTTAAAAGCCATATTGTCGATGGAGATACGGTCACGCCCAACTGCGCGACTGGGGCGCAGCTCCCGGCGGATATCGGACATCACCGCGCGCATGCGATCATCGATCACCTTATCGGTATCAACACCCAACAGGAGATAAGACCCGCCCTGCAGATCGAGCCCCAAATTAATCGTACCCTTGGGCAGAAAGCTTGGGAGATTACCCCGCGCATCTTCACTGAGGAAATTCGGCATCGCGAAAAGGGCGGCCAATATAATAAGACCGACAACACCGGCAGTCTGAAATCTTGAAAATTTAAGCATGACTGTTGCGCTGGAGCTAAACCCGCTCCATCCCCTAACTCTATTTGTCGTTGGCGGCGGGTTGCGGCTTGGTGCGTATGTCAGTGAGGGTCGATTTGACCACCTTGACCGTCACATTATCGGCAAGCTCAA
>JAADIH010000208.1:0-4685 GCA_013151435.1 Alphaproteobacteria bacterium
CTACACCTGAGCTGCTCCTGGTCATTGGGGCCATGGTGTTGTTGATCGCGGGCGTCACAATTGGTGACAAAATAGCAAAACAGATTTCTCGTACAGCGATCTTGCTGCTGGTGGCGGCAATTCTTCTGGTGCTGTTTGGACCAGGGGCGCCGACAGCATCGCTGTTTGATGGCGCATTCAGGATTGATGCATTTTCTGACTTCGCAAAAATCATCATCTTTGGCGCCGCGGCCTTCGCCATATTGATGTCCGAGCGTTATCTGGCGGGTCTGCAATCGGGCCGTTTTGAATATTCTGTGCTCATCCTCCTTGCGGCCTTTGGCATGGCGCTGATGGTTTCTGCGACGGATCTCATCTCGCTCTATATGGGCATCGAGCCTGGCGCTTTATATTCTTGCGGCGTTTAATCGTGACAGTCGTCGCTCGACTGAGGCTGGCCTTAAATATTTTGTGCTCGGCGCCTTGTCGTCTTGTCTCCTGCTTTATGGGGCGTCGCTGGTTTATGGTTTCACCGGCTCCACGTCGTTTGAAGAAATTGCCCGCGTTGCCGCTGCCGCAGATTCAAATGTTGGCCTTGTCATTGGTCTGGTTTTCATGATCTCCGGACTGGCGTTCAAGGTTTCTGCGGCGCCGTTTCATATGTGGACGCCCGATGTCTATGAGGGCTCACCGACGCCCGTGACTGCGTTTTTCTCTGCGGCCCCGAAAGTCGCCGCCATGATGCTGTTCACGCGTGTCCTGTATTCGTCGTTCCCCGGCGTCCTTGAAGACTGGCAGCCGGTGATTGCGATTATTGCGGTTGCCTCCATGATGGTCGGGGCGTTCTCGGCGATTGCCCAAACCAATATCAAACGACTGATGGCCTATTCGTCCATCGGTCATATGGGCTTTGCGCTTATCGGGCTGGCGTCGGGAACTTCCCAAGGCGTCAGCTCTGTTCTGATTTACATGTCGATTTATGTGGTGATGACGATCGGCGCCTTCGCGGTGATTTTGATGATGCGCAGACAAGGCGGGATGACGGAAAAGATCAGCGATCTTTCTGGGCTCTCCAGAACCAATATGCCCATGGCGATGATATTGACTGTGTTGTTGTTTTCGTTAGCGGGCGTGCCGCCCACCGCCGGATTCTTCGGCAAGTGGTTTGTCTTTGTCGCGGCTGTTGATGCCGACCTGATCTGGCTCACGGTGGTTGGGGTTTTTGCCAGCGCCATCTCCGCATTCTACTATCTTCGGATTGTGTGGTTCATGTGGTTTGATGATCCAGCAGAAGCGTTTGAACGCGATAGCAGCCCGGCCTTGACAGTAACCGCTTGGGCGACGGCGATATTGATGTTCCCAATACTGACAATATTCTTGGGCTATTTACGCATGGCGGCTGAGACGGCTGCTGCATCGCTCTTTTAAGGCGTGCAGAAATTTCCCTCCGGCGTTGCAATAGAAATCTTCGATACACTCGATTCAACCAGCCTTGAAGCACGCAGACGGATTGAGGCCGGGGAAGCAGGGCCTTTGTGGATCATCGCTTTGCAACAAATGGCGGGTTATGGTCGGCGCGGGCGGACTTGGGAACAACAAACCGGTGATTTTGCCGGGACCTTGTTGTTTGCACCCGAGGCGTCGCCGGAGCGCCTCGGGCAACTCTCTTTCGTTATCGCGCTGGCGTTGGCCTCGGTGCTGGATGAGCTTCTCCCGCCAGATCGGGTCTCCTTGAAATGGCCGAATGATATCCTGATCGATGGAAAAAAGGTTGCGGGGATTTTGCTCGAGCATATTGCGGGCAGGGATGCAGCGCATCTTGCCATTGGCATCGGGCTCAACATTGTCTCGGCGCCCCAAGGACTTGCTTATCCAACCGCGCGTCTCGTGGATTACACCGCGAAGGCCCCGACACCCTTAGCGCTGGCGGGGCGCATTGATGATCATTTCTGGCGATATTACAGGGAATGGAGCGACAACGGGTTTGGTAAAATTCGTGAGACATGGCTCGATCGTGCGGCGGGCATCGGGGTTGAGATCACAGTCCGTATGCCAAATGAAGAAATTTGCGGCGTATGCGATGGAATTGATGAAAGCGGCGCCCTGATATTGCGCTTGGCCTCTGGAAAGCGGATGATCAGCGCCGGTGAGATTTTCTTTGAGCCCACACCGAACACAGAATAGAGACAGGAATATAAATGCTTCTCGCAATTGATGTCGGTAATACAAACTCAGTGATAGCCCTTTTTGATGGCGATCAGCCCGCCGCCCAGTGGCGCTCATCAACCTCGACTTCGCGCACAGCAGATGAATATGCCGTCTGGTTGTCACAGTTGATGACGATGGCCGGGTATAAGCTTTCCGATATCAATCAGTGCATTATCTCAACGGTTGTGCCGCAATCGCTGTTTCATTGGCGCAATTTATCAAGGCGCTATTTTAATTGCGATCCCTTCGTCATCCGCCACGATAATATTCCGGGTGTTGAGGTGCGTATCAGTAAGCCTTCAGAGGCGGGCGCGGACCGTCTGGTCAACGCGGTTGGCGCCTTCATCGCCCATGGCGGGCCGCTGATTGTAGTCGATAGCGGCACGGCGACGAACTTCGATATTGTTGGCGCCGATGGAGGGTTTGAAGGCGGGGTGATTGCGCCTGGGATCAATCTCTCCATGCAGGCTTTGCATGAAGCGGCGGCGCGCTTGCCGCGCATTGCCATTGAAAAGCCGGACAATATCATTGGAACGGATACTGTCGGCGCCATGCAGACAGGGGTTTATTGGGGCTATATTAGTCTCATCGAAGGGCTGATTGGCTTGATCAAGGCTGAATATGGAGCCCCCATGAAAGTCGTTGCGACGGGTGGAATTGCCTCGCTGTTTGAAGGTGAAACCACGGCCATCGATATATTCGATCATGAGCTGACAATCCGCGGCCTGTTTGAGATCAGCAAACGCCTCAAAAAAGGCGCTGCCTGATGTCGAAAAAGGAATTGGTGTTTCTGCCTCTGGGCGGATCTGGCGAGATCGGTATGAATATGAACCTTTACGGGTTCGGCACGCCCAATAATCGGCAATGGTTGATGATCGATTGCGGGGTTATGTTTGGGAATTTAACCACACCCGGAATTGATCTCATCTGTCCGGACCCGTCCTATATTCTTGAAGAAAGAGACGCGCTGTTAGGCCTTCTGCTGACTCATGGTCATGAGGATCATATTGGCGCCGTGGCGCATTTGGCGCCGCTCTTGGGGTGTCCAGTCTATGCAACGCCATTTACCGCAAACCTTGTGCAACGAAAACTCAGTGAGCGCGAGATAAAGGGTGTCGATCTCAATATCATTGAGATGGATGCGCGGTTTTCTCTTGGGCCCTTTGATATTGAATATGTGACCTTGACCCACTCGATCCCCGAGCCGAGCGGCGTTGTGTTGCGTACGCCGCTTGGGACGATCTTTCATACGGGTGACTGGAAGATTGATAAGGCGCCGACGCTTGGGCCGGACCTTGATAGCGCTGCAATAGAAAAACTTGGTGATGATGGGCTATTGGCCATGGTCTGCGATTCCACCAATGTTCTCTCGAAGGGAACTTCCGGCTCTGAGACCGATGTGCGCAAGTCTTTGACAAAATTGATTGCCGCCCAAAAGGGCCGGGTGGCGGTGACGACCTTTGCTTCGAATGTGTCACGTGTAGTTTCTATTTGTGAGGCGGCGGCAGCGGCGGATCGCAGTGTTTGTCTGTTGGGACGTTCAATGCTGCGCATCGTTGATGCGGCGCGCGAAGTTGGGCTGCTGCCAGAGCATCTCTCCTTTGTGGAGCCAAAAGACGCGGGCCACTTACCCCGCAGGCACATTCTTTATCTGTGTACGGGCAGTCAGGGAGAATCACGCGCCGCACTCGCGCGAATCGCCAGGAATGAGCATCGCGACCTCACCTTGAGCGAAGATGATACAGTAATTTTTTCTTCGAAGATTATTCCTGGAAATGATCGTGAGATCTATGATCTGCAAAACCTTCTTGTGGATTTATTAAGGTGATCACTGAAAAGGATGAATTTGTGCATGTCTCTGGTCATCCCTGTCAGGACGAGCTGCGGCAGATGTATGAATGGGCGCGCCCCCAAATTTCTATTCCAGTGCATGGTGAGGCTCGGCATCTGGAAGCCCATGCCGATATGGCGTTGGACCTTGGCGTAAAGGAATCATACTCACCGAGGAACGGCGATCTCATTCGGGTTGCGCCCAATGGCCCGGAACTGATCGATGAAGTTCCCGCAGGGCGCATGCATATTGATGGCGAGATCATGCTGCCCGACGGCGCGGCGCCTTTGCGCCAACGCCGCAAACTCAGCACTTCGGGAATGGTGGTTGTCTCCATCGTGCTGGACAGAAAACAGCGCATCTTGGGTGCGGTTGAGATTAGCGGTCACGGCGTCGTTATGGATGAAGAGCCGGGTGGGTCCACTTGTGATTTGCTGGCGGACGAGATCGAAGAGGCGGTTGAGGGCCTTAAACTTTCTAAACGCCAGGACGATGAGGCCGTTGAGCTGGTTGTGAAACGTGCGGCCAGGGTTTACTTTGATCAGCATTGGGGCAAACGCCCCTTCATCACGACACTCATTCATCGGATTTAAGCCATGAGCATCTCAGGCGGCATTGTGATTTTCATACTCTGGTGGTGGATATCGTTTCTCGCGGTCTTACCTCG
>JAADIH010000208.1:4760-13754 GCA_013151435.1 Alphaproteobacteria bacterium
AAAAAGGCCTTGCTCGCCACAAAAATTGCGGTTCTTTTCTCGGTCATAACTTTTGCCATTATTATCAGCGGTATCTTTAATTTTCGCGACTAAGCGTTTGAGGCGCTTGCTAAAAAAAGGCGGCTCGCCTAGCTACTGATCAAAGCAATCTACAGATCTTGTCTAAAGAGGGAGGGCGGAAATGTCAGAAACCACGCCCGCCAAGCCACCTTCAAAAGATTCTGCCGCGCTTGAAACTACAGACGGCCAGTTTGACGCCAATCTGACCTTATCGGCGGAGTTTGTCCGGTCGGTATCGTGGGTCATTGAAGTGCGCGACAGCGATGGCTTTGCGGCCTTAACTCACGACCTTCACCCGGCAGATATGGCTGACCTCATCGGTTTATTGCGCGACGAGGATCGTCTTGCGTTGATCGATATGTTGGGTGGGGCGCTTCCCTCTGATGTGCTCGCTGAGCTGGATGATGATTTGCGAGAGAGCGTGATTGAGGCGCTTCATCCGCAAAAAGTTGCAGAGGCGATTTCGGAACTTGAAACCGACGACGCGACCTTTGTTCTCGAAGACCTCGACAAAGAAAAGCAGGCGGAAATTCTCGCCGAGGTGCCGCTTGAAGATCGCCTTGCCTTACGCGCGGCTCTCGACTGTGAGGAGGAGAGCGCTGGTCGCGTTATGCAACGCGAGTTCTTTGCCGCGCCTTCTTATTGGACTGTTGGTCAGATCATCGACCGGCTGCGCAGCACCGAAGAATTGCCCGACCGGTTTTATGAAGTGTTCGTCGTTGACCCCACCAACAAACCCGTTGGCGCCGTGGCGCTATCGACATTGCTGAAGTCGCAACGCACAAGTGTTATTGGCGACCTCATGTCCAGCCGCGACTTGCACGCTATTCCCTTGACCATGGACCAGGAAGAAGTCGCCTATTGGTTTGAGCAATATAATCTCATTTCTGCGCCGGTCGTCGATGAAGCTGGGCGCTTGGTGGGCATGATCACTGTTGACGATGTTGTTGAAATGGTTCGCGAAGAAACCCATGAAGACATGCTCGCCTTGGGCGGTGTTGAGGCGGATACGGGGCTCTCAGATACGGTGATCGCCACTGTGCGGTCGCGGTTTTCCTGGCTGGCGATCAATCTGACCACGGCGATATTAGCCTCGCTGGTGATTGCCTTGTTCGGCGCCGCGATCGAGCAAATTGTAGCGCTTGCGATCTTGATGCCGATCGTCGCGAGCATGGGTGGCAATGCCGGAACGCAAACCCTGACGGTTGCCGTGCGAGCGCTGGCGACTAAGGATCTAACACCCGCTAATGCGGCGCGCATTGTTTATCGCGAAGCGCAAGTTGGGCTTCTCAATGGTGTGATTTTCGCGATCATTATGGGGGTGCTTGCGGGACTGTGGTATTTCTTGAGCGGTTGGGGCGCTGCGCCAGAAGCGATCCGTTTAGGAATGGTTGTTGGCGCAGCGATGACCATCAATCTGTTTGCCGCTGGGCTTGCGGGTATTCTCGTACCAATCGGTCTACAGCGCGCCGGGGCGGACCCGGCGGTCTCGTCGGCCGTGTTCGTGACAACAGTAACCGATGTTGTCGGGTTCTTTGTGTTCCTCGGATTGGCAGCGGCCATCTTATTGCCCGCTGCCTAAAAAGTTATGCGAGCCGCATGCGTTGTTGAAATAGCCGCCAGGTGAGCGCGCCCGTGACCAGTAAGATCAATATCCCTGGTTCCGGTACGTCCGTCGGCGGTTCTTCAGGTTCTGGCGGTTCACATTGAGTGTCGGGATCATCGTCATCATCAAGAAGGCAAGGCAAAGGGCCCGGCGGAATATGGGTCGGCGGAAAATAAGGCGGCGGCGGTCCAAAGAAATCATCCGGCCAGTAGACAGGATTATCCGGAGGGAAAGCCGGCGTAGGAACGGGTGGCTCCTCGATTTGTGGTGTCGGAACCCGCCCGATTTCGACTGGCGGCGCCGGGTTGTAACCGGCGATGCGCTGCGGAATGGGGCGGGCCGTTAAAAAGAACCGCTGGCGGCCCCCCCAGGGCCTTCGTCGCCGCAGCAACCGCAATTAACGACAATGTCGTTTCTGATGTCCCCCACCGCGCGTGAAAGCCAAGCATCATATTGCTCAGCATCCCCAGCGCCGCCTCTGTCGCCAAATCCGCCTGTATAGACGACCGCAAGTGCGATGATCGTGGCGGCGATGATATTTGAAAGCCCATTGCCCATATCGATACCTCTAGCGCTCCGACATTCTCCCGCTTTTTCCTATAAGCGGTCGGTTTTAAACCCACTGGATTGGAGCGAACACAGTGATTCGCAGCTTCTACTCCCAAGTCTCATGCCAAACTGGGTATCTGGTGGGGCTTAGAAAATCCGACTAAATACAAAGCATTAGGCGAGGATTTGCTGGGAGGTGGTGGCCGCAAGACGGCATCCCGGCCCGAAACGTGTTGATTTGGGCCAATTGTAGCTGGGCTATTGGGTGTTTCCCGGTTTTTGTGCAGAATTGACACAACTGCAGGGGGAGCAAGATTACACCCCATAGGGCGCCTACCAAATCATGGCGCAGCATGCTATTTACTATGTTATCGCGTCGATTTTGGGAGTCGTCGCTTGGCCAGAATTAGGGCGGTTGTGTCGCTCTGATGTGTAGTTGAGGGGTAGTGGGGTCTGATGCGGACGGGAAATACCGGTCTTAATCTGATCAAAGGCTATGAAGGCCTGCGCATGTCGGCGCATTACGCGCCGTGTGAGCAATGGACTGTGGGATACGGGCATGTATCTACGGCCCGTCACGGCATGAGTGTGACCGAAGGTGATGCTGAGCGCCTGTTAAAAGACGATGTCATGCCGATTGAGCAATTGATCAGCGATACTGTCCGTGCGCCGCTTAATCAAAATGAACATGATGCGCTTGTCTCTCTGGTCTTCAATATTGGCGAGGATAACTGGAAGCGCTCTACGGTCTTGCGCAAATTGAACGCGGGCGACAAAATTGGTGCGGCATTAGCTTTTGAGCTTTGGACGAAAGCCCATGTGAATAACGAGCTTGTCGCTCTTGATGGGCTTGTGCGTCGGCGCGCCGCAGAAAAATCGTTGTTCCTGATGCCGACGGATGCCTCGCTTGTGGTCCCGACATCAGATGTTGCGCCAGCGATCGAGTGCGAGCCGGATTATGTCTCGGATGCGGTTTTAAAGGCAAAGCCACTAATCAATTTTAATCAGTTCAAAGCCGATCGTAGAAAGTCATTGACGG
Organism: Alphaproteobacteria bacterium; assembly: GCA_013151435.1. Classification (GTDB taxonomy): domain Bacteria; phylum Pseudomonadota; class Alphaproteobacteria; order Caulobacterales; family Parvularculaceae; genus Hyphococcus. The sequence continues at coordinate 8,015 of JAADIH010000208.1, forward strand.
TCGAAGAGAAAGCCGCGCGCACGCGATCACTCTTTGCGGCGACGCAAGCCCTGTCTGGTGATCCATCAAAAATGATCATCTCCAAGGAAGAAGAATATTCGGATATGGGCGTTACGGTGGGTGCTTTTCTGGCGGGACTACTCGCCCTTGCACTGACGGCGGTTGGCGGATTATTGCTCCTTGCCCAGGAAGCCCCAGCCCTCGCTGAGGCGATTGGTTTTAGCTATGACCGCTTCATAACCGTATTCGACAATCTTCCCTTATGGCTGTCGGGTATTGGTGCGGCCATGTGCTATTTTATATTGTATATCCTTGTGAAGCGCACGACGCGCCATGACATAAAACGTCAGCGGGCCAGGGATCTCGCGCGGCTGCATGTGCCAGATTAGAGATCATCGGCTCGCTAGGCTCTCAAAAGCTTTGAAAAAGGCAGCCCGATAGCGCCTGATCGTAGTGTTTTCCACATAGCTTGCGACAATTGTTTGCTATACGGGATTGGCGACTCGCCTGATCGTCCCTATGGTTTATCTGGGGCCTATGGTTTATCTGGGGATGGTAGTGAAGCTGAGTCTGGAGGAGTTTTATCGTGCGATCCGTAAAGGCGATGTTGATATTCGCCGCTCTGTTTATGGTCTCGGCCTGTTCTACCCTTACTGGGAATTCCAAGAACGCCGCATTTGAGGATGAAATCACCATCGCGCTATCGCGTTCGTCGGCTCTGGAAGTTGAACTTGCGCATGTGAAGTCTGAAAATGTCCGGCTGTCCGATCTCTTACTTGAGGTTCAGCGCGAAAATGAAACTCTGCTGGCCCAGAGCGAGGGAACCTCTGGCATGACCCGGTTCGCTATGCTCGGGGATGCGGAGCGGCTAAACCCCTCATCTATTGCATCGCCAGGTCCGCAACCCCAGGTGAACGCGGTCGTGGAAGAAGCAACAGCGCCGGAAATTGAGCGGAGCGGTGTGCCGGTGGAAGATGCGCCGCGTTTAGTGCAACCATCTTTTGCCTCGGCAGAAGCGGTTTTTGAAAACGAAGCCAATGACGAGATTGAAACGTCCAGTGTTCTATTCGGTGTGCATCTTGCCTCTTACCGCAGAACAGCTGAAGCGCGCGATGGTTGGCGGAAACTGCAGCGGGAAAATCCCGATGAATTAGGGTTACTTGAACCCCGTCTTGTAACAGTCACGCTTCCCGGCAAGGGCGTGTTTTTAAGATTGATCGGCGGCGGGTTCTCGTCAGAAGGCAAAGCGGAGGCGTTATGCGCCAGCCTGAAAACGCGGGGCCTGTTCTGTAAAGTTTCAGGATTTATAGGGCAGCGATTGTCGATTTTGGATGCTGGATAACCTTATTCCGGCGGGGCAATATCGAATTTACGCTCATCGAATGTTTGTCCGGTAAACTCAGCGGCGCCTTCATAACGTAGTGTCAGCTCACCTTCTCCGAGGGATTCATATCCTAATGGAATCTCCACCATGCGTTTTGGGGCGTCCAGATAACCGGCGACGTTATCCCGGATACCCAATGCTTGAACAACGCCATCCTCGCCATGGGGTTTGAATGTAGCGGTCAGTCGTCCAAAAGTTGAAATCACACCTGCCGGTTCAATTGCTGTCGCCAATAGCAACATGCCGTCATCGTCACGCAGAAGTTTCGTTTCCCCTATGCGGGCTGCCGCATGGTCACCGTTACGCAATATTACTGGCGTTGAAATGCTGAGGCCGATATCGACCTGTAAGCCGTTAGCGCTGGCTTTTCGAATTGGTGTTCGCGAGGCGGCGGTCTCAATCAGCAGGTGAGAGCGTCGCTCGCCTTGTGGCGGCGTCACACCATCTCTTAGCTTCACTGTAATTTCTATTCGTCCGCCCGGCTCAAGCTGGAAGAAGGCTGGCGACACGATCAGATATGGCGCCGCGCTGAGTAATTTGCGCGCCTGCTTTTCGGCCGGAGCATAACCGGTTTCCGTCGCAGTCAGATCGACCCATGACACGCGCGCATCTAAAACACGGTGCGAGGGATTGGACACCGCGATGGTTGCTTCTCTGGCCTTGGCGGTAATGACGTGGCGCAAGGGGCTGACCTCGATATCCGCCAGCGCGCTGGAACAGATTGAGAGCCATATAATAAGGACGCCATAAGCCGTCTTCATAAAATCCGCCTGCTTGCCTATTGTGCGCCGGTTGGCGCAAAAAACCGGTATCCACATCGGCTTTCGCCGGTGCTTGCTTTTTCGCCCAGCGCTTTAGAATCGGGGCAACACTCAAGTCTAGGCGCCAGGCCTTTCCAGCTGGTAAGCAAGTAATGTGAAAATGCTGATTTTCAGCATTAAAATGGGTGAATTTGATGACGCATGTCATTGTTCTCGGGAATGAAAAAGGCGGCTCTGGCAAGTCGACCGCCGCCATGCATGTGATCGTGGCTTTGTTAAAAAGCGGCTGCAAGGTTGGCGCGGTGGATCTGGACCTTCGCCAGCGCAGCCTCTCTCGTTACCTTGAAAACAGGAAAAAATTCTCTGAAATCAATGACAAAGCACTAGAATTTCCGATTATCGTTGAGGTCGAGCCGTCAAATTTGGACAGCCGAGAGGAATCGAAACGTCGCGAAACCGAGAATTTTCAAACGGCGTTGTTGGGGCTGGAGGCCTGCGATTTTGTGGTGATCGATTGCCCGGGCGCCAATACGCATCTGGCGCGGCTCGCTCATCTTCATGCGGATACGATCGTGACCCCGCTCAATGACAGTTTCGTGGATTTTGACCTTCTGGCCCGACTTCACCCTGAAACCGGCCGGGTGGCTGGTCCGAGCCTTTATGCGGAAATGGTGTGGGAGGCGAGAAAGCGCCGCGCCATGACGGGCGTTGCCGGAGGGATCGATTGGGTGGTGATGCGCAACCGCCTGTCTGCGACCCGGGCGCGCAACAAAAAGAAAATGGGTGATAAGCTCGAAGACCTTGCCGGCAGAATTGGATTTCGTCTGGCGCGGGGCTTTGGCGACCGGGTGATCTATCGCGAACTCTTCCCCATGGGTTTGACCTTGCTGGATCTCGGCGGGCGAGACTCGCCCGTGCGGCTTTCTACCATGAGCCATATCACGGCGCGCATTGAAATCCGGTCGCTGATTGCGACTCTGAATTTACCGCAAGCGGCCATCAGCGAAGCGGCGTAGTGTGCGCCTTTGTACTCCCTTGCGCGAACGGCGATGGCGTTATTTTATGAGGCTGGTCTGAAATGTCGCTTGGGCTCTTTGCATTATTGTTCGCCGGGATTGCCGCCGGGTGGTTGTTACTCCGTGTTGCACGCGGGGAGGCGGCGAGCGCTAATGCCAACGTCACCGTACTGAAAATTGTTGTCTGGCTCGGCTTGGTCGCAGTGTTGTTCGCGGCAAAGCTTTGGCCGCTGGCCTTTATGGTGCTCCTTGCGGCTGGCGGGGTCATGCTGATTGAGATGTGGCGTGGCAAGACCATCGCCGCTGAGCTTGGCGCCGCGCCGCCGCCGCCAGTGGTCACGCGGGCCATGACCAGGGAGGAAGCATCGGCCGTCCTGGGGCTCGGCCTTGATGCGAGCGCCGATGACGTCAAAACCGCCCACAAAAAACTGATTGCACAGATCCACCCCGATAAAGGGGGTACGGATTATCTTGCGGCCAAGATCAATGAAGCGCGCGATTTGTTGTTGAGTGGATTGGGTGAGGGCTGACTCTCTCTGAGGTGAGCCCTTCGCCGGGGGCTGTTCTAGCTATTCATTGTAAGGGGGCCGCCCCACTTGGTGGCGTCTCGAAGGCAGAATGTTATAAAGTAAGCTTTGCAACTTGCAGTGTTAGGGAATAAACTTTTACATCAGCAGTAGTATTTTAAATGTGGAGGTAGGAATGAATACTCGGAATTTAACACATGGCATTCCTGCTCGTTTGTTTCCTGTGGTTACCGAAGCCTGTAAGGAGCAGAAAACTCTATCAATAATACTTGCGACGATGATATCTGTTCGCCCTTTTGCTGAACGAGTATTGGCGCCGCTCAGTATTAAGCTTGGTAAGCGATCTTCTGTAAATTGCTTTACAGAAGTTACACTTGAAAATGAAGTGAAAGGCTTGAAGGACCGCCCTGACGCTTTGATTGTCGTGGATTCAGGAAAGAAATCTTGGTCTGCGCTCATTGAAGCGAAAGTTGGCAAAAACGTGGTCGAGCCAGATCAATTGTCGCGTTATATCGAATTAGCAAAATTAAATAACGTTGATGCTCTTATAACAATTAGCAATGAGCTAACTCCTGCCCCTGATATTAACCCCACACAGTTGCCGCGTGCGTTGCCGAAGAGTGTTCAGCTTTTTCACTTATCCTGGGCGTCATTATTGACGACGGCATTTTTGTTGGCAACCTCAAAAGAAGACCCCTACGATAATGACGATGAGGCATTCTTAATAAGCGAATTAATACGATACTTAGAGCATGCAAATTCTGGGCTGCTTCCACTAGCTCAGATGAATAAAGATTGGCCAAAAATAATCAGTGATGTTCAAGCGGGCCACCCATTAAGCTCAAAATCCAAAGAAGTTACGGAGATGATTACTACGTGGCTTCAAGAAGCCCGCGATGTTGCCTTGATCATGACGAGAAGGCTTAAAGAGTCTGTGTCGATCGTGACGTCGCGCTCTAACCTCAATAACCCTTCAGCATGGGGCGATGCTGATGCGAAGTCATTCGTCAATGAAAAACTATTGCGATTTGAGCTTGATGTGCCGAATGCGGTTTCAAAAATTTGTGTAGAGGCTGATTTTCTTAGGCGTGCAATTAGGGTGTCGATGAAACTTGGAGCGCCAACTGACAAAGCAAGCAATTCAGCTCGCTTGAACTGGTTGTTACGGCAATTGAGCAAAGGCGATAAGGAAAAAATAATTGTTCGATGTATTACACGAGGGAAGGGTCAGAATTTTGGAGCGATGGCAACTGAAATTGAGCCGAAATCGGATGAAATAAAAGCGCTATCCGAAATAGTTTCTTTTCAAGTTGAAATGTCCGTTGACTTGGGCGCCAGATTCAATAGTCGTAAGAAGTTCATTGAATCTTTGGAGGAAATTGTACCGGAATTCTATCAGAATGTCGGCCAGCATTTACAACCATTTGTACCATCTCCTCCAAAATTGAAGGAGAAATCTGAAGATATCATGCAAGCGCATCAAAACGAAGAAATAGGCGCAGAGGAAAGTGATTCTGTGCATTCACAAGAATCTAACAAGGAAAACCGTCCGCATTGGGCTGCTCACTGGCAAACCCCTCCCGTCAGTTCTGATGGTGCATAGTTACCGCCACTCCGCTGGTTCCAACCGATAATATTTCGCCAATTGTTTATATAGCGCGGGTTCCTGCGCGCGCAAATCTCGCGGGCGTTCAAAGAATGTTTCTGTGGCGACGGCGAAAAATTCGGCGGGGTTGGTTGCGCCATAAAAATTCAGAACATTTTCATGACCCGCGCTGGCATCGGCGCGCAATCGTCCGTAGGCGTCCTGAAAGACTTTCGCCCACTGGCTGGCGCTGTGGTCCGCATCAAGCAGGGGGGAGCCGTCGGTCTTTCCCGTCTGGTCATCAAGCTGATGGGCGAATTCGTGCATCACCACATTTTGCCCATCATGGGCGACGAACGCCCCAAAGGCAGCATGGTCCCAGGCGAGGATCACAGGGCCCTTCGCCCAGCTCTCGCCAGAGCGCACCGTATTGCGCTCGGAGTGGACATGATCTTTGACGCCCACCA
>JAADIH010000289.1 GCA_013151435.1 Alphaproteobacteria bacterium
GGCTGGGTTGTCTCATCATCAACGGCGCGTGAAGCCATCGGCTTCAAATCTGAGAAATGGTTCCTGCGCTGGCGCTTCCTGATCCGCTGGGTCTGCCCCATCGGAATTGGCACCGTGATCATCTACTCGACGATCATCGCGCCGTATTTTCTGAATTAGGGTCGCATGGGACGGAAGATATTGATCCGAGCCGAGTTTTAGACGGCTCGGATTCAAATAGGACATGGCCGGACAAAAGTCTTTGAGTGTCTATAAGGCTTTGACGTCCATTACTTGTTCTGTCTTACCGCTCTGATCGTCTTGGGTCTTTGGTAATGAGAAAAAACCATAGCTGTTGATACCAGTTGGAGTTATCGGCAGCTATGGTCCCATATTTTTCGGGAATTTTGTCGTTCAGAAAAACAGCCGTACCAAACAGTTGATCCCAGATGAACAAAGTCTGTGCATAATTTCCAAACGGAACCCCATTCTCACCGAGGCCATGATGTCCACGATGCAAGGATGGCGTGTTGAAGGCGCGCTCTAATAGACGCATGAGCCTACCTGTCACCGGCCAATTATAAAGCTTGGCGTCCCAGGTGAATCCATAATGCGCCACCACATTATGCAGACCAATGATAAGTGCAGAAACTGCAACCACATCTCCTAGACCCAGATGGATCATCAAGCCCATCCACCAAAACCCGGGCATGAAAAATAGCCAACTCCAGTTTTCTCGAAAGGCTATGGTGACCTGATATTGCTCAGGAGTGTGATGTGTTCGGTGCATAGGCCACATCCAGTCCCATTGATGTGCAAACCGATGATACCAGTAGTGCATGAAATCATCAGGTATAAACACAATCAAAAATGCCGCCCAGAAAGGCAAACCGGAGAGAATCCCACGGCCCTCAGGCCAAGCATAGGATGCGATGGTTAGCGATAAGAACAAAGCGGCAGGCTTTAGGATGAGAGCCAGCTGAGCCAGACTGATGAGGTCAATCACCCAGTCCCGGCCAAATCTTTTCTTGCTCCGATAAAGGCCTAGAGAAAACTCTATTAAGGCGATGGCTATAAAAACGCCAGCAACTAAAAGTGTTGAGCTTAGTTCGTCTGCGTGCATCTTGTTTACTCCTAGTAGTTTATGCGGTTATAATTATGTGCATTATGCTGCACGCATTTTCTCGTGTTTAGGCTATTGGTTTTGCGCCTTATAGTTCATTTCAATTTGTCTATTTTGGGCTTGGGCAACAATAGGGAACAAGAGGCGCGAGCGCCGCCATTATATTTCCGAATTTGTCCATGATAGCAGGGCCGTCGAGTTCATAGAATACGCGACGGCCCTCTTTGCTGCTGACCGCAAGCCCGGCTTGTTCGAGCGTTTGTAGGTGACGCGATACAACAGAACGGTCCAAGGGCACTTCTTCCGCTATGTCGCTAATATCGGCGCGTCCGAGTTTTATCATTCCACGGACAACTTCCAGTCGTGACGTCTCGCACAACGCCTTGAAAAAATCAGCATCAAGTGCAGATAAACATGCGTTCGCCGCTTTAGATCGGGTGGCGTAATCCATAGTTGTCATATATGTGCACACACATGCACATGTCAAGCTATGCAGAAATCAAAGATAAATTAACCTTACAATCTTCGAGTAAGTGTGCATTTCATCAGAAATTACATTCAAGACATCGGTCCTATGGCAGCTGGCCGGCAAACCCATTGGTCGCGCGCACTAGCGCATCAATAATGCCGGGCTCACTGGCGGCGTGTCCGGCATCCTGAATGATTTGAAGATCGGCTTCGGGCCAGGCGCGATGTAAATCCCACGCCGTTTTCATCGGCGTGACGGCGTCATAGCGCCCTTGTACGATCACCCCTGGAATGTGTCTGATCTTCTCGACATTTTTGATGATTTGGTCGTCGCTTTCAAAAAATCCGCCATTGATAAAATAATGACATTCGATGCGCGCAAAAGCGATGGCGAAGGCGTCAGAGGAGAAACTCTGCATACGTTCTTCTGAAGGGAGAAGGCTGATCGTGCCGCCTTCCCAAAGGCTCCAGGCCTTTGCGGCGCGTATTTGTTCCGCCTTGTCGTCGCCGATAAGCCGCTTGTGATAGGCGGCGATCATGTCACCACGTTCGGCTTGCGGGATTGGCGCCAGATAATCTTCCCACGCGTCCGGAAACAGCCAGCTTGTCCCTTCCTGATAGAACCAGAGGAGTTCCTCGCGGCGAAGGGTGAAAATACCGCGCAGCACAATTTCAGTGACGCGGGTTGGATGAGCTTGCGCATAAGCGAGCGCCAGGGTCGATCCCCATGACCCGCCAAAGACCTGCCATTGCTCAAGCCCAAGAAGCGCGCGCAGGGCCTCCATATCCTCGATTAACGTCCAGGTTGTATTGTCTTCGAGGCATGCATGCGGCGTGGACCGGCCGCAACCGCGTTGATCGAAAAGGATAATCTTGTATTTTTCCGGGTCAAAATACCTGCGCATGGAAGGGGCCGAGCCGCCGCCTGGGCCGCCATGGCAAACGATCACGGGCTTGCCGTTCACTGCGCCTGAGACTTCATAATAGATATCATGAAGGTCGGAAACGCGAAGCATGCCAGAGAGGTGAGGCTCTAAAGGCGGGTATAATTTTAAGCGTTCTGGCATTTCATGGCTTACTTTTTCTTGTTTGTAGTATAAGGTGCTAATGGGTGTGGGGGTTAGTAACAAGGCTTTAGGGCGGAGTTTGTGCGTATCGTGTTCAGGGGTTTCAGGGTTTTTTGCGTTTTTTTCTCAGTCATTTTATTGACGGGTGGCTGTGCAGTTTTTCCCGGAAATTCTGATCTTGCTCAAAGAACAGAACCGGTGGCTCAGCGTGATGTGCTGGCGGACGCCGTGGGGCGGGTCGAAAAAACGCCTTGGCCAAAACCTCAAACCATTTCCTTCCTGTCTCGCATTTCCGGCGGCGGTGATAAAGCGCGGCTAAGAGAGGCAGATTCGATTGCGACCTATCTTGATCAATTAAAATCACGCGGGCCGCGCTTCCAGCAACTATTATATGATGCCAGCATTAATCTTGCGGCTGCCGAACGGCTTGAAGGAACGGCGCTGAAATCTCTGACCGCCTCGCGACTTTCCAAGCATGATGTGGCGCTGGTTGAAACGGCGATCCAGGCGTTACGCGCAAACTGGCAAATTTATTCTGCATCTGCAGACGAGTTGGAAAACTTCGGCGAAGTGATTGATGATAATGAGCTGGATGCGCTCCATGATGAATATCGACGCGCCATTAAAGGTCTCGGAAAAGTTGCTGATCGACTGGCCGAAGAAATTGATCGCGACCGAACGAAAAATTTCGCGACCCATGAAAATTTCTCGGGTCTTTAGGAACCTCGCTTAAGTCCGTATCAGCAATCCGCTGCGCTTCTTCCCAAGACACATATTCTTCTTTGCCCTTCGTGACGCGGTTTTTCACGCTGAGGAGCGAGCCGTAGGCTCGCGTCTCGAAGGGGTCGCCCTCAGGATGAAGAAGAATATATGTCTCGAAGAATAGTTCACCGCAATCGTGCAACATCATTGGCGATTGATAAGTCTACTTTTCCATGATGTCCCTCTCGACCGATATTGCTGGGGGCGATAGAGCGCCAGGCGAAAAAGTGGGTACCGGTTTTAGCGCCAATGGATGCGCAACATAAAATCCATAGCACCAGGCGATTCCAATTAAGCGTCCGATGCTATAGACCGCGCCTTTATGGCGCTGGAATTTTTCAAACATCGCGTTGCGACGCTCTATTCGCTTTTTTATGGGGGGCAGTTTGTCCTCCTCGGCGTGCAATTGCCGTTCTTTGCGGGGTGGCTTCATGTGCGCGGGTTTGCGGCCTCAGAGATTGGCCTGATTACCGGCGCCGCGTTGATCGCGCGGCTGGCCTTTGGTCCCGCGGCAGCATTTTGGGCGGATCATCAGGATGATGAGCGCCGGGCGTTGCGCATCGTCTCGTTCATATTCGCCCTCGGCGCTGCGGCACTCATATTCGCGCCAGGGAAATGGCTGATCGGAGCAGCTGCTGTCACAGTGATCTTCGCTTTTGGCTTGCTTGTACCATTGACGGATGCTGCTGTATTGCGCGCAGATCGCAACGGGCATTTGCACTTTGGTCAGACCCGGGCGGTGGGCTCTTTCGTATTTTTGGCGGCCACTTTGATTGGCGGTGCGCTCCTGACCCGGCTTGGCATCAGCGCCGTGGTCTGGGCGATGGCGGGCGCTGCGGCTTTTGCATTTTTGGTGTCGCTTGCCTTGCCGAAGGGGGCGGGGAAGAGCGATAGCGCCAAACCCGTCTCGTGGCGCGAGGCGCCAAAGCTTCTCGCCAATCCGATTTTCATCGCGGTGTTATTCTCGGCGGGCCTCACCCAAGGGGCCCACGCGGTCTATTATGCATTTTCATATTTGCGCTGGGAGGCGATTGGTTATTCCGCGCTGACGATCGGCCTCCTATGGGCCACAGGCGTCATTGCAGAGATTATCTTGCTGGCGCGGATGCGGTCTACCGCATTGCGATTTGGTCCGGCTGCGCTGTTGGCGCTTGGCGGTGCGGGGGCGGCGATCCGCTGGACCATTACGGCGATGGAGCCGCCTTTGTGGGTTTTGTTCCTGACACAGACATTACACGCGCTGACATTTGCCGCCGCCTATATTGGGGCAATTGAATTCCTTGATCGCGCTGTCCCGACGCGCCTGGTTAATACCGGTATGACTTTGATGTCGACGACTGGCGTTGGCGCGATCACCGGACTTGCTACCGTCATCGCTGGGTTTATCTGGCAGGGACAAGGTGTGTGGCATGGACTAATGCAGGGACCCGCCACCGCTTATCTGATGATGGCGGCCATGGGCGCAGGCGCATTTGTCATAGCCCTGCTTGTGGCGCGACTATGGGATGGCGGGCGATTGTTTGATTAGATGCTGATGAATTTTTCTTATCCTTCCCCCGCAAACGGGGGAAGGATAAGAAACTCAGTCAAATTTATTTCAAGCCTCAGCTTTATGCACGCCATCCCAGTCATCGGGAACGCCATCATCGGCAAGTTTTTTGATGCGCTCTTCATAGATATCGAAAAGCGCAATGCGCGTACCGGGAGATTGCTTGGATTTTTCGAGCTGCTTTGCCGCCTCAGAAATTTCTCCGGCGCGATAAGCGGTGAGCATTTGACGATGCGCCTCATCCAGAGCGCGAAAGCCCTTGGATGATTTGATGAACGGATTTCCGATCAGCGCATAGATACTAAACGGCCGGTCGGTGTCGCGGGTGGTCAGTTTGTCGAGTTCAAGAAACGCGAAATGATGATGGGTATGGCGATAGATGGCTTCGTCGCAGATCATCGCCGGGCCGTATTTTTCAGACAGGCTGCGTAAAAAAGCGGCGCGGTCAATGGCCGGTCCGATCGCGGAATAGCGGTTGTTGCGCCCATGCCCCATAGGCCCGACGAAACACTCTCCGGTGGCGATGCCGATAGCGAGATTGATCTGCAGCCCGCGGGTGCGGCTGGATCCATCGAGATTGGCGTTGATCTTGTCCATGCTCTCAACCAGGCGCAACGCGGCGGCGCATCCGGCCTGAAGGTGGTCCGCCATTTCCAGTGGTGCGTTGTAATAGGCGAATAGCCGCCCGCCTTCGGCCTGATCCGCGGCGCCGCCAGTAGCAATGATGGTCTGGCGCAAGTCGAGGCTCGCGGCGGCAAGGAGTTTAGTGACATCGTCGGGAAGGTTCTCCATTTGTCGGAGGTCCTCATCCAATATCCGTAAATCGCATGCGAGCACAGTTAATTCGCGATAGGCGCCCTCAAGAACTTCTTTGGCGCCGTCCTCGCGTAGTTTTTTCATCGCTGGTTCCGGGAGCGTATCGTGGAAAGATCCGCGCACGGAATCATCTCGTAATACGCCGCCAATCGATTTCCCACCCGCAACTGAAAGCGCCCCCACGAAGAGGGCGAGTGACGGCGCTAGCGGATTAATCAAAAGATTGCCGAGTGCAAATATGGCGAAGGCGCCAAATAGAAGAAATAGGGAGAGGGCGGCGGCAAATCCAATGGCGTGCCAGAAGGCGAGGCGCTGGGCCGTCATGATGGCGGCGGCGCCAAACATCATAACCGCGATTGCCTCAAAATAGCCGGTCCAGATAGGACGGTTTGGGGCTGCCCCGGCGCTGATTTGCGCAGCGACAAGAGCATGGAGTGCTGCCGGGGACATTGCGCCGCGCGTCGTCTCGGCGGCGGCCCCAATATCCGTATCCAGACCAATCAGCACAACCGCGCCGGAAAGCTGGCTATTGCTGCTGCCGGGTTTGAGAAGACGGGCCGCAGAAGTCGATGGGGTCGACAAGCGTTTGGGCAAGTGAAGTCGCATGGCGCCGTCTAGTGAAAGCGCGATCTCATGACCATTGATGGAAATGGCGGCTAACAGTCGTCCTTGGGTGTTCGCAGAAGACTGGGTGGCGTGGGCCTCGATTGCATTACCCTCATTGGCAAGGCGTGCAGCTTCAAGGGCTATCGATGGCGCAGGCTTGCCGTTCAAAGACCACAGCACGGGAAGGCGCCGGATGACGCCATCTGCATCGGGGACCAGCGCGGCGACTGCGGGTTGGGCCGCACGCGCGAGATCGTCATTCAGACTGTAGAAATATCGCGCCGCAGGCAGGGCGATAAAATCTCCGTCGCCGGTAAAGGTCAGCCATTGGGCGGCTCTTGCATCCGTGCGCTGAAAAGCAGCACCGCGGCTAGGGCTTTCGGGCGGGGTCCGGGAGACGCCCACAGCGCCGTCAATCTCACTGAACGCCCTGGCCAGCACCTCATCGGTGCGCGGAAGGCGGGCTAATTGTAGGGCGAGGGCGTCGTCACTCGCCCCGGTCAGCCAAAATTCGCCAATGGTTTCCGGCGACAAGGGGTCTGGCGCATCAACCGCCTCGGTGAGGATGACGGCTTTCGCGCCTGCCTCGCCCGCCGTCTCCACCAACTGCGCCAAGACTGTACGTGGCCAGGGCCAGGGACCGACCTCCTCAACGCTCTCACGGTCGATCAGGACCAGTTGGAAGTTTTCCTCAGTGTCATAAGAAGCTGGTGCAAGTCGTTGAAAATAGCTGAACAATAGCTCTCGAGAGTGGGCGTCCGGCGATTGGGCGCCGGTCAGCGCTCCAAGTGCAATCACGCCGAGCGCGCCTGTCACCAACAATAGCGGCAGCGCCGATAGCCACTCAAAATTTCCTCTAAACATTTTCTTGGCCACGAAAAGCCTGCTCCCAAAACGACACACTCGGCGGTAATTCGCACCGAATTGCACCTCAAATTATGGCAATCACGACAATTTCAGCATCATTTTAACATCCTGTGCTGCATCATAGCATGTGCGCGCTATGCGCAAACGTATTTGCAAGCCTTGCGCCGTGACAATCGGGTGAATGAAAAGGCGCATTAAGAAAGCGTTACCTATGAGGGATTCGGCGGCCCATTTCGAGATAGATGTTGATGACGGCATATTAAAGCTGGTTGCCGTGGGCGATTGGCGGGTTCGCTTTATAAAAGGCCTCGATGAGCGTTTGCGTGATTTTGCCGATGATTCGGTGGGGCGTGATCTCATCATCGATATGTCCGGCGTTGAGCATCTCGATACAACGGGCGCCATGATGCTCCAGCGCACTTTTTATGCCTGCGATAGCCGCAGCGATGCCTCGCAGATCACCGGCGCCAATGAAGCTCATCAAGCTTTGATGGCGCAAATACGTGACCATCTCGGGCCCTGTCATATCGCGCCGTTTCATCCGAACGCCTTTCGGGGAATGCTTGATCGCCTCGGGCGCGGTGTGGAGAATACATATAAAGCCGCGATAGAGCTGTTGGAATTTGTCGGATATACATTGTCGGTTGCAGCACGCGTGCTTGTAAACCCAAAGCGCATGCGTTGGACATCGACTGTCCATCATATGGAAGAGGCTGGTCTCGACGCGCTTCCTATTGTCGGGCTGATGTCATTTTTGATTGGGGCGGTCGTCGCCTTTATGGGCGCGAAGATTCTCCAACTCTTCAACGCAGATATTTTCACAGTAGAGCTGGTGGGGATATCTGTGTTGCGAGAATTCGGTGTGTTGTTGGCGGCAATTCTGGTGGCTGGCCGATCGGGAAGCGCCTTCACCGCTCAGATTGGATCCATGAAGATCCGTGAGGAGATCGATGCCATGCGTGTGCTTGGTCTTGACCCCATTGAGGTTCTGGTTTTGCCGCGCGTTATTGCGCTGGTTATCATGCTTCCTGTTCTGGCCTTTGCCGCTGCAATGCTGGGGATGATTGGCGGCGGGCTGGTTGCCTGGCTCGCCATGGATATTTCACCAGCGCTCTTTATCGCGCGCACTCAGGAAACGATTGTTTTAAATCATTTTTGGGCGGGTCTTATCAAGGCGCCGTTTTTTGCTTTCGTCATTTCCATCATTGGGTGTTTTCAAGGTATGGAAGTTGAGGGAAGTGCAGAATCTCTTGGTCAGCGTACGACGCTTTCAGTGGTTCAGGCGCTGTTTATGGTGATTGTGCTCGATGCATTCTTCGCGATGTTCTATCTGGAGATCGACTTTTGACCCATCTCCAGGACAATAGGGAACATATTATTGAAGTGCGCGGACTGCGCACGCAGTTCGATGATTTTATCGTTCACGACAAGCTTGACCTTAGTGTGCGCAAAGGAGAAATCCTTGGTGTGGTTGGCGGGTCGGGGGCGGGGAAATCTGTCTTGATGCGCGCCATCATCGGCTTAAAAATACCGAGCGCCGGAACAGTCAAAGTCTTCGGCAATGATTTTTATCATGTTGATAACAAGACGCGCCTCAGCATTGAACAAAGATGGGGCGTTCTCTTTCAAGGTGGTGCGTTGTTTTCATCCCTGACGGTTGCGCAAAATGTCATGGCGCCAATCCATGAGCATCTTCAGATTGAGGGCGATCTCGCCAAAGACATCGCGGCGCTAAAAATTTCCATGGCGGGCCTTCCTATTGAGGCGGGCGCCAAATACCCCGCAGAGCTTTCCGGCGGTATGCGCAAACGGGCGGGGATTGCCCGGGCGCTGGCCCTTGACCCTGAATTGCTCTTTTTGGACGAGCCCACAGCAGGGCTGGACCCCATAGGGGCCGCCAAATTTGATGAGCTGATCATCAATCTCAAGGAATCCTTAGGGTTAACAGTGTTTATGGTTACTCATGATTTGG
>JAADIH010000029.1 GCA_013151435.1 Alphaproteobacteria bacterium
CGATGCCCATATAGAGCGAGATGAGATCCGTCGCAGAAACCATCAGCGCCATGCCAAAGGCCGCAAGGAGGATGAGCACAGAATATTCAAAGCGGCCTGATTTCAGACCCGCCAGATAACGCTCGGACATCAATATGGCGAAGGCTGCAGCGCCAAAAATGATGATTTTCGCGAAGTCGGAAAAAGCATCAATCCTGAATGCACCATCAAACAGCGATGCTGTCGGCGCCCCTGCTCCAAACAGCACTAGAAGCATTGCCCCCACCAGCAACACAATCGCCGCGCGAGAAATCTGTTTTGCTATTTTGTCACCAATTGTGACGCCCGCGATCAACAACACCATGGCCCCAATGACCAGGAGCAGCTCAGGTGTAGAAAGTGTTTCGAAAATCCCCATTACCTTCCCGCCCCGGCGAGCGCCGTATTGTAATTTTCAATAATCAGATCCACCGCCGGACTAAACACCGAAAGGGCTGGCCCCGGATTAATGCCGAGATAAAGCGTGAACACCATCAGCGCCCCCAGCAAGACAAGCTCGCGACGATCCACATCCGGAATTTCCATCAGCGCTTTTTTCGTCATCTCTCCGTATATGACCTGTCGGTATAGCCGCAGTGCATAGGCGGCGGACAAGATGATTCCAAAGGTCGCAAAAAATGCAATCCAGCTATTCACTTTGAACGCGCCGACCATCGTCAAGATCTCACCCACAAAGCCACTGGTGCCAGGCATGCCAACATTACCGAGGGTGAAAAACAAAAACATAAATGCGTAGATCGGCATGCGATGAACGAGCCCGCCATAGGCCGCAATCTCACGGGTGTGCATGCGGTCATAGACAATACCCACGCACAAAAAGAGCGCGCCGGAAATAAAGCCGTGAGAGAGCATCTGGAAGAGAGCACCCTCGACCCCCTGCTTGGTGACGGTAAAAATTCCCATAGTCACAAAGCCCATATGCGCCACCGAAGAATAGGCGATGAGCTTTTTCATATCCTCTTGCGCCAGCGCCACCAGTGACGTGTAGACGATCGCAACAATCGACAGCGCATAAATCATCGGCGCGAAATCAGCGCTGGCAATCGGGAACATCGGCAAGGAAAAACGAAGGAAACCATAGCCGCCCATTTTCAACAGGATCGCCGCCAGAACAATCGAGCCTCCGGTCGGCGCTTGTACGTGCGCATCGGGCAACCAGGTATGCACCGGCCACATGGGCATCTTCACCGCGAAGGAGGCGAAGAAAGCAAGCCACAACCATTTTTGGGCGCCAGCTGGAAAGTCGAAATTCTGTAAGGTTGGAATATCCGTCGTCCCGGCTTGCGCATACATCCACGCCATAGCGATCAACAACAGTAATGATCCGAGTAATGTATAGAGGAAGAATTTCATCGCCGCATAAACCCGGCTTGGGATAGAGAATCCGGCAAACTCTTTTGTGCCCTTCGATCCCCAGACGCCGATGATCAAGAACATCGGAATAAGACTTCCCTCAAAGAAGAAATAGAACAGGAAGAGATCGAGCGAACAGAAAACCCCGATCATCAGCGTTTCCAGAATGAGCATGTAATCGGCGACGCGGGTTTTAATCGAGTTCCATGACGCCAGAATACAGATCGGCGTGATGAAAGTTGTCAGCAATACGAACAGGATCGAAATACCATCAACACCCATTTTGTAATTGATGCCGCCACCGAGCCATTGGGCTTGCTCCACAAGCTGATAGCCAGCTAGCGACGGGTCATAAAGCGCATAGACGCCAAGCGACACGAAAAACACGCCACCGGTAAAAGCCAGTGCGATCCACTTGGCGTTTTTCTCAATCTGCTCAAGGTCAACGCCGGTGATCACACCATTGTCGTCTTTGCGCACCAGCATGCGCGAGATGATAATAAACGCGGCGCCCAGAAGCGGCGCGAATGTCAGCATGGAAAGCCACGGCTGTGCGGCGAAACTTTCGATCATTGGCCTCCCCCCGCCCGAATAATCACGAAGGTAATAAAGACCGCAATACCGATCAGCATCGCGAAGGCATAGTGTAGAGATAACCACTCTGGATTTTGACGATCCGCTTCGCGCTGGCTGCCACGCTCGCGGCGATGCCGTCGGGACCGACAGCGTCAATAGTTTTTCCATCACCCTCAAGCCACAAGAATCGACCAAGTCGAAACGCTGGTTTGACCAGAAGAAAATCGTAGATCTCATCAAAATACCATTTGTTCTTGAGAAATGCGTAGATCATACCGCCCGGTCGCAACAGCCCCGGTTTCAACGGATCACCGCGCAGATAATGCCAGGCCGCCACGAGCGTACCCGCCAGCATCGCCAGGAAAGGCGACCACAAAACCCATGCGGGGACATGATGGCCGCCCCCATCATATTCCGCCTGCGCACTATCCTTGGCGGCGGCGTCATTCTCAACAGTGGCATGATCTTCTGTAACCTCGGCATAGTCATCCACCGCTTCATGTGATGTCGCTTGTTCATGTTGCGCAGCAGTATAGAGCGCGCCGTTCCAGAACGCCTCGGACTTGTCGCCGACAAAACTTCCATAAAACGCCATGCCAACCACCAGGGCGCCGATAGCAAGCGGAACAAGAGGAATCATCATCGCATCTGGTACGGCATGGGGGTGCTTCCTGACTTCTTCCGGCGCTCGCGACGGCCCCCAGAAGGTCAGGAAGATCAACCGCCAGGAATAAAACGCGGTCATCACCGCTGCCAAAAGCCCGAGCGTAAATGCCAAATACCCAAACGCCCTGCCCACTTCGCCGGCTGCGAAAGCGCCCTCGATAATCATGTCTTTGGATACGAATCCTGCAGTCCCGAACGGCGCCCCGAAAAGATAAAAACCAGGAATGCCTACGCCAGTGATCGCAATCGTCCCGATCACCATCAACAAATGCGTGGCTGGCATCAAATGCCGGACACCGCCCATTTTTTTGATGTCCTGCTCGTGGTGCATACCGATGATCACGGCGCCAGAACCAAGGAACAACAGCGCCTTAAAAAATGCGTGGGTAAAGAGATGGAACATCGCCGCGTCATAAGCTCCGACACCGGCCGCAAAGAACATATATCCGAGCTGAGAGCAGGTCGAATAGGCGATGATCTTCTTGATGTCGTCCTGCAAGAGTGCAACGGTCGCGGCAAAAAATGCTGTCACGGCGCCGATGAGCGTCACCATAGCGGCGGCGCCAGGCGCATATTCGAAGATCACCGAGCTACGGCAAACCAGAAAGACCCCGGCGGTCACCATCGTCGCAGCATGGATCAGCGCCGACACGGGTGTCGGGCCCTCCATGGCGTCGGGAAGCCAGGTATGCAGGAAGAATTGTGCGGACTTGCCCATGGCGCCAATGAACAACAAGACGCCGATTACCGTCAGTGCATGAAACTCCCAGCTCAAAAATCCGATGGTGAGTTCCTGAATTGGCGCACCAATTTCTCGCCCAAACGGAATGGCCTGGCTATTGGCGGCGACCATCCCAAAGATTGTGTCGAATTCAAGCGATCCGAACACATAGAAAATACACATGATGCCAAGAGCAAACCCGAAATCTCCAATCCGGTTGACCACAAAGGCCTTGATCGCCGCATCGTTGGCGGATTTCTTTTTGAACCAAAAACCAATCAATAGATAAGATGCAAGGCCCACCCCTTCCCAGCCGAAAAATAGCTGGAGGAAATTATCTGCAGTCACCAGAGTCAACATCGCAAAGGTGAAGAGCGAGAGATACGCGAAGAACCGCGACTGTTCGCCATAGCCTTTCATATAACCTATGGAATAGGCGTGAACGAGGAACGAAACCGAGTTCACAACGACCAACATCACCGCAGAAAGCGTATCAAGGCGAATAGCCCAATTCGCTATAAAGTTGCCGGAGCCAATCCACTCGAATAATGTGATGGTGCGCGCATTACCGCCCACCGCCACATCAAAGAATAAAATCCATGAATAGATCGCCGCCAGCGCCAACAACCCTGTCGTCAACCACTCCGCCGCCCGATGACCCATGAGCCTTCCCACAGGCATGGCCAGCATGGCGCCAAAGAGCGGTAGTAATACGACAAAGGGTTCAAAAGTCATCTGGGTTTAATTCTTCATCAAGTTAGCGTCTTCGACGGCGATATCACCGCGATTGCGGAAATAAGCGACAAGAATAGCAAGACCTACTGCGGCCTCAGCCGCAGCGACCGTCAGCACCATAAAAGCAAAGACCTGTCCGGTGAGGTCACCCAAAAATTGTGAGAACGCGACAAGGTTTATATTCACGGCAAGCAGCATCAATTCGATCGACATCAAGATGACGATGACGTTTTTTCGGTTGAGGAAAATCCCCGCCATGCCGATAGCGAACAAAATCGCGGCGACTGATAAATAATGCCCTAGACCAATTTCAGCCACTAGAAACGCCCCTTCATGACAAGCCCTGCCCTGAACCGATATCGACGAGCTCAACGCCTTCTTCACGCTTGCGCCCGATTTGCGCCATTACATCCTGCTTCTTGATGCCATCACGTGTACGGAAGGTAAGGATGATCGCCCCGATCATTGCGACCAATAAGATAATCCCGGCGATCTGAAAATAATGAATATAATCGGTGTAAAGGATAAGCCCGAGCGCTTCGATATTGGTGGGGCCATTGGGGTCAGTCACCGTCTGTGCCGCAGTTGGCGCAGGGTGTGCCAGCGCCAGCTCCACATCATCGGGAAACGCCCAGACAAAAACCACCATCAACAATTCAACCACAACCAAAGTCGCAATCGCCCCGCCGATCGGCAAATATTGCAGGAAGCCTTGTTTTAATTCGACGAAATCAACATCGAGCATCATCACAACAAAAAGGAAGAGCACCGCGACCGCGCCCACATAAACGACGATCAACACCATCGCCAGATATTCGGCGCCCATCAGTACAAACAGACCCGCTGCCGCGATAAACGCGCTGATCAGGAACAACACCGAATGCACCGGGTTTTTTGACGCAACAACCATCAAGCCCGAGGCGATGGCGGCGGCAGCGAATATCCAAAATGCTAATGCAGCGAGGGTCATATTTGGGCGAACACTGTCCTTAGAACGATAATCAATGGGCAAAAAATTCACGCCGGATGGCGCTGATTGGCTTGAAGTCACCCGTGAGACAATGCGACTCAGCGGCACGGGCTGTTTTGCGCGCTTTTAAACGGCTTGCCCCCGGTTTGCAAAGGGCTTTACGGCCAGATTGCGAGAGCATTTCCAAGCGAAGTGGGAACCGGTTCGCGTGAAGGAAATACGAGCAAACAAATACTTAGAGCGGTTCGGTGATTCAGCCAGCCACCAAACCGCTCTAGCATCGTGAGCGGCTGATTCCTTAGATCAGTAAATCTCTTTCTTGGATCACAATTTCCGGGTGGCGCCCGAGATGAAATCGACGCCTAATCGGGGCCAGGAAACCCCCGATGGAGGACATCATGACGCAAGAGCGCAGCTATTATCTTGGAACCCATGATGAGGAGAGCCGCCGCCTCGGATTACAGCACCGGGTCTGGCGCCCGCATGTTCTGGACGCCTGGCGGCGGGCTGGAATCACTACTGGCACAACGGTTATCGATGCTGGCGCTGGCCCAGGATACGCCAGTTTCGATCTTGCCGAAATCGTGGAAGAGACTGGAAAGGTCATCGCACTAGAGCGCTCCGAGCGCTTTGTGGAAGCCCTTAAACACGCTGCTGCTGGTCGAGGCCTCAGCAATATCGACACCCATATACTTGATTTAGTCACGGACGAGATACCGGCAACGGGTGTTGATGCGGTGTGGATCCGCTGGGTTCTGGCCTTTGTCAAAGACCCGATCACGGTTCTGCAAAAACTCACTAGCGCGCTTCGTAAAGGTGGTGTTTTCGTGATCCACGAATATATGGACTGGGGGACGCTCAACTGGACGCCCCGGCGTGAGGTCTTATCTGAATTTGTGGACATCAGCATCCGCGACTGGCGCGCCAGTGGCGGCGAGCCGGATATCGCCGATCAGCTTTTGCCCATGCTGTCGAAGGCAGGTCTGCGGCTTCGCGAGGCAAAACCGATCATTCACGCCGTGAAACCCGATAATTATGTCTGGCGCTGGCCGGCGACGTTTATTCAAAACCATGCGCGCGACCTTGCTGCATCCGGTGTGGTTTCCACAGAATGGGCGGATAGAGTGATCACGGAATTTAACGCGGCCGAAGCCGATCCCGATACGATCATGACCACGCCGCTGGTGATGGAGATCATTGCAGAGAAGGTTTAGGGGTGTGGGAATGAGCGGCGTTGAAATGAAAAATCGCGCCCCCAAACTCCACTCCAATAACGAGAATCGCATCCTCAAAATTTCAACCCAGAGAGGGTAGTCTGCCATAAAACCTATATTTGGTGCATAGTTATCCCCGCCCTTTGAAATGGCCGTACAATGCGTTCGCGTCGAAATTCGGCCTTAGTTAAAACGGGACCACATTCTGTTTTATCAACTACAAGGTCATTCGACGCCCCCGTGAAGGGGACATCGTGAATGTTGATGTGTATCCGGTCGTAATATCCGTCTGGTGCACATCGGTTAAAACCTAACGCCTCATCGAGAGTGATGAATGGTGCAGACGTTTTGTTGTCGTCATTCATATATTGGAGAGGAAGGACGCTTCCGTCACGACCTATGTCATTGTCGGACTTGTTTTAAGGCTGTCTGGTTTAACATCTATCTGTTCCTCCCCCGTTTACGGGGGAGGTGTCCGCACAGCGGACGGAGGGGGCAGATCTTTACCGCTATTCCCCCATCGACCCACGCCTTTGGCGTGGCCCACTTCCCCCGTAAACGGGGGAAGAACAAGAAAACTAAACTGGACAGCTGTGAACTTATTTCAGGATGGTGAGAAAATGGGCTCTTCACCGATACGGCGCATCAAGCTCAAGGTTCTTCGCGATCTCACGCTCCCAGCGGTCGCCATTCGCCAGCAAGCGGTCCTTGTCGTAGAACAATTCTTCCCGAGTCTCAGTGGCGTATTCAAAGTTCGGCCCTTCGACAATTGCGTCAACCGGGCAGGCCTCCTGACAAAATCCGCAATAGATACATTTCGTCATGTCGATATCATAGCGCGTCGTGCGCCGTGAGCCGTCATCGCGCGGCTCTGCTTCAATGGTGATCGCCTGCGCCGGGCAAATCGCTTCGCAAAGCTTGCAGGCAATGCAGCGTTCTTCACCACTGGGATAGCGCCGCAGCGCATGCTCACCACGAAAGCGTGGGCTGAGCGGACCCTTTTCAAACGGATAGTTCAACGTCACTTTGGGGCGGATATAGTATTTCAACGCCAGCCAAAAAGCGCCGATGAAGTCCTTGAGCATGAAGCCGGAAAGGGCCTGTGCGACACGAGACATGGCTCTATACCCTCCAGCTCTGGAACCAGGCCTCTAGTCCCGGGAACATCAGGATTACACCCGCGACCAAGACTACCCAGAAAA
The DNA here is from genome assembly GCA_013151435.1 of Alphaproteobacteria bacterium. Classification (GTDB taxonomy): domain Bacteria; phylum Pseudomonadota; class Alphaproteobacteria; order Caulobacterales; family Parvularculaceae; genus Hyphococcus. The sequence goes on from JAADIH010000029.1 coordinate 7,477, forward strand.
GCGTTATTGGCAGAAATGTCTTCCAGCCAATGCGCATCAACTGGTCATAACGATAGCGCGGGACGATCGCTTTCACCATGGAGAAGAGGAAGAAGAAGAACACAACCTTCGCCCCGAACCAGAACAACGGAATGGCTTCCAGGGGAGCCCAAGGAATTGGCGAATGCCAACCGCCAAAGAACAGGATGGTCAGCATCGCACACATCAAAACAATGTTGAGATATTCGCCGATCATAAACAGCAGATATGGCGTTGAAGAATATTCGACCTGATAGCCGGCAACAAGTTCTGATTCGGCTTCCGGTAAATCGAAAGGCGGACGATTGGTCTCGGCAAGCGCAGAGATAAAAAAGATCACGAACATCGGAAATAGCGGAATGAAATGCCAGTTCAGCATTCCAGCGCCACGATTTTGGCTGTTCACAATATCCGTCATATTCACCGACCCGACCAGCAGCAGAACGGTGATGATCACGAAACCGATGGAGACTTCATAGGAGACCATCTGCGCTGCCGAGCGCAGCGCCCCCAGAAACGAATATTTCGAATTTGAGGCCCAGCCCCCCATGATGATGCCGTAAACACCAAGCGAGGAAACTGCAAATATATAGAGAATACCAACATTGATATCTGCAACCACCATTCCCGGCCCCACTGGAATCACCGCCCAGCTGATGAAGGCCAGCACGAACGAGATGATCGGCGCGAGAATGAAAATGGTCTTGTCGGCCGCCGCCGGGATCACGATTTCCTTGAACACAAATTTGAAGAAGTCAGCAAAAGACTGGAGGAGGCCAAATGGCCCCACCACGTTCGGGCCTTTGCGCATCTGCACCGCCGCCCAGACTTTACGGTCAAACAGCAGAAGAAACGCCAGCGCGATCAACAACACAATCACCAGAGCCAGGGTTTGCACCGTCGTACCCACAAACCACTGCAGCGGGTCCGAAGAGTCGCGCGTGGAGATATATGTCCAAAAGGCTTCCATGTGCCCGCGTCTTAAAGCGGATCGGCGCAGTAGTCACGGGGGGCGGATGGGCAAACGGTCGCAATTCCAAAAGAAATTGCGACCGCTGCAGGAATAGTCGGATTTAGACGGGCTATTTCACTGTAATATCAGAAAATGGCCCACCGTTTTTATCCACACGCGATGGTGAGCCGTAAATATCAACCGAACCGATGCCGCTAACTGAGATGTCGATTTCCTCGCTAGCATAGATCGAAGCATCGCCAATGCCGGAGACGGTAACATCCGCCGTTTTGCACTTAAGATCACGAGCATCGAATTCTCCGATACCGGAAATGTCCGCTCTCAAATGCCCGCAGGAACCGGAGAACTCAACAGAGCCCACACCGGAAAAATCCGCATCGAACGCCTCGGCGTCAATGCCTGACACTTCGCCGTCAATAACACCGGAAACATCAATTTCCGATAATACTGGCAGTGTAATGACCGCCGTCACACCATGTTGACGCCAGCGACGCTTGCCGCGATCTGGCCGACTCTGATCAAGAACCAGAGCACCATCTTTAACGCTCGCCTCAACCCGGCCCATTTCTTCTGGCGACCCGGTTAGCATAACCGAGAAATCCGGACCGACATTCACGTCAAGCTCATAGACGCCAGCGATCTCGATGCCGTCAAACCCGGCAAGGTCAAAAGTTTCAGTGATGTCGTTACTTCTGTCGCGTTCGCCAATATCGGTGATATTGCCAAACGCCATATAAGCTCCGCCAGCGGCAATGCCGATGGCCAAAAACAAACCAACTAATAGTCCGAGGAAAAATTTCATTTGATTGCTCCCTTCTTACCCCGGATGAAAGCTAGCACCCGCCTTGGAAAAACGAAACGCGACTCAACGCATAAACGAGGCGAATTGGCGAAATATGTTCTCAGAAAGGCTTGAGCTATACTAACAATAGCCGCCCAACCCATCAGGAACTCACCACCAAGAACAAATTGGGCGCGCCTTTAAGGCGCGCCCAATAAATGCGTTTCCGTAAGTTCAGTAGTCCGTAAGTTTAGTGAATGGTGATATCCGAAAACATGCTGCCTGATTTGCGCACTTGCTCAGGGGATCCGTAAACATCAATATCACCCATGCCGGAAACGCGCGCATCAACTTCATCGCGTGCGTAAACATCAGCATCACCGACGCCTGACACTCTGACCGTGACACTTTGGCATTCCAGACCTCGAGCATCGAGATCGCCTACACCGGAAAGTCTTGCTTCGAGCGCACCGCACTCACCATCAATATCCAAGTCACCAACACCGGAAATGTTGATTTCAAAATTGTCGGAATTGACGCCTGTCACAACACCATCAACAACACCGGAAATATCTAAACTGCGTAACATAGGCAATGTCACATAAGCTTTTATGCCTTTGCGATTATTGCGCCATTTGCGCTTTTCACCGCGCTTACGTTTACCCATCGCAAGTTCAAGCGTATCGCCATCTACCGATGCTTCAACACGGTTCAACTCATATTCCGTACCCGATAGTTCGACAGAAAAATCGGAGCCCACTCGAACATCAAGGTCATAGACCCCGGAAATTTCGATTTTGTCAAAACCTGACAGGTCTAGATTTCTGCTAACGATGTCATCACTTGCACTGACGGCGCCCGCCATCACCACCAGACCCGCTGATAGCCCAAAGATTATTTTCATAATTGCCTCCATCCTATGCGACGAATGTAGCATTTCTGATTGCGCCGGGAAAGGCGGCTTGTCGCAAAACAGCGGCAAACCGTCGAAATTACGGTAGTAGCGCAAAAAAGCTTACTTAGAGCATTTCCGAGCGAAGTGGGAACCGGTTCGCGTAAAGGAAATGCGACCAAACAATAACTTAGAGCGGTTCCATGATTCAATTAGACACGGAACCGCTCTAGTGAAGCCTGACGACAATGGCTTTGGATCGCTCAGCCTTCTCTTTTGCCTCATCAGCCAGGATCGCCGCACGCCAGATAGGCTGCATCAAACGCCCGAATACAAAAGCAATGACAATCGCGGGCGCGAAGATCGTGGCGACAATGCTTGCATTAAAATCATCAGCAATCGGAATGTGCCCGGCAATGAACGAAAACACCGTAATCGAAACCCCGATAGACACACCGAGATAGGGCCACATGGTGCGCCGCTTGGATTTTTCCAAAGCGATGAACAGCGGGACGCCAATGAGAATGCTGGCGAGAAACCCGGAAATAAAAACCAGGAAGCTTACCAGAAACGTTTCCAGCACCGCAGCCAGCAATACCGAAAATGAGACAACACTTCCAGCAATTGCAACGCCAAGGTCGAGGATTAAAGTGAGCATGCCAGCGACAAAGGCGCCAGCCAGCACAGAAACAATCATCTGCTCAAACGCGACATTGACGCGGATTTGATGCGCAAGCTGCTCTTGATCATCATCCATCTGTCAAAGCCTGGTTTACT
>JAADIH010000243.1 GCA_013151435.1 Alphaproteobacteria bacterium
TCGGGGAACACCAAAAAGTAATCGACTGGGAGAAACCGCCTTATGGCCGACAAAAAACAAAGCGGGCGAAAAAACGGCGCTGACGGCGAGCCGACAATCATCAAGAAATATGCAAACCGGCGCCTTTATAACACGGCGACGAGCTCTTATGTGACGCTCGACTATCTTGCAGAAATGGTAAAAACTGGCGAGGATTTTGTTGTCTATGACGCCAAGTCCGGCGAAGACATCACCCATTCTGTCCTGACACAGATTATCTTTGAAGAAGAGAGCAAGGGGCAAAATCTGCTGCCCATTCAGTTCCTTCGCCAATTGATCAAATTCTATGGCGACAGCCTGCAGAGCTTCGTCCCTTCCTATCTTGAAATGAGCATGGATGCTTTTTCAAATAATCAGGATGACATGCGCGAGAAAATGCAGGGCTCCTTTAGCGCGACGCCAGGTTACGCCATGTTCGAAGAATCGGTGCGTCAAAACATGGCAATGTACCAGCAGGCGATGAATATGTTCTCGCCGATGGCCGACACTGGCGCAAAGGAGGGCAGCAAACCCAGCAGCTCTAAGGCCGCCACATCAGACCAAACTGATATCGACATGCTTAAAGCGCAACTCGCCGCTTTGCAGAGCCAACTCGATAAACTGGAAAAATAAAGGCGCGCCAGCCACCCTAAAGACGCGTATTGTTGTTTTAGAGCGTCGAGCGAAAAGTGTGCAACGGTTTTCGCGTTAAACGACGCGACCAATAAAGAAATAGAGCAAAACAAGAGATGCCTATTGATCGCATTTTGCTCTAGGCTTTTTTACGCGAAGCGCTCTAAAAGCGCTCAACCCGCGATGGCGGCGTATTGGGCGCCCCTTCAGGCAACCAGTCCGGGGTGATTAACGGCTTACCCAGCAGGTAGCCTTGCAGAAAATCAACGCCCAGTCCTTTTAACAGCATGGCGTCCGCTTCGTTATCCACCCATTCCGCAACGGTATGCATTTCAAAATTGCGCGCCAGGTCCAGCAACGTACGAACAAAGAGCTGATTTTCGCGCGATCCCGACACACCCGTGACAAATGAACCGTCAATCTTGAGGACATCGATATCCAGCGCTTTGAGATTGCGGAATGACGTATAGCCCGCGCCGAAATCATCAATAGCGAAGTAACAGCCAAGCTTTTTAATTTCAGAAACAAACTCAATAGAAGCGTCAATCCCGTCTATGACTTGAGTTTCTGTGAGCTCCACAGTGATCCGGTTCGCAAATTCCTGATTGGCGCGAATATGCGAGATATACCCTTCAGCCCATACAAAATCCTTCACCGTCTCCATGGAAATGTTCACATTGAGATGGATGTCAGGGCAAACCGCCAATGTATTTATGGCCAATTCCAGCACCCGACGATCAAGTAAATGCACGAGGCCCAGGCGCTCAGCCGCCGGAATAAAGTCCGGAGCCTGAACTTCCTGGCCATCCTCACCACGCATACGAATAAGGCACTCATATTTTCGAGGTGTCTCATCGATATCACTCACGATGGGCTGAAACGCCAGTAAAATGCGGCGCTGGTTCAATGCTGACAGTATGACTTCAGACATATGCGTGTTGCGCCGCCGCAAGCTTACTGTGTCGGTCTTTTCAGAAAACGCAGACCAACTTGATTTACCCATCTGCTTGGCGGCATCAAGCGCCGCTTCGGCACGCGTCATCGCCACATTGGACTCGTCAGCATGCTCAGGTAAGGTGACGGCGCCAAGGCAAATAGATGACGCAATACCGCCGCTGCGCCCTTCTACAACGCTTTCGCGCACTGTATTCAATAGCCGCACACAGATCTGCCGCAGGCTGTCTGCGTTACAATCATTGAGCACAATGCCGAATTTTGTTCCTGCAACCCGGCCGATATAATCATCCGGACCAAGGACATCAGCAAGTCTTTGAGAAATTTCAACAATCACCCGGTCAGCAGCGTCAAACCCGAAATCCGCATTCACTAAGCCAATTTCATCGATCCCCGCCAAAAGATATGCGGCCTCACGGCCTTCTTTTTTTGCAGCCTCAATTACCGTATCGAGACGCTCACGCAAATGAACACGGTTCAAATGACCGGTCAGCTCATCATTGGATGCGAGCCATGCAAGTTTTTCATCGTTCTTTTTCTGATTCTCGATGGAACGGATAACACTGATCAGTCGCATGTTCGGACCTGATCCGACCCAGCCGCCACGCTCTTCGACCCAATGAGTCCCACCATCATCGCAGCGCAACTGATATTCGCAGTTGTAACTACGAGCTTTGCCACAAAAAGCCGCAACACGAGTTTCATCAGGCTCGCCAACCAGCCGTTTGTTATACTCAGCCAGAGTAATCGTTGAATTCAATGTCGAAACACTCAGAATACGCGCGGCTGCACGCTCATCTGACCATCGAAGCGCACTTTTTTGCGGATCAAATTCAAACATTGTCTGAAGGGCAGCGCCCTCTGCACTGAGTCCCGCATGTTCTTTGCGAGGTTCAACAGGGCCTTGAATAGGTTGAGCTTCACTGTTCTCAACAGCTGCTTCTTCACCAAGAATTCGACCATTAACCGCTTCGGCGTTCTTCACCATTAGATCCACTCGTAAATTTGCATGTGGATACTAAGCAAAAAGCGGTAAATAAAATTTGAAGTTTACGAAATTCACGCGGCATCGATTTTGCTACTGTACTATTTATGAAAGGATTTGTTAACCTTCCCGCTCTGTCTCCCGCCAACGGCCCTTTATTGGCCGTGGTTGAGGTTACACCTGATGCCAGAAAAGAGCGAACCAGAATGACAAGGGCCCGCAGATCTGTGGCTGCATCACAAGTGCGAAAGCGGCCCACGCCCAAGTCCCAGTACCGACGCGAGCATAAATTTACTGCACCGCACGCTTTCGTTGCTGCCTGTTATGCAAACACATGGGAAGGCCGTACCCATACGGTCGGGCGCCAGATGGATATTAAGGCTTAACAAAAACGCCGAAGTGTAAGCTTTGGCTACGCTATCGCCCTCCGAGAGCGCCTTCCCCCACAGACAGATCGCGCCGCGCGGTGACGGTCGTCACGATGAAGCCAGCCATGAAATCGAGGAACGTCATCGACATGAAGAGGAAGAAAACAGAATTTCCAAATCCCTCAACGATAATGAAGAGCAACAGCGCGATGACAAATACGACCACGGATAAAGCGTGATTCATAATCGATTCTGAACCGGTCTTGGTGGCGCGCAAAAGCTCCACAAACAACAGGCCCATGCTCGCGAGAAGGAAGATGTCGCCCCAGCTCACCCGCCATTCATCGCCGGAAACCATCGGCAATTCCACAAAAGTCAGTTGATACCAACAAGGGCTTGCAACGGCCCCATCAATAACTGCTCCGCATGTGGCGGCGTCTCCACCGACAGCTCCAGTTAGTGTTAATACGGCATAAACAATGAGACTGATCGCTAACAGCGGAAACATCTGATACATGGTGGTAATTCTCCCTTTTCCGCCGCCCCCCAAAAAAAAAAGCAGCCATACCATTATCTTATCACACACAAAGTGACGGCAAAAAGCAATTAATCATCCTGCTCGCTAATCGATTCAGGAGATTTTGCGCGCGAAAGCAACCACATCACCCCGAGAAGATCGCGCACAGCCACTACCAGCCGCCCGATATTGGTGTATTTTGATTTCCCATACACGCGAGGGCGGTGTGAAACTGGCATAAATACTAGCTTATACCCCTCTCGGCTCATCAAAGCCGGCAAATAACGGTGCATATGATCGAAAAAAGGTAGGCGCAAATAAGCCTCACGATAAAAAACCTTCAATCCACAGCCAGTATCCCTCGCGCCATCGTTCAATATCCGGCGGCGCAGCCCATTGGCAAAGGTAGAGGCCCAGCGTTTGCGTGCGCTATCACGGCGCTCGCGTCTATCACCAGCCACCATGGCTACATCGCCCTTTGATTCCTTCAAGGCTTCAAAAAGTGCTGCAATATCAATAGGATCGTTCTGACCATCGCCATCCAATGTGGCGATAACCGGCGCACGCGCTGCGATCACCCCGGTCCGAATCGCCCGACTTTGTCCGGCATTTTTCTGATGGTGCAATATCCGTAAGTTAGCATGGTCCTGCCGTGTAGCCTTTAGCACCTCAACTGTTTCGTCTTCAGAACTATCATCCACAACGATGATTTCATGGTTGAAAGCCGCCAAAGCCGCGGCGATTTCACCCACCAGCGAGGCTGCAGCGCCCGCCTCGTTGAACATTGGCACGACAACACTGATAGCGGGCGCTGCTGGCGACCCAGCTGCCGTCCAGCCAAAATAAGCCGCATCATCTTTGGGATCTTTTTGCGCAACCATGGGACGCGCTCATAACCGATCCCGGGGCCACGGTCACGCACCTAGATCATCGGACGTTAAAAAGGAATCGTCCGATGATCTAGAGTCGTTGCTGAGCGCCGTTTAGTGCCAAAAACCGGTTTCCACTTTTTCCCCCGGCACTATAATATGCGCGAATGGGAAATTCGCGCGGTTGCCGAAATTGGCGGCCTCAACTACTCCAATGATCAAGATTTTTTCTAACTATTTATGCTGCCATACGGCGGAGTAGCGTCGAAGCAAATGTCATCCTCCAGCAAACCATTCGCACCAGGGCTGTTGTCATCTTTCTGGACAATCGCCGTCCTCCTGACTGCTATTCGTCTGGGCGCGCTCATGGCCTCGCCTTCAACGCTTGGCCCTGATGAATCGCAATATTGGTTTTGGTCGCAAGAGTTGGCCTTCGGATATTTTTCCAAGCCGCCGATGATCGCCTGGGTGATCGCCGCCACCACATCAATATTTGGAAACGCTGAATGGGCGGTGCGTTTGTCAGCTCCATTCTTTCACCTCGGTGTAGGAGCATTCCTATATCTCACAGCGCAAAGGCTTTTTAATCAGCGGGCAGCATATTGGAGTGGCCTTGCCTGGCTGACGATCCCTGGCGTCACTCTATCATCTTTTCTAATGACAACAGATGCGCCGCTGCTTTTCTTCTGGTCGGCTGGTTTATTTTTTCTATTTCGCATTACCGAGAAAGATAATCCGCAGCGCTTTGACTTCGTCGCGCTGGGTGCAGCCATCGGGCTCGGGTTTCTTTCTAAATATGCAATGATTTATTTTATCATCGCCCTTGGCGGTACGGTCCTCTTTATTCCGTCATTTCGTTTAGCATTATTGCGCAAAGAAATGCTCCTCACGGCGGTCATCGCGCTAGCGCTTATTCTCCCTAATATTTTGTGGAATGCTGCAAACGACTTCCAGACATTGTCTCATACCGCGGCAAATGCGAATTGGGGCGCAACACTATTCAAGCCAGCTGCTCTCTTGAAATTTATAGCGGGGCAATTTGCGGTCATAGGCCCAGTATTTGTTGTAGCTTTCATATGGGCGGCAATCCATCACAGGCGCAACTTGCACACCTTAAATCCACAACTATCAAAAATTCACGCGCTATTCCTGTTTGCCCTCACACCCCTCCTTATTGTCAGCATACAGGCGTTTATATCACGCGCGCATGCTAACTGGGCCGCTACTGCATATCCTGCGGTGATCTTACTCGTTATCGCGTGGCTGTATGAGCACAAAAGCGGCTGGATCGCAAAAACTGGCATCGCTATAAATGCGGTATTCGCAGCTTTGTTTATCATTATCGTCTCTACAGAGTTTTCTGTTGTTGATCGCTCCGGCCTTTCCATCATGACCAGAGACATTAGAGGCTGGAAAGAGCAAAGCCACGCGGTCGCATCAATGGCGGATGGATATGATGCAGTGATGATTGACGATCGGGATTTGATGGGCGCGATGCTTTATTATGAACGCGGATCAAATCTCAAAATTGTCGCCATTGATCCCAATGCCAGCATCAGCCATCACTATGAAGCCTTCATGGCCTTCGACCCAAAAATACAATCCCGTATGTTATTTGTGACCACCCGCGATGATGCAGCCCATGTGGATTATCGTTTTCGACATATCACCCCGCTTGGGCCGGTAACCGTTAGCCTCGGCAGCGGGCAAAAACGCACTTATCACTTATTTGATGTATCAGGATATTTTGGCCCCGGCGCCCCTGAACGCGGCAATAACCCGTCTTAGCGAGACGACTGGCGCGCCGACATGGAGCGCGCGCGTTTGAGGCCGCGATTTCCGGTGCGCACACCAAGCCCAGCAATCCGCAATAGTTTTCCAATCGCACGCCGAATAAACAGCAACCCAAAGGCTACCCAAAGCGCGGCAGCAACCATCCACAAAAATGGCCGCGGATATGTATCTGAAAAATGCGTGTTAAAATAACGGATCATACCCGAGGTTTTGCGGGCCTCAATCTTTACCGGATTGGCGCGGCTTGAACTCTTGAAGTGCAAAACACTCACATGAGGATTAAAATAGATCTTCCCACCCGCCTTGGCAAAACGCAGACAAAAATCCACGTCTTCCACATGCAGAAAATAATGCTCGTCCATACCATCGATCAGTGCATAATCTTTTGCCGGCATTAAAAAACAAGCGCCTGACAGCGTCGGCACATCAATAACCTCTTCCGGGCATTCATGCGTATGCATATTAAATCGCTGAAAATAGGGATGCTTTGGCGCAATTTTATAGAGCTTAGAGACTTCGATAAAAGCGCGCCATGGTGTCAATGTTTCACGGCGCGAGCCTTGTTGCTCGACACCATCGGGCCCGACAAGCTTCGCGCCCATCATCCAGGGGCTTTCAAAATCGGCCGCGTCTTCCAACATACGAGTTACGCCATTTTTAGGCATGACCGCATCAGGATTTAAAAACAAAAGAAGACGTCCACGCGCCCGCGCCGCGCCCATGTTGCAGGCGGCGGCAAAACCAATATTGCCGTGTCCTGATATTACGGTAACGGGGGCGCCGTTTTCTAACGCCTCATCACTCGGCGTCGTTGCACGCTCCACATCTCCAGGGAAATTGCCATTATCGACTATAATGATCTCATCGATTTCATCATAACCACGCAGCGATGCGATGGCGCGCGACAATACAGGGCCAGTAAAATAACTGACAACAATCGCGCTAACGCAATCAGCGGGTTGTTCTGGCTTTGGGTCCATGTTCACGCACTCTACGCTTTCCACTGCCGATGAAGGGAATATGACAGCGCGATACCCATCCCTGCAAGGGCCATCGCCGCAAGGCGCCAGACTTGCCAAAGACTTCCTTCCACAAGCACGGAAACAGTAATAGCCGCCAAGGCGCCAATGATGGCCGCCACATTCGGAACGGGCAAATTCGCGCGCCGAAGCACGGTTCCGCCAAAATGGATAAACAACCCAAAGGCCGCCACCCCCGGAAGCCCTAGCTCCAACCATATCTGCAAGAAAACATTGTGCGGATGGGTTGGCATCAACGACAAAGGAATAGCCGCACCTGGCACCTGCACGAAATCGGCAGTCTCTTTCCAAACCCGCGCATAGTCTGCGCCATAGCCAAAGGGTAATCCTTCGATGATATGTGAGGCTACAGACTTCCAAACAGCCAAACGATGAAACCAGGATGAGAATTGCGACTGCATATAGTCAGGCATCTGAGCGTTAACCGCATCAAATACGGCCTCAACCGGAATCAACGCTGCGGCAATTGGCGTGAAAACCAATAAAGCAATGACCCCGATCGCCGCCACGCGCAAGCTCGTCAGCGGCGCTTTAAAAGCTATGATTGCAGCCGTGAAGCCCGCACCGATCGCAACAGCATTGGCAGCGACGTCATTGCTAAATGCCGCAACGACACCAAGAGCCAAGAGGCCCAGTGCTGCTGCTCTGCTCCAGATCATCGACACGATCAACGCCGCCGGAAACAAAGCGGGGACCAGCGCAGTGACGCCGCGCCCGAGCGCAATAATGTCGCGCGACCCATCTGCAGACGGATCATTTGGCGGCAAGATATCGCGTAAAAACCCATCCGTAACACCCTCAAGCGCTAGAACAAACATGCCGCCAGTAATCGCCAGGGCAAATGCAGTCGCAAGACGGTAAGTCCAAAGGCGCGGCAAGTTCAGCGCATACCAGATGACGCTGCCGCCCACCAGAATTGGCGCGGCGACGTTCAGGAACAAGGTATAATGGTGCTTGGGCGACCAGAACCCGGAGATGAATATCCAGAGACAAAAACCTGCGATCGCCAGAAAACCGGCAAAGAAGGGGTCTCGCAAATTCGGTTTATCGAAGAGTATGCCAAATGCAGACTGCCAAAAATCACCCCGTGCAAAAGCCGGCAGGCTGGCCAATAGCAGCCAGGGCGCAATGCCCCGATGGCCAAAGACGGCCGTCAGCGGGAGCAGAATGAACAGCCCATATAACAGATACCGGCTTGCTCGGTCGCGTTGATCTTTGAGAGTTCGGCGTATCATCCGCAATCACTTCCGGCGCAAGTCGGGCGCCAAAGCATCAAGCGAAAGTGACGCCAATGCTTCATCGCGATCCAGTACCTGTTGCGCTTTTTCACCAAGACGGCGCAAGGATACTTTCTTCTCCTCCGCCTCGCGAGCCCCGACAACGGCAATCACCGGAACCTTGGCGTGAGAATGCTCTCGAACTTTATAGTTGATTTTCTCATTTCGAATATCGAGCTCTACGCGCAGGCCGACTTTTTCAAATGCCGCCGCTGTTTCCTTTGCATAATCATCCGCCTCCGACGTAATCGTCGCGACAACCACTTGCACCGGCGCCAACCAGAAGGGCAGCTTACCGGCGTAATTCTCGATCAACAGGCCGATAAAACGCTCGAATGTACCAAAAACCGCGCGATGCAACATCACGGGGCGCTGACGCGCGCCGGTCTCATCAACATAGTTCGCATCAAGGCGCTCAGGCAGCACATAATCGAGTTGATAGGTGCCAGCCTGCCAGGTACGCCCAATGGCGTCGGTAAGGTGGAATTCGAGTTTCGGGCCGTAAAACGCCCCTTCACCTTCAGCATACTCAAACTCTAGCCCTGCGGCGGTGAGTGAATCGGCGAGCGCTTTTTCGGCGCGGTCCCAGGTCGCGTCGTCGCCGGCGCGCATTTCCGGTCGGGTCGCCAGCTTATAGGCGATATTGATCATGCCCATATCTTCATAGACGCGAGCGAAGAGTTCGAGAAACCGCTTGGTTTCTTCAATAATCTGATCTTCACGGCAAAAAATATGCGCATCATCCTGGGTCATCTGGCGCACGCGCATCAGCCCATGCAACGCGCCATGAGCCTCATTACGATGGCAACACCCAAATTCCGCCATGCGGATCGGCAGATCGCGATAAGATTTAATACCCTGCTTGAAAATCTGCACATGGGCGGGGCAGTTCATGGGCTTTAGCGCCATGAGATCAGCATCGCCCGTCAACACCGGCGCATCATCGTCCATGGATGGAATTTCATCAGGTACGACGAACATAGCGTCGCGGAACTTCGACCAATGCCCGGAGAGCTCCCAGAGTTTGGCGTCGAGAAGTTGCGGCGTTTTCACTTCAACATACCCATCTGCATCAAGTCTGCGCCGGATATAGGCTTCAAGTTCGCGCCAAATCATATAGCCCTTGGCGTGCCAAAAAACCGAGCCTTGCGCTTCTACTTGAAAATGGAATAAATCCATTTCGCGGCCAAGTTTGCGGTGATCGCGCTTCTCGGCTTCTTCCAGACGGAACAGATACGCCTTCAAATCTTTTTCATTGGCCCAGGCAGTTCCATAAATGCGCTGCAAAACGGCGTTGCGATGATCGCCGCGCCAATAGGCGCCCGCTACCTTCATCAGTTTAAACGCCTTGCCGATATGCCGCGTACTCGGCAAATGCGGGCCACGGCAAAGGTCAAACCAATCGCCGTGATAATAAACTTTTATATCTTCATCACCCGGCAAATCCTCGATGATTTCTGCTTTGTATGCCTCACCCATTTCGGTAAACCGGCGGATCGCCTCGGCCCGGTCCCAAACTTCTTTGCGCGTCGGGCGACCCTCATCGACAATTTGCGACATGCGCTTTTCGATCTTTACCAACTCGTCACTTGAAAAGGGCTCGTCCCGTGCAAAATCGTAAAAGAAACCGTCCTCGATATTTGGACCAATGGTGACTTGCGTCCCAGGGAAAAGTTCCTGCACCGCCTGGGCCATCAAATGCGCCGCATCATGGCGGATCAGATCAAGCGCATCTTCATGCTCGCGGGTGATAATTTCCACCGATGCGTCTTTGCTGATTTCGCCAAAGAGATCGCACACCGCACCATCGACCTTAATCGCCAGCGCCTTTTTGGCCAGCGATTTGGAAATGCTTTCGGCGATTTGGGTTCCGGTGACTGCGCCTTCATATTGGCGTACGGAACCGTCGGGAAGAGTAATGGCGGGCATGACGTGACTTTGCTTTGTTAGTGCTTTTCTATATGCGTTTCATTATCACAGCGGCAAACTGGTCCGCAGCTTCAGGGCAATAGTTGAAAAAGAGCTCCGGCTCAATCAGTTCGACTTCCATAAGCTGCATAGTGTCGTCAAGAAGAATGGCGTCGATACGGGCATAAATGGGGTGCTCCGGCAACATTGTGATAATACGGCTCGCCTCCTTGATGGCCCATTGAGGCGGCTCAATGGCTTTTGTTGATCCGCCAAACTCATATTGGCAACGAATTTCGCCGCTTTTCGGGCGCTTTGTCACCGCGTGAGAGAAATCACCGTCAAAAAAGATGAAGGATGTCTCTCCTTTGGTGGTGATCTCGGAGATCAGGGGCTGAACGATCCCAGGCATCGCCAGATTTTGAGCAGCCCGGTCAATACCATCATCATCCTCGCGCGCCACTACGGAAAGCCCGCTGCTGGTCGACCCATATTCCGGTTTTACCACCGCTTGAGTAAGGCCGAGTTCGTCCATAGCTGCTGCAATCGATGCGGCTGTCGGCTCAACAAGACGACTGGGCGGCAAGGGCGCGCCCTTTTCAGCAAGCGATAGCAGATAGCGTTTGGATAAATTCCAGCGCATCAACGCCAGTGAATTGATGGCCAGAGGTCCTGATTCTATTTTTTTCAGCCATGCTTCGAAAGCCGTGGGCGCGGCCGGATAATCCCAAGCAGAACGGATGACGACTGCATCCACACTTTCAAATGGTTCTTGCGGGCCATTCCAGGGCGCAGCGATGGTTTTCACACCATGCTTTTCGAGTGCACGCGCCACAATCGCATCGCCAGGCTGGATCGCGGGAAACTCATTGCAACTGGCGAAAGTAATATTGATCATCTGTGCATTACCAAAAACGAAAATATGCGGCAGAGATTACTACGCACTCTTATCGGGTTTGTCACAACAATCAGATCCCATGCCCCGCTCTTTCCACGCCCAATCCCCCAAACGCCAGAAACGCCATCCCACATCGGGGGTCTCATCCGGAACCGGATCATACCCTGAGCTGCCAAAGGGGTGGCACCGCAAAAACCGTGAAAGGCTAAGCCAGAAGGCGCGGGCTGATTTGTGTTTGCAATACGCCTCAGCAGCATATTCCGAGCAGCTCGGCATGTGGCGGCAACGGGCGCCAAAAAAATACAACACCGGCGACAGCGTATTTTTATAAAGCCACAAAACGCCCATGGAGACGACCCTCACCATGGGAGAAGTTCGACAGTGTCAACGGCAAGGGTCAAAATGAAAGACGGGCGCATAAGACCAAGGAGCTCAAAGATGATGGCGGATCTATACTCTCTACGGCCGCTGGGGCAAATCGCAAACACTGCCATCCGTCGGTATCGTAACCGGATTAATTTGATCAGGATTATCGCCCACTAAGCGTTCATAAGCCGCCACTAAGCTCGAATAAGGCGGCAGGGCCTGATTCCCGGTCATATTTCCATTTACTACTGCAGCATCAATAATTTCAAAATGAATGTGCACTGTGGTCAAACGACTGCCGCCCGTATATAAATCCGAAACCAGCCCGATACGCTCTCCCTTGGCATAACGAACAAATGTTCCCTCTGCGGCAAGAGCCGTATATTCATCTTTATCCGGCGGCGGCAGATCCACATGCATGAAGCGGTATTTCCGCCCACTATCGCCGCGAAAGTTGAACGATATGCTGCCCACATAGCTGATATAGCCATCTTCAGGCGCAACCGCCCAAAACACCGCATTTTCACAAGTCTGGGCCCGAATATCCTGACCTTGATGCCCACGCCCACCAGGGCAAAGGGCATTTGTGTGTATCTTCGGATCATTTCGAACTTCGCAATAATCGTCACGCCAGGGATATTCGAAATTCTCCCGGGCGTTTTCATGGCCGCCAGGCCCTTCCCAGCCGCCTACATATCCAAATCCACCGGGCATAAAAATTTGCGAATTGGCGAAGGCGGGCCCTGTTTCAATCGGAAAGCGCATATTGGGCGCGACCCGCACATTATCGGTAACGCCGGTTGAACCGCGAGT
>JAADIH010000269.1 GCA_013151435.1 Alphaproteobacteria bacterium
TAAGCGCGCGAGCGTTAACGGCACACCCCAATGATTGTTAAAGCTTTTATCTGCGGCGTGAACTTTACCAGAGGGTGATAATATCCCCCGCAAGATTTCTTTGGTGCTGGTTTTTCCGGCGCTTCCTGTAACCGCGATGCGTTTGCCAAAATTGCGTTGGCGCGCCGCCAAGGCAAGATCCTTGAGACCCTCCAGTGTATCGCCGACAACCAAAAGCGGTGCGCCCTCGGGCGCATCATCCGGCGCATGAGCAACCAGCGCTACGCTCGCGCCCGCTTCAAAAGCATTTTCTAAAAACTCATGCCCATCGCGGGCATCACGGAGCGCCACAAACATTTCGCCAGGCTTTAAACTGCGCGTATCAATCGAAATCCCAATGGCTTCCCACTCTTCGGCTGTCCAATGCTCTGGATCACCGCCGCGCGCGCATAACGCCCCGCCTGTGGCCGCCGCAGCTTCATATGCTGTCCATAGATTGCCGTTGTCTAAACTCTCCGTCATCTCCCAAGCTCCTTCATACGGTTCTGCGCCGCAGCAATCGCTGCTTCTTCATCGCTGAACGGCAAAACTTCCATACCCACCTGTTGACCGGTCTCATGGCCTTTCCCCGCAATCAACAAAACATCCCCCGCGCCAAGCTGTGCTACCCCCGCCGCAATAGCCTGCCCCCTATCCCCAATTTCTGTCGCCCCCGGACAGCCCTTCAAGATTTTCTGGCGAATTTGCGCCGGGTCTTCTGTGCGCGGATTATCATCCGTAACGATAACCGCATCAGCATGGGCCGCTGCCGCCTTCCCCATTAAGGGTCGCTTAGTCTTATCGCGATCACCCCCCGCGCCGATAATCGCAATCACCCGGCCTTTCGCATGAGGCCGAACTCCCAACAATGCCGTCTCTACGGCATCGGGCGTATGAGCATAGTCCACATAGACACCGGCGGCCCCATCATCGAAAATGATCTCGGCCACGCGCTGCATCCGCCCTGGAACGCCGGAAAGTTTCTCCAGCAAGGGCAGCACTTTTTTAACTGGCTCTCCCGAGGCAATAACAATACCAGCCGCAAGGAGTGCATTCTCGGCTTGAAAACCGCCAATCAGCGGTAAGCGCAAGTTATAAGATACACCACGCGCCATAATATTTATATCAAGGCCGGATGGCTGCGCACTCGCGCCGACCAGTTTCAGATCATCGCCTGCAGCCCCCGTTGTCAATATCCGCAAGTCCCGGGCTTTCGCAATTTCTATAATAGCCGCGACGCCATCGCCATCAGCATTCACAACCACCACACCATCATCCGGCAGCAACGCCTGAAAAAGCCTCTGCTTCGCCCTGAAATAGTTTTCAGCATTTCTGTGATAATCGAGATGATCCTGGGTGATATTGGTGAAGGCGGCAATTGAAAACTGCACTCCGTCTGCACGATCTTGCGCTAAGCCATGGCTGGAAACCTCCATCGCAAGATGGGAAATTCCTGCGCCCGCCATTTCATCCAGCACACTGTGGAGCGTCACCGGGTCTGGCGTTGTATGGGCAAGCTTCCGGCAATAATTTTTACCCTTGGCGCCGAGCGTTCCTAAACTGCCCGATGATTTACCCAGCATCGCCCAAAGTTCCGCAACAAAAGACGCCGTCGAAGTCTTACCATTGGTGCCTGTGATCCCCGCGATCATCTTAGGCTGACGCGGAAAAAACTTTGCAGCTACATGCGAAAGGCGCCGACGGGGCTCCGGGTCGATAACAATGGGCAAGTGCGAATGCACGCCAGGGCGCGCTAAAATAGCAGCGGCGCCATTCTCCTCAGCTTGAGGAATAAATTTTGCGCCATCGGCAATGACGCCAGGCAGCGCGGCAAAGAGAAACCCGCGCCGAACCGCACGGCTGTCGGCGGTAAGCCCCGCAATTTCAGGATCATTGGAAAATGTCTCACCCGCCAGCACTGATAGTTTCACGGCAACCTCTCAGATGTTGACGCATTCAAGTGTGCTTCCTTAACGAGGACCGGAGAGCCAGAAACAAACACGGAAAGGGCCGTCGCCTCATTTACCGGAGAGAGCCCGAGCAGCGGCGCAATACGTTCCGTAATTCGTGAAAAAGCCGGCGCCGCAGTCCAGCCAGCCGTTGCATAACCATAAGTTTCTTTCAACGGTTGTGGGTTATCAAAGCTAACGAGGATTGCATAGCGCGGCGCATAACCGGGAACGGCGCCGACAAAACTCGAAATCCGGGAATTTTTATCATAGCCGCCAATCGCGGGCTTATCCGCTGTTGCGGTTTTGCCGATGGGAAAATATCCCGGCGCGGTCGCAAAGCTCGCCGTTCCATCCGTCACCACGC
The DNA here is from genome assembly GCA_013151435.1 of Alphaproteobacteria bacterium. Taxonomy (GTDB): domain Bacteria; phylum Pseudomonadota; class Alphaproteobacteria; order Caulobacterales; family Parvularculaceae; genus Hyphococcus. The sequence continues at coordinate 2,335 of JAADIH010000269.1, forward strand.
GCCGCAAGATACGGCGCATGACCAAGCTGGTCTCAGGCGAGAATACACGGGCCCCTTTGGGCTGGCGCTCGGCAGCAATGAATGTCGGGTCGTAATAAATACCGCCATTAACAACAGCTACAAAAGCCGTCAACAAATGCAATGGCGTCACGGAAATGCCATGACCATAAGCGATCGTCGCCGTTTCCACCGGCCCCCAATGCTTCGGCAATTCGGGTGGACGGTTTTCAGAAAGTTCAAACGACAGCGCCTCGAAAAACCCCAGTTTTTTCAAATAGAATTTCTGACGTGCAGTCCCGAGATCGCCCGCAATCCGCGCTATGCCAATATTAGATGAGTGTTGAACCACTTCCGACAGGGTCAACATTCTATTCTCACCATGAAAGTCTTTGATCATCCGGTCAGCAACTCGAAATCCGCCACGCGCATCATAGAGCGTGCCCTCACCCTCACTGGCGACGCCGTCTTCCAACGCGGCGGCAGCCGTGAAGGATTTAAACGCCGATCCCAATTCGTAGCGATCATAGGTGGCGCGATTACGGCGAGAATCCGCCGGTGCGGCGCCCGGTGCATTTTCGGATCGAAATCCGGGAGGCTAGCAAGCGCAATTATTTCACCGGTCGCGACATCCATGATAGCGCCCCAAGCAGCCTCAGCGCTGAACTTTTCCATGGTTTTGTGCAATTCATCCTCAAGGACTTGCTGCACCCGAATATCAATGGAGGCGCGCATCGTCTCCCCGCCGCGCCATCGATTGGCAACTTTCTCCAGCCCCATGACACCGCCTTTGCCGGGCTCGTTATGCCCGACAATATGGGATGCCAGATCAGCTTGCGGATAAAATCTTTTCATGCGCGCGGCAAATTTCACTCCCGGTAAACCAAGATCAAAAATCGCCCGGCGCTCGGAAGGGGTTAAGTCTGTACGGACTTCAACATAGCGCCCTTCACGCAATTTTCGTTCGAGCGAAACCTCATCTATACCTGGCAAAATTTCTGAAAGACCGCGTACAGTCTCGCGCGCATCCCAGACATCATGACCAGCCACTTCAAGGGCAATCATCGGCAGATCCGTCGCTAACAAAGCGCCGTTGCGATCGATGATCTCCGGGCGCAGCTCATCCACAAGCTGGACCGAAGCAAGACGCGCCGCAGGCTCCATTTGGCCGAATGAAACAGTGGCGAGACGAACGGCCAGCCCAACAAAAGCAAACACGAACATCACGGCGCACATCATGATACGGGTTTTCGCCCGCTCCGCCTGACGCACACGACCGCTACGCGCTTTGATATGCAGCGAGTTGCCCACAAATTGCGCGGTCTCGGTCTCTGAGATCACATAGGCTGCGGGCTTTGCCCTTGTCCGCGAGCGTTTAAACATATCTGCGCCGCCCTCCTTGTTTACCGGGCGTCGCTAATCTGCGCCATCGCAATCGCATTGGTAATCACATCACTCGGTGTGAAGTCTGGATCTGATTTCTCGTCAAATTCTACGCCGTTCATCAGCACAGCAAATTCTCTCGCGGTGAGGATCTGCCCGCGCTCAGAGGGGCGCAAATCTGTTTTTGAATTGGCAATTTCCGACAGGCGTTGCGGATTTTCAAGATAGGCTACATCAGCGCGCAAAATTTGAATTGAACGCAACTCCTCAACTTTGCTGAGTTCGAGACGCTTTAATTCAGACCGCGTTTCCTTGACGGAAACCTCGGCACGATATCGGCCAGCGGCGGCCGCCGCCAGCAAAAGGCATAAAAATATAGTTGTAATCCGGATCATAAACTATTCTCCTTCTGCATATTCTTAACTGTCACACGTCGCGGTTCCCCCAGGTTTTCGTCATGTATAATCACCGACGGTCCATCAAGACGAATACCCGCCCGCAATTTCGCCGATCGTGAACGGGGATTGGTCTCTACCTCTTCCACCTGTGGCTCGATGGCTTTGCGATAGAGCGGCTGAAAACTAGGGACTATTTTTTCCGTTGGCGGTGCATGCCGGGAACCCGATGTCTGAGCCGGGCTGCGGTTCGCAAAAAAGCGTTTCACGATCCTGTCTTCAAGCGAGTGAAACGTAACGGCCACAAGCCGCCCGGAAGCGCAAAGCAATTCTTCTGCTGCATGCAAGCCCTCAACAAGTTGGCCAAGTTCATTGTTCACAAAAATCCGCAGCGCCTGAAAAATTCGCGTTGCCGGATGAATCTTCGAGCCGGGCGCTGGCGCGGCTTTCTCTACAATAGTGGCTAGCGCTGTCGTGGTGAGGATGGGCGCACGGTCACGCTCGGCGACGATGGCCCGCGCGATCACACCGCTGCGTTTTTCTTCGCCATAGAATTTAAAAATTGCGGAGAGCTCACGCACATCCGCAAAAGCCACAACATCGCCCGCATCAGGCCTGCCCCCATCCATGCGCATAGATAGCGGCCCTTCCTGCCGGAATGAAAACCCGCGCTCAGCCTCATCAAGCTGCATGGAAGAAACGCCAAGATCGAACACAACGCCATCGACTTGTCCGACACTCTGCTCTCGCAGCACTTCCACCATTTCAGCGAATGGTCGATTGATAAGCCGCAATCGATCACCAAATTCTGCGGCCCAACTTTTCGCGCGCTCAAGCACTGTTGCATCGCGGTCAAAACCATAGACGCTGCAATCAGCGGCTTTCAAAATGGCCCGCGTATAGGCGCCGCCGCCAAAAGTCGCGTCCACATAAATACCGCCCGCTTTGGGCGCCAGCGCCGCCAAAACTTCCTTGATCATTACCGGCGCATGGGCTGCGTAACTCATTACACACCCCCCACTGGCGTTGGATTTCTTAAGGAGAGTTTTGCTTCTCCGGTGAGCTTTTCTTCAGCCTCGGTGACACGTCGGAACTCTTCCGGGGCCCAGATCTGGAAAGAATGCCCGAGCCCGGCAAAAAGCGCCTCCCCGTCCAGTGATGCATGGCTGCGCAATTTTTTCGGTAGGATGACCCTCCCCTCTTTGTCGAGAGAGACTTCCGTGATGCGCGCTGTTACGGTGAGCTCAAGGCTGCGGCGCTCACTGGAGAAGGGATCGAGCGCTGTAATCGACGCCATCAGCGTTTCGATATAATCCGCGCCACCGCATTCAAGACAGGGCTCTTCCGTGGACGGAATGCAATAAATGACAGCGCTCTTTTCAAGGTCAAGCACACGGCGAAAGCGGGCTGGCGTCGCCAGCCGTCCTTTCGCGTCAATCTTATTGACGTAAGACCCCAAAAATAAGGTCTCTGCCCCGCGCCGCATGCCGCTTCCCTCCGCCGCGGCACAAACCCACCCATGGCCCGCCCATGGGATGCACCGCCCTAAATACTGTGGAATTCATGTGAATTCTTGGTATTGCATGGGATATCATGGTATTTGATGGGACGCAAAGGATGATTCGTCTAAAATCATAGTTTTTCGACGATGATTCCGGAACAGAAACGGAACGAAACGAATCAGCCAGGATTCATCATCATCGAATACTCATTAACAATGTCTTAAAAGTTGACCGCATTACTAAACGTCCGGCGCTCTAGCCTGCGGCAATTGTGAGCTCACCCAATACCCAGATGCGTACATCAATATCTTTACTTGAATGGGAGGGCGTCAAAACGAAAGTCACATCACTATTGTTTTGATCGCGGCGCGCAATTGAATCGGAATCGAAACCATCGGCTCAAACTCATAACATAAGTACGCGTACAATCAGACAAACATTACTGATAATGCTTAACCGCAAACCCAGTTGAGCTACTTTTTGTGCGTATGGGGCTATACGAAGCACGATTGCTCCCTACGAAATCCAGCTAATTGAATTAACTTGAAAAAATTCAATATGCTTAATGACAAGCCCTGCAAATCAAGCAATGACGGGACATAGACAGTAAGATTTATTTTCGAGGACTTAAAAAATCGGGCGAAAATGAACAATGCCGTTCACACCGTTAACCAATGTGAAAGCAAATTATCGTTAGCTTTGAGCATACAAACAAAAATGCGCACTTCATGATTATTAAGGGGAAAGCGCGCGACGACAAGGAGACCGACTATGCGGGTTTTGCTCATCGAGGATGACGGCGCCACCGCCCAAAGCATTGAGCTGATGCTGAAATCAGACGGCTTTAATGTGTATACTACCGATCTTGGCGAAGAAGGCGTCGATCTTGGTAAAGTTTATGACTACGACATAATCCTTCTAGATCTCAATTTACCGGATATGACTGGATTTGATGTTCTGAAATCTTTGCGGGTTTCAAAAGTCAACACACCAGTTCTGATCCTGACCGGCCAGGGCGACATTGAAACAAAAGTACGCGGACTTGGGTTCGGCGCCGACGATTATATGACAAAGCCATTCCACAAGGATGAGCTTGTGGCGCGGATCCACGCCATCGTGCGTCGCTCCAAAGGTCATTCACAATCAGTCATTACAACCGGGCATCTTATCGTCAATCTTGACGCCAAGACTGTCGAGGTTGCTGGTATGCGCGTTCATCTGACGGGCAAAGAATACCAGATGCTCGAACTTCTGTCGCTGCGCAAGGGCACGACACTGACCAAAGAGATGTTCCTCAATCACCTCTATGGCGGCATGGACGAGCCGGAACTGAAAATTATCGACGTCTTTATCTGCAAGCTGCGCAAGAAACTCGCAGCCGCAACGCAAGGCGAGCATTATATCGAAACTGTATGGGGCCGCGGCTATGTGTTGCGCGATCCACAGGAAGAAAAAGTTGTTTCAGTCGCTTAAAGAAGCTGAACAATAACGAAAACTGCCTATCGACTTCACGAGATGCACCTAACTCTAAAGACGCCCCGGGCCACCGGGGCGTTTTTTTAATATGGCGCGATCACTCTCTTATGTCCCACTTCCCTACTCACGGCTGCAATCAGAAAAAGCGGTCGCCTACCCCGCGATTGCAGCCTGCTCCATCGCCAGGATGGCTTTTTTGCGCGGCGTACCCCAACGATAATTGTGGACTATTCCCGAGGACAAAATCACTCTGTGGCACGGGATCAAAAGTGAAATCATGTTGGCGCCCACCGCAGAACCAACAGCGCGCGATGCCTTGGGCGAACCGATCTGGCGAGCAAGATCGCCATAGGTCACACAAATACCGGATGGTATCTTCAAAAGCGCCTCCCAGACTTTCAACTGAAAGTTCGTTCCCTGAGCATAAAGTCCCAAGGGGGCATCAAGGCGCCCACCCGCCACAAATGTGAATGCTCGCGCAGCGATTAGCGCCACCGCTTCAAAATCTTCAACAAATTTCGCCGCAGGCCAATCGCCTTTCATTTGTTCAATCTGACCGGCTTCATCAACGGCGCCGGAAAAACTCAGCCAGCAAATCCCTTTCTCTGTCACCCCGACAAGCGCACGCCCCAATGGACCATCCACACGGCCATAGCGGATGGTCAGCCCCTCCCCTTTTTGGCGATAAGCGCCAGGAGTCATGGCTTCAGAGGCTAAAAACAAATCATGCAGGCGAGACGGCCCTGAAAGCCCGGCGGAAAACGTGGCGTCAAGCACGCTCTCCCCGCGCTTCAGCGCTCGCTTTGCCTCACCGGCGGCCAGATATTGCAGAAATCTTTTGGGCGATACGCCAGCGCCAGCCTTAAAGACGCGTTGGAAATGCTGAGGGGATAGCCCAACATGTGCGGCCGTCGCTTCCAAGTCCGGATGGCGCTCATATTGGTCTACCAAAAAATCGATGGCCTTCGCCACCGGCGCAAAACCATCCAGCCGCACTGGTCCACCCGTGCGCTCAGCTTTCATCTGTGTATTCATATTCATTCAGCCAAAATAGTGGGTTGGATCAGCAGTAAACACCCGTTTCTTGCTTCGCAAAGACGTAATTTTTACATGCCGTTAACCTTAATGGGTCGAAAATAAGCATCTAGGCAATCCACGAGGGAGATTGAACCATGGAAGATCTGCAATATATTATCGCTATCGGCTTTTCCGGCGCCGATCTGCCAAGGGCAATCATCCTCTCTTTCTTGTTTGCGATGTTCGCGAAAAGAGACACCAACATCTGGCGCATGGCGTTGCTGGCATTGCTCATCGACCGGATGGTCTGGCCAATCGCAGAAATGGGCGCCTCAGGCGCGGATATTCAATCCATCTACGCATCGATCGCCGCGATGTTCAAAACATTCTTCAATGATCTCGGCATTCATATCGTTCGGTATATCGGATTGGTTCTGATGATTAGCGGGTTCGTATGGTTGCGGGCGCGGATTCATAAGATGATCCCAAGCAAACGCAGTCATGCTGCGAAAACCGCCTAAAGCGTTGTACGATTTATAGAAAATCATCCGACACTTTAGATTCTTTACTGCGCGCCGGTTGATGCGAAAAACCGGTAACCACTTTTTCGCCCGGCGCTCTAAACTTTCTCGAAAGCCACAACCGCATTCAACCCGCCAAAGGCGAATGAATTCGATACCGCATGAGTAAATTTCCGCTCAACCGCCTGGTTGGGAGCATAGTTTAAATCACAATCCGGATCGGGCTCATCAAGGTTGATGGTAGGCGGGGCCAGATTATTTTGCAAAGCGAGAACAGCTGCGATGGCTTCAATCCCTCCCGCCGCGCCGAGCAGATGCCCATGCATGGATTTTGTTGATGAGACAATCAGCTCGTCTGCGTCGGCGCCAAAGATAGAACGGATGGCCTTGCTCTCCGTAGGGTCATTCATCAACGTTCCCGTACCGTGCGCGTTGATATAGACCGCAGACGGATCAGAGATTTTTATATCCGTTAAGGCGCCGCGGATGGCATCGGCCGCGCCATCGACCGACGGGTTGATCATATCATTACCGTCAGCATTCATATTAAAGCCCGCGATACGCGCCAGAATATTGGCGCCGCGTTTTTTTGCGTGCTCTTCTTCTTCCAGCACAAGGATGCCTGCGCCTTCGCCGATCACCAAACCATTGCGGTTTTTTGAAAACGGACGACAAGTTTCATCCGCAAGAATATGCATGGCGCGCCACGCGGCCATGGCGCCATAAGTGAGGATCGCTTCGCTGGCGCCCGCCAAACCCACATCAGCCCCGCCGTGCCGAATGAGATCTGCGCAAACACCAATAGAATGGGTACCTGAAGCGCATGCACTGGAGATCGCAAAGGATGGCCCACGCAAGGAGTGACGGATTGATATGTGGCTCGCCGGTGCATTTGGAATAATTCTTAAGATCGACAATGGATGTGGTCGGCGCCCTTTGCGAAGCATATTGACATAACATTGATCGAAGGTCGTCTGTCCGCCAATACCAGTGCCAATGATACAGGCCGCACGCGAACTCAATGCATCATCAAGTTCGAGCCCCGCATTTTTAATCGCTTCATCCGCCGCCGCCACCGCCAATTTCGATACACGGTCAGCCCGCGCCGTATCCCGGCCAAGCGCCGACAATCTATCATCGATGCCCTCGACCGGCGCCGTCACCAAAGTGATACTCAAATCGTCCGCAAAATAGTCGCGCTTAACGATACCGCATTTGCCCGTGGAAAGCCCTTCCCAATAGGATGGCACGTCAGCGCCAATCGGCGAGACAACGCCCATTCCCGTAATGACAACTTTGCGATTCATGAAGTGATTAAGTCTTGATCAAGTTCTGAAGGGCGTCAATCAGATCACCCACGGTTTTCATTTCGCCAAACGGATTTTCATTGGCGTTAAAGGGTACTTCAACGCTCAGCTTTTCCTCGACCTCATAGATGATTTCAACAATGGAAAATGAGTCGATGCCAAGATCTGAAATCTCGGTCGCGCGCGTGACCTCACCCGTCAGCCCCACAGCGTGCTCTTTAATGATTTCCAGTATCGTTGGTTCAATCTCGGACATCAGCGCCCTCCCTGTATCATTCGGTCTTATCCGATGGCGCCCCTGATGGCTAGCGCACAAACTGCCCGTTAATCGCGGAAATTCTTGTATTGCAAAGGCTGCTCATTCTTCATCCCCTTCACGAAGGCGATAACCTCCTGCAGATCATCCCGTTTTTTCCCGGTGATCCGCAGCTCATCGCCCTGAATAGCAGCCTGGACCTTCAGTTTTTCACCCTTGATCGCCTTCACAATGGACTTGGCGAGGTCCTTCTCGATCCCCTGTTTCAATAAAACCTGTTGGCGCACGGCCTGGCCGGCGGCGGGTTCCACCTTTTGGTAATCCAGAGACCCCGGTTCGATCCCGCGCTTTTGCATATTGCCCTGAAGGATCTCATGGAGTTGGCGCAGCTTCAGATCGTCATCAGCAAAGATCGTGATGACCCCCTCTTTGATCTCAATGGTGGATTTTGACCCTTTAAAGTCATAGCGCGTTGTTATCTCGCGCGTCACATTCTGGATGGCGTTGTCGGCTTCAGCCATATCAACGTCAGAAACGATATCAAATGACGGCATTTTCATCTCCTATTGGGCGGGTTGATAGGCCTCAATAAATTCTCTTGGCATCCGTGTAGGCTTACCGGTTTTCATATCAATGGCAACGAACGTAGTCTGTCCGCGAAACAGAACCTTACCGTTCGATACCAGACGCATCTCGAAGGCGCGAGTCAGCCGAATGCGATTGTCGTTTTTAGAAATCCATGTGGCAATCGCCAAATCATCCCCTGCCCTTGCGGCGGCGAGATAATCAAATTCATGGCGCCAGACAACACAGCCCACACCAAGCCGCTCGTAGTCGGCAAAGGATAATCCCAGAGCATTGGTGTGCGCCCAGGCAATTTCCATCGCCCAATCAATATAGCGCACATTCGTCACATGACCGAATGCATCCTGGTCATCGGCAACCACCGTTCGGCGCTGAATGAAAGGAGTCTTCACGGACCAATCTAATTTGTGCTCAGTCATTGCTAGCTATTCTATCCGAGCCCGTGCTCAGTCACAAATGCTCTGCCTATACTTTATTCAGAATTGAGGAACAATACTGCTTTTTATGCACCTCTTTAAAATGCAGGCTACCAGATAGCTATAAGCTACCCGCTTGGCTTATTGGGTAGAGACCGATGGTTTTTTTGTCATTTCTGTTCAGTCCGTTTGGACGTATCAGTCGGCCAAGCTGGTGGACTATCCAGCTGATCAATGCCGCCATCATGTTGGTGATCGCGAGCGTCGCTTTCACGCCCATTTTTGCCGATCCAGGCGCAGCGTTTGAAGGGGTTATTTCTGGACAATCAGAATTGCCGCGCGCGATAACCCTGGCCTTCTTGCCGATATTGTGGATTGGATTTTGCGCCTCAGTAAAGCGTTACCATGATCGCGAAAAAACCGGTTTGTGGTGTCTCATCGTCATCATCCCCTTCATTGGACCCGTGTGGCAGTTGATTGAACTTGGATCACTGACAGGTACAAAAGGC
>JAADIH010000310.1 GCA_013151435.1 Alphaproteobacteria bacterium
CCAGATGATTTCTGACGCGCGAGTATTGTTGCTGCCGAGCTATGCGGAAGGATTGCCGGTTGTGATCATGGAAGCATTGGCGCTCGAGCGCCCGGTGATTTCCACCTATATTGCAGGCATCCCGGAGCTTGTTGACGAGGGCTGCGGCTGGATCATCCCGGCGGGCTCTCATGATGCGCTAGTCGATGTTATGCGCGAGGCGCTGTCCGCCTCGCCAGAAACACTTGCCGCCAAAGGCGCCGAGGGTCGCGCACGTATTGAGCACAACCATGACATTGACAAGGAAGCCGCGACTTTGCACGACCTCTTTGACGATGCGGTGAAGGATCAGAAGCGCTAAGTTTTACTCGGATGCATTGTCTGCTTTGCACCAATCTGGTGGCGTTTTCCCGCGTGGATCTGTGGGAATAGGAAATAGAACAAATTCATCAAACGACTCAACGCGGGGGGCGTCGATCATTGCTCCAAGAGCGGCATGCATGTCATTAATGATGCCAGGCTGCAATTCTAAGGCATGTTCATTTTGTCGGGTGCGATCCTCAGATTGAAATGATTGTCCCGGTTCTGTGGTCATCTCAATATGGGCGCCCAGAACCCAGCGAATGTTATTGGTGCTCGAAAAATCGGCAATCCGATCGATGCTAGCTTTGAGTTCGGCTATATTACCGCATCGAAAATATATGCGGCCGGGATAAATGGTATCCCCACTGAATAAAATATCAGTAGTGCGATCATAGATCATAATATGCGAGTCATGATGGCCGGGGGTGGGGAGTATATCCACCATACGATCGCCTAAATCTACGGCCTTTGTACTAACTGGCCAGGCATCTATATTAAAGAATTTTGCAATGTCTTCTGGGCTATGGCCGACGACGACTGTGTCGGGACGATCGGAAAATCCATCATCCCCGCCTACATGGTCACCATGGGCATGGGAGTGTGCGACGATGAGCGAAACTTTTTCTTGGCCATTTGCCAAAAGCCAAGCCTCGATTTGTTGATCAACAATTGACCTTAGATCAACACCCTCAACGCCGGTATCAACCAGGATTACCTTATCGGTTCCAAAGATGAGATAGAGAAATGGCGCCTCGAAGGTCGTATGGAGCGATTGGCGAATGGCGAAGGTGTTTGGGTCTATCTGTTGGATTTGAAAATCTGCCTCTGCAGCATCCAGGCCGCTATTCCAGGGTTCGGAAAACAAGGCGGTTGGCGACTGTGCCGAACTTGCGTCAGGTGTTTCGCAGGCGGTGACGCTAAAAATGGTGATGACACTGAGTAAAAGTGCTTTTCTATAATTCATTTTTGGACTCTTTTCATGATAGGGCTATCAGCTTTTGCTAGAAGAGGTTTGGGCCGCTTTCACGCGGTCTAATATTGGTGTGGTTGTCAGGGCGTCCAGCATCCGCAATGCGATGGTTGGGAGATCACAGTTAATTTCTGCGAATAATGCGGTGAAAGCAATATCCGCTTCCGCCAAGAGCAGTTTCAAGCATTCGAATTGAATGACACCTTTGGGGGTGAGCGCGAGTATTTTGCGTCTTTTATCTGCAGGATCAGCGAGGCGTTCAACGACACCCAATTTGATAAGTAAATCGATCCGTTGAGTAACGAGTTGGTGTGGTTGAGAAAGAGTTTTGGCGATATCTGCTGCGGAAATCTCGCCGCGTTCGCCGATCAACAATACGCAGGAGACCGTACGGGACGGAAATTCCAACCCGGCATCCTGTAATAGAGTTTCTCCCTGATTTGAGATCAATTCCACTAGACGACGCAAAGGGTTAGCGACGAAGGCGCTGCGTAACGGGTGAGTATCAACATAGGCCATAATCAATTGGTATTTCATAAAAGCAACCAATTGTACAATTGGTTGTGTAAAAGCTTTTGTCAACGGTTAAGTGACTGTGGTGGCCTCTAATGTGGAAATCGACCGGTCCGTCAATATAGAATTGGCCGGCCTCATAGCGCACGCAAAACTCGCCAAGAACACGAGGAGGATATTGCACCCGCATCCAAATTGGCATCCTCATTGAAGAGGATACGTCTGGCTGAAAGGGAGGCGTTACTTCTCAAGCCCGCCAATCAATGCGTATTTAATGTTGATATAATCATCGAGGCCATAGCGCGAGCCTTCACGGCCCTGGCCAGAGCCTTTAACGCCGCCAAAGGGCGCCACAGGCGTTGAAGAAACCCCTTCATTAATTGCGATCATACCATATTCGAGTGCGTCGATCATGCGCCATGAGCGTCCAAGATCATTCGTATACACATAAGCGGCAAGTCCATATTCGGTATTGTTCGCCTGTATGACGACCTCTTCTTCTGAATCAAATTTAATTAGTGGCGCCACCGGACCAAAGGTTTCCTCGCGCATGATTTTCATATCGGCGGTGACATCGCGCAGCACAGTGGGCTCGAAAAAAGTGAGACCGAGGTGGTCGCGTTTTCCGCCAGCGATCACGCTCGCTCCTTTTTGCGTGGCGTCGGCAATATGATCCTCAACTTTCAGGACGGCTTTTTCAGTAATCAACGGGCCTTGCTGAATGCCACTCTCTAATCCATCGCCGACTTTAAGCGCGCGGGCTTTTGCGGAGAAGCGTTCGGCAAACTCATCATAGAGACCGGCTTGCACATAAATTCGATTGGAGCAGACACATGTCTGGCCCGAATTGCGAAATTTTGAGATCATTGCGCCTTCGACCGCGCGCTCAAGGTCTGCATCATCAAAGATGATCAGCGGGGCATGGCCGCCAAGCTCCATCGACACACGTTTCATATGGGCGAGAGCTTTTGAGGCGAGGCCTTTTCCTACGGCGGTTGAGCCGGTGAAAGTGATTTTACGCAGCTTGGGGTTTTCGCAAAACTCGTCAGCAATCGGGGCCGGGTCGCCAGTGATGATGCTGAGAACACCCTTTGGCAGACCAATATCATCGGCGATAACGCCATAGGCAAAAGCAGAAAACGGCGTTTCAATAGCTGGTTTGCAAATGATGGGGCACCCGGCCGCAAGCGCCGCCGCCATTTTGCGCGCGAGCATAGCGCTTGGAAAATTCCATGGCGTGATCGCGCCGACGACCCCAACCGGTTCTTTGGTCAGGATGATCCGCTTATTGGGCCATGGCGAGGGAATGACATCGCCATAAATTCTGGTTGCTTCTTCAGAGAACCATTTGAAAAATGCGGCGCCAAAGGCAATCTCGCCAATGGCTTCGGGTAGCGGTTTGCCCATCTCTATGGTCAATAATTCACCAAGCTCATCTCGATTATCCATCAATGCATCGTGGATCGCCATGCAATATCGGGCGCGATCCTGAGGAGGGAGGCTGCGCCATTCCGGAAAAGCCTCATAGGCCGCATCGATGGCGCGCTTGGTTTGGTCCCGACCGAAATTTGGAACGGCGCCAAGAATTTCGCCCGTAGCAGGGTTTCGCACCTCAACAGTTTCGTCGCCTGCCGCTCCATTGGGGCCGACCCATTCGCCAGCGATGTAGCATTCTTGGCGGAAAAAACGGCGATCGGTCATGGGTTATTCCTTTTCCAGCTTTTGGTGGGCCATTAATGCAAACTGTAAAGATGTTTTGCAATCAGGGGTATGTAGCGTGACAATGGTGATGTCGCCAAGACAAAAGTAAGCCGAAAAGAGGACTAGCCAAGCCCTTATGACCGTCAAATATGAAATACCGCATGAGGGCGTTGCTCTCGTCACAATGAACCGGCCCGCAAAACTGAATTCCTTTGACCGGCAGATGCGGCTCGATCTGCAAGGCGCCCTGAAACGCGCTTCGATGGATGATGCAATACGCGCTGTGGTGCTGACGGGAGAGGGACGCGCATTTTGCGCAGGCGCAGATGTAAGCGCCGTCGATGTGGATAGCAGTATTGAAGATGTTCTGAATGCTGAATATGGCGCATTTTTGAGTGTTCTTCAGACCATGCCGAAGCCGGTCATTGCGGCGATCAATGGACCAGCCGCCGGCATTGGCATGACCGTGGCGCTTAGCTGTGATTTACGGGTGATGGGTGAGGGCGCCTTTTTGATGAGCGCTTTTGCAAATATCGGCCTGGTGCCCGATGGCGGGCTCTCCTGGTTGTTAACTCAGCAGCTCGGCTATGCGCGCGCCTACCAGCTCGCAATTGAGGCTGAAAAAATTGATGCTGCGCGTGCTCAGGACTGGGGACTGGTCAACCGGGTGATTGCTGACAGCGAAGTCGTAGACAATGCGCTTGAGTGGGCACATACGCTAACGGAACGGGCGCCGCTCGCATTGGCGCAAACCAAACGCATTTTTCGTGCAGCGTGCGAAAGTGGTTTACGTAATGCTATGGCGTTTGAAGCGCAGACCCAGCGCACCATGATCACCACCGAAGATTGCGCAGAAGGTGTCGCAGCATTATTTGCCAAACGAAAGCCTGCCTTTAAGGGAAAGTAGGCTTAGTGACTGGTGAGGAAATTTAAGATCACCGCAATCATGCCGATGATAACGCCCAAACCCACCACGAAATAACCGCGTCCATTCGGGGACTTTGCGGCGTGCGGCCCGAGATGAAAAATAAGCACGTAAATCAAACCGCCAGCTGCACCGCCAAGCATTGCCATCATCGTCAGGCCGCCGGTCAGATCGATCAATTTGTTGGCGCCGACCGTTCCCGCAACAGTTGTAATTGTTGCCATTACTAACGCAATCATGATTGAGCGAGCACGTCCCAGCCCGGCCTGGGCTAACAGATAGAATGCAATCACGCCCTCCGGGAACTCGTGGAACAACAGACCGCCAGTTGCGAGCCACCCGGTAAAGGGTTCATTTTGAAAGGTGGCGGCGTAGATCACACCATCGAGTAGGGAATGCGCCCCAAGGGCAATGATTGACGCATAGCCAAATGTCAGCGCAGCGCCCTCAACGCGACCACTGACCGCAGCTTGAACTGTAATGCCAATGAGCACCATCGCCGCAAAACCATAGGCAACCCAGCTAAAAGCGTTGGTCGAATAATATTTTGAATAAGAAACCGCTTCCGGAATAAGGTGAAATATCACGGCGACGGTGAGCACCCCAACGGCAAATGCCGATATATAGGAGCTGTTCTTTTGAACCCATGCGCCAAAACCCGCAGCCGCAAAGATACCGGCCGTGCTAATGGCGGCAGCAAGCAAGCTGGCGTTCAGCCCGTGAATGACTCCTGGGTCCCCTGCCAATTTTGAACTACCCCGTCTTTAGGCCCTACGCACACAGTCACAACTTTGTCGCCGACGCGTAAATAGCCATAAAAATGTTATCACGTCACTATTTTTTGGGCTCTGTCAGCAATTAAAAATGAATGCCATAATATGGAATTTCCCGGTTTCGGGTGACTTCATCTCTTGCTCTCCCATAACGAGACAGCATAAAGTCTTGCTCCGCAAGGCAATTAAGCGTTTCGGGGAATGACGGACAACTGGCGAGTGCATGGCTGATCGCAACCACCAGGCTGATGGACACCATACTCATGGTCACCAGGCGAACACGCAACGGTTGTTGTGGGCGCTAGCGGTCATCTTGATTTTTATGGTCGTTGAAGTCGTTGGCGGTATCCTCTCGGGATCACTGGCGCTGCTCGCAGATGCAGCACATATGCTGACCGATGGATTTGCATTGGCACTCGCCGTCAGTGCGCAGATTTTTGCCGTACGACCCGCCGATAAAAAATTGCATTTTGGATATCGCCGCGCCCAGGTGCTGGCGGCATTTGTGAACGGAATCTTGATGATGGTTCTGTTATTTTGGATCGTCTACGAAGCAATACAGCGGTTCATAAGCCCGCAAGAAGTTGAAGCGTCTTTAATGTTCTGGGTGGCGGTTGCTGGACTGGTTGCCAATATCGTTGCATTTATGATTTTGCATCGCTCCAATGAGCATGACGTTAATATGCGCGGCGCCATACTGCACGTCATTGGTGATTTGCTGGGGTCCGTCGCCGCCATTATTGCGGCCATCGTGATTGGTCTTACAGGGTGGATGCCAATTGATCCGCTGTTGTCGCTTGTCGTTGCCGGGTTGATTGCGGTTTCCGCCATACGATTAATTCGGGAGACGGCGCATATTCTACTCGAAGGCGCTCCGGCGAATATTGATGTACGCGAACTCTCCGAAGGTCTTAAAAATGCATCATCGGCGATCAAAAGCGTGCATAACGTACAAATTTGGCAGATCACGTCCGAGAGTCCTCGATTGACTCTTCATGCATGCGTAGAGAACTCTAGTGATGCCGCTACCGCGCTTGAGGCCGCAAAAGAATTTCTTGAGCAGAAATATGATATCCGCCAGTCAACAATTCAGATTGAGGTTGGGGATCAATGCCCGGATCGAGATCTTGCCGATGAGATTCGCGAAGTGGCCTCAAACGAGAATAACCAGACTGAAAATTCTGCTATTCCAGCTTGAAGGAAGGGTGAGCGCGCCTACCCACAGTCATGAGGGCATAACCATCTTCTCGCGCTTCTTGTGGTGTCATTTTGACAAGCGCCGCGATGAGGGCGATGACGATGAGATAGCCATCCCACATTTCCATGGATGTTGAAGCGCCGCCAACCGCAAATACGACCAGCGACATTTGCGCGTAATAGGCAAAATTCCATTTCCAAGGCTCAATGTTTGAATTTTCCCGCACCAGATAAATTCGCCAGGCGCTGAAGAAAGCTACCCCATACAGCATGAGGTAAATAATCAGCCCGACAAATCCAGCGCCGCCGAGAATTTCAAAATAAATACTATGCGCCGCCTTGGCCCGCTCTGCGCGTTCGGGATCAACGGATTTGGCGACATCTATTTGATAGGAGTTTCGAAGTCCGGCGCCGGTAAACGGGTGCGCCTTGGCGAGTTTGTAATTAATCACCCAGGCGTCAACCCGTCCCATAAAGGATGCATCTTGGGACGCCTCGGTAATGGTCGTCATGCGCTCAGTCCATTTGGCGGGCATGAACATAATAGTGGGAACAAGCAGGATGATCATCCCTGCAAGAATTGCGAATTTTCGATTTGAGCGAAGCCAGAAATAGCCGCCGAAAAACAGCAACGCCAAGAATGCCCCACGCGAATGGGTGCCGATGATTGCGATGATGGTGCTGCAGAAAAGAACCATTAACGCTGCTCGCATCCAGCTATGCGCGCTTTGCGTGCGAAGATACAAAATCAGCGGCAAGATTGTTGCGGCGGCGATGCCAAAATGATTGTTGTCTTCAAGGACAGTAAGGGGAAGCCCCTGAACGCGGTACTGGCCAAGGGTCACCATTGTGAAGAGTGCGCCTTTGACTGCAAAAAAACCAATGCCGCCAACAAGCGTCCATACAAGCGCGTTAAATTGCAGTTTGCTCGTGGTCATTTGAACACAAAGGAGGATGAACAATAACGTTTTTATGAAGCGGTCAAAATAGGGGGCGGAGTTTAGTGCATCCAGCGAAAAAATCTGGGACATTGTCAGCCATGCTGCAAAGGTAATAATCAGCACAGTGATTGTACTAAATCGAAATTTCGTGATTTCCGTCGAAAGAATGTAGGATGCGATGGTGACGCCAGCGATCACCATATTCAATGGAATACCGTAAACATCATATACAAGTTGGTGCGGTGTCATTACTGTAAACCACGCCCAGGTGAGCAGCCCCACAAATGGATAGCGCAGCGTTGCAATAAGGCACACGCAGATAAACCCGATGAGAATGATGTCGCGCATTGGTATTGGCTCCGTCCGGCTCTTTAAGATCGGACCGCAGGCTAAAGTTTTGGTTAACAATTAAGGGTGTTCTCGCCTGGGCATTTGGTTTCGCGGTGTTCGAGAGTTGAGCGATAAATATGGCTCACTTCATCGGTGAGGAACTATGCCCTTTCGCCCTTCGTGACGCTTCGCTCCTCAGGGTGAAGGTATGGTTGTCACGAAGGAGGCGTGAGCCATATTTATCGCCCGCTTAACGCGCCTCAAAGACCGCGCGCGCTATCGCCCGGGCGAGGCAGTCAGCGGCAGCGGCGCCAATCTGGGCGATGATCGCCGGGCGTACCAGCGGCGCCTCATCGGGGAGAGCGTTTTTTGCCGTCGCCACCACAAACACGATATCGCCATCAAATGGGGTGTGGGCGGGGCGAACAGCCCGGGCAATGCCGTCATGAGCCATCATGGCGACGCGTTTTGCCTCGACCCCGGTGAGATCCGCCGATGTGGCGATGATTGCGATCGTCGTATTGGCGCCGGCCTTGGGTGCTTGCTTTAAGCGCGAATGGACGGGAAATGGATCTGCCGTATCTTTTTGCGATGGCGGGTTTTGACCGCCAAATTCACTGCCGAGCTCAAAGGGCCAAGCATAAAATGTTTTGCCATCGGGGAAATAAACTGAACCGGTTGGATTGGCCGCAACAAGGGCGCCGATGGTGATCCCACCCTCAATGATGATGGATGCGGACCCAAGCCCGCCTTTCATGGCCCCCGCCATGGCGCCGCGTCCGGCGCCCACCGACCCCAATTTAAAATCTGGCGCCGCACTGGCGCAGGCCGCTGCACCCAGTTGGCGATAGGGCGGCGTGTCGCCCCAATTTTTATCGCCGTCATTTCCCAAGTCGTGCAGCACAGCGGCGGGAACGATGGGGATCGGTGGTCCATTATCGGATATTTGCAAGCCCGTTCCGGATTGCGACAAGGCGCTGGTGACGCCGTCTGCTGCGGCAAGGCCAAATACCGATCCGCCTGTCAGGACGATCGCATCACACCGGCCAACGAGATTTTCTGGCGCCAGGACATCCCCCGGGGGCGCCGCCGCGAACATCAACGGCACTCACATAAGCCGCATCACAACGCAGAACAGTAACGCCGGATTGGACCGTTTCATCTGTGGCGTTGCCGACAGATATGCCAGCAACATCCGTGATTAAATTTCTTGGGCCCGGTTCAGGCATTGATGTCTCCTCTGATGGCGCCACGATACGCGGTTCTATGCTTACGCGAAAGTATGAACCCCATATTTTAGTGTTGGCGCTGCGGCAATTAACGACTTTGTGTATGGGCGTTGAAGATTTCAGCGGTTACGCCCTCTTCGACGATACGCCCTTCCTTCATCACCAGCACCCGGTCGGTGATGTCACGGATGACATTGAGATCATGGGTGATGAACAGATAGCTCATCTTCTTTTGCGAAGAGAGTCGCATAAGTAACTCTAATACATGATTGCGCGAAGCCACATCCAGGGCAGAAGTTGCTTCATCAAAAATAATAATTTCCGGCTCGGTGATCAGCGCGCGGGCAATGGCGATGCGCTGGCGTTGGCCGCCGGAAAATTCGTGAGGGTATTTTTGCGCGTCCCCAGGCATCAGATCCACGGCTTCTAGGGCTGCGCCAACCAATGAGTGTTTGTCAGCATCGGTAAGGGGCACAGTTTTAAGGATCAGGGGTTCTGCAATAATCTTTTTAATTTTTTGGCACGGGTTGAAACTGGAATAGGGGTCTTGAAAGACGATTTGAATCTTGGCGCGAAGACGGCGCATGGATTTTTTATCGGCTGAGGGGAAGGTGCGCCCGTCAATTTGAATTTGGCCCTCGGCGATGGGCGCCAATCCCAGCAGAGCGCGTGCAAAAGTGGACTTCCCACAGCCGGACCCACCCACAAGGCCAATATTCACACCCCTGTTGATGGCGAGCGAAACGCCATCTACGGCATGAAAATAGTCCGGCGGTGAAAACAAAGACCGTCTCGGCAGGCTATAGCGACAAACAACATTGTCGGCTTTGAGGATAGCGCCATCAGTTTCATCATTCGTCTCTTGTGATCGAATACGTTGAATTGGCTTGGCCAACAGCTCTCTTGCTGCATCACTTTGCTCACCGTCAAAAAACTGCGCTGGGGTTTTTTGTTCAACGATCCGCCCATCCTTCATGACCACAATCTGGTCCGCCATATTTGCAATCACGGCGAGATCATGGGTGATGAGCAGCAGTGCGATACCATCTTCTTTTGTAAGTTGCCGTAACAGGGAAAGAATTTCAGCCTGGGTCGTCGCATCTAGCGCAGTGGTCGGTTCGTCGGCGATCAGTACCGATGGTTTCATGGCGATGGCTATTGCAATCATCACCCGCTGGCGTTGACCACCGGAAAGTTCATGGGGAAAGCGTGTGGACGGAATTGTCTCGGATGGGAGGCCAACCCGTTCCAACAAGCCGCTAGCATCCTGAAGCGCTGTATCGGCACTCGCATCGCTATGGATAAGAATTGTTTCGGCGACTTGCGCACCAATGGAATGCAGCGGGTTAAGCGCTGTCATGGGTTCCTGAAAGATCATCGCTATATCGCGCCCGCGAATATCGCACATTTGGCGCTCGGTCTTAACGCGTAAATTCTCACCATTTAGTGTGATCGCGCCGCTGACCGTTGCCCCGGTGGGCGCCAGGCCCATCGCCGCGAGCGCCGTCATGGATTTTCCAGATCCCGATCGTCCTACAAGGCCGAGGGTCTCTCCGGCCTCAAGGGTAAGGTCCACACCATCAAGAATAGCCGTGCCGTCGATTGCTAGAGACAGACCTTTCATTTCAAAGATGGCGCCCATCAGCGCGCCCTGATATTTTTGGGATCAAGGCGATGGCGCAGGCCATCACCCAGAAGGTTCAATCCCAAAACAAAAGTGAAAATGGCGAGCCCCGGAAATAACACCAGCCAGGGTGCAATTCCAATCATCGTTTGG
>JAADIH010000142.1 GCA_013151435.1 Alphaproteobacteria bacterium
CCGCCGTTCAGTTACCAAGATTTCAGATTAAGCCGATAGCGCGGCCCATGAGTCATGGTAGTATGGATGCGAATTAGGCGATTGGTTTTGCGCCATATATTTCCAAAAGGGAGAGCAGTCTGATGTTCACACGTATTCTCGGTTGTCTTACCATTGGCGTTCTTGGCGCCCTATTGATCGTAACGGGTGTTGTTGCGGCTGACGGCGCTCCGTTGACGGCGGATCAAGCCAAGCGATTTGTTGCGAGCTTGCCGACAGTCGAAGTGTTAGGCGACCAGCTCGATGCTGAAGGCAAGATCGATAATCTCCAGGTCGATACAATGCCAAAAGCGGGGGAAGCCTTTAAACCCTATTCCAATGCTGTTGCGGCGTTGAAAGAGAAATATCCATCCGACCATGGTAAGCTTGCCAACAGGGTCAAAACGCACGGGTTTTCCACAGCTGAGTGGGGCCGCGTTGGCGACCGTGTGATGGTCGCGTATCTCGCTCTCAAGATGCAGGCTGAGGACCCAGATTCTATGGCGATGATGGCAGGCATGGATAAATCCATGCTTGATATGGTGCCGCCTGAGATGCGCGCGCAACTGGAAGGGACATTCGCAATGATGGAAACCATCAAGAACGCCCCCGAAGAGGATAAAGCTGTGGTCGCTTCGGTTAAAGCTGAGCTTGACGCCTATATGGAAAAAGACGCGCAAGACTGACAAGTACAAGATAATTGATCTATTATAGTCCCGGATGCAATAATGGCGTCCGGGATTTTTTGTTTTGGGAGGTGGGGCGATGCGCATGAAATTGAAATTATTTACGGCAGCTGCAACGGCGATATTTTTTACGGGCGGCGCGATGGCGCAACCCTCTCCTCAAGGACCCGCCGCCGCCGTCAGCGCCGCCAGAGATTATCATTACCAAAACGGCGCGCAGATCGTCAAAAATTTTTCCGATCTTCTAGCTATTCCCAATGATGCGCTTGATGCGGAAAATATTCGTCTGAATGCCGAGACGATCGCGCATTTGTTTTCTGAGCGTGGCTTTGCCATGCAGTTGTTGGAACAGGACGGCGCCCCGCCTTTGATCTATGGCTCCCTTGAGACGCTGGGCGCGACACGCACAATTGCAATTTATGTGCATTATGACGGGCAACCGACAGAGGATGCAGATTGGACATTCCCCCCTTTCGAGCCTGTGCTCTATTCAAAGGCGATGAGTGATGGTGGGGAAATCATTCCGTTTCCAGTGCCCGGAGATGTGATTGATCCTGATTGGCGAATTTATGCACGCTCGGCCAGCGATGATAAAGCGCCTTTTGCAGCTCTACTTGCGGCGATCGATGCGCTCCAAGAAAGCAACATCGCGTTCACCTCCAATATCAAACTAATCTTTGACGGTGAAGAAGAGCGCGGCTCAGACCATTTGGATGACTACCTTGCAGCGCATGCGGATAAATTTTCAGATATTGATCTGTGGCTCTTCTGTGATGGGCCCGGGCACCAGTCAGGAAACCCGCAACTGGTGTTCGGGGTGCGCGGCGTTACAGGGCTTGGTGTAACCGTTTATGGGCCCAACCGCGGGCTTCATAGCGGACATTATGGCAACTGGGCGCCGGGGCCGGGATGGCGGCTCTCTCGCCTGCTGGGGTCAATGAAAGCCGCGGATGGCAACGTCCTGATCAAGGATTTTTATAAATCCGCCGAACCAATATCAGCACTTGATCGCGCCGCGATCGCGGCGGCGCCAGCGCCAGATGATCGTTTGCGCAAATTGTTTGGCATGGCTGAGACGGAAGCCAGTAATGCCCCGCTTGGCGAGCGCATCATGATCCCGGCGCTCAACTTAAGGGGGCTGAAAAGCGCAGAAGTTGGAAGCAAGGCGCGCAATGTTATTCCGCCATCGGCGAGCGCTTCAATCGGCATACGCCTGGTGAAAGGCAATGACCCTTCGGCGATGATAGATCTGGTGGAAGATCATATCCGCCGACAGGGCTATCATATTGTTCGTGAGGACCCGGACGTTAAAACTCGCGCCAAGTATCCGCTGATTGCGAAGGTCGAGCGGGAGAGCGGTTATCCGGCGATGAAAAGTCGGATGGATGATCCCATGGTTGCCCCTTTGATAGATGCCTTGCGGGCCGCCGCGGGTGATCTGATCCTGGCGCCTATGCTTGGCGGGTCGTTGCCGCTCTACATGTTCGAGGAGGCGTCTGATGCGCCGATTGTTATTTTGCCCATCGCCAATTTTGATAATAACCAGCATTCGGCAGACGAGAATATCCGCCTTGGCAATCTTTTCTATGGGATAGAGGCTTACGCCGCGATGCTGGTGATGGAGTAAGTGGCAATAAAGCGTTATCGCTATTGCATTTAGCTGAGGTCCCGCTAGGCAAGCCGTTTAGGATTTACCCGGTCCGGAATTGTAAAATGTCGCGCATCAAAGCCTGTTTTGAAAAGCTGAAAGCTGAAAACCGCGCCGCCTTTGTGCCGTTTATCATGGCGGGGGATCCCGATAGTGCGACCTCGCTAGAGCTATTAAAAAAGCTCCCTGGCGCGGGCGCTGACATCATTGAGCTGGGCATAGCCTTCACCGATCCCATGGCGGATGGGCCTGCCATCCAGGCCGCGGGTTTGCGTGCCCTCAAGGCCGGTCACACATTGCGCAAAACACTTAATATGGTTCGCTCGTTTCGGGAGAGCGACAATGAAACCCCGCTGATCCTGATGGGGTATTACAACCCGTTTTACGCCTATGGCGTTGAGGCGTTTTTGGCAGCCGCCAAAAGCGCCGGCGTCGATGGGCTGATCATTGTTGATTTGCCGCCCGAAGAAGATGCGGAAATGTGCCTGCCGGCAAGGGCTGCCGGGATTGATTTCATACGCCTTGCGACCCCAACAACTGATGACGCCCGGTTGCCTGCGATCATAAAAAACACCTCCGGGTTCATTTATTATGTTTCTGTTGCTGGCATTACGGGGAAGGCTGCGGGCGGCGCCTCTTCGGTGGAGCGCGCCGTAGCGCGCCTTAAAACTGCATCCGCCTTGCCTGTTGCTGTTGGTTTCGGTATCAAAACGGCTGAAAAAGCGAAGGAATTTGCGGGTTTTGCCGACGCCGTGGTGGTTGGCTCGGCCCTCGTGAATGAATTGGCGCAAGCCCTTGAACAGCGCCCCAGCGAGGCCAATAATGTGGGGTGGGGCGTTAAGGCGGTATTGAGCTTAAGCCGCGATATTTCGCAGGCGATCCACAGCGCGCACCGTAGTTAAGATTTGGAGAGTAAATCGGACCATGAGTTGGCTTTCAAACATCCCTCCGGGGATCAAGAAAATTTTCAAACGCGAAGATGATGGCGCTGACACGCTCTGGACCAAATGCGGCGGCTGCGCCGAGATGATATTCCAGCGCGACTTGGAAGCAGCGCATCAAGTATGCCCTTCCTGTCAGCATCACCTCCCGATCACACCAAAAGATCGCTTGACGATGATGTTCGACAAGGGTGAATTTGAACTCATCACCGCGCCAGCGCCCATTATTGATCCGCTAAAGTTTCGCGACGAAAAGAAGTATACGGATCGATTAAAGGATTATCGAAAGCGCACCGGTCAACAAGATGCGATGCAGATCGCATCTGGCGCCATTGATGCGGCTCCGGCGATCATTGCTGTTCAGAATTTTAAATTCATGGGCGGCTCAATGGGAACGGCCCTTGGTGAGACAATGTTAAAGGCCGCAAGCGAAGCGGTGGCGCGCCGTGCGCCGTTGATTGTCTTTACCGCTTCTGGCGGCGCGCGCATGCAGGAAGGTATTCTTTCGCTGATGCAAATGCCGCGCACCACGATTGCCGTACAAATGATGAGAGAAGCTGGGCTTCCTTATATTGTCGTCTTGACCAATCCAACGACGGGCGGTGTTACTGCGTCCTACGCCATGCTGGGCGATGTAAACTTTGCCGAACCTGGCGCTTTGATTGGATTTGCTGGCGCGCGGGTGATCGAACAGACGATCCGCGAAAAACTGCCTGAGGGTTTTCAGCGTGCTGAGTTTCTTGAAGAAAAGGGCATGGTCGATCAGGTTGTTCACCGCCATCACTTAAAAGAAACGATATCAAAGCTCATACGGGTCTTGGTCAAGGAACGCCGTCAGGCGCCGCCGCAATTGCAGACCGTTGCGCTGGAACCACCCCGGACAGATGTTGCGCCGCCGATCCCTCTTGATAAAGCGGCTGAATAGGGCATTTTTTGAGTCTACGAGCCTCAATGCTGTGCTAGAGTTGTTCGTTTTCTTATCCTCAGAAAATACGATGGTTTTGATGCAAAACACAAAACGGATAATGGTTATTGGTGGGCCTGGGTCCGGGAAAACCACGCTCGCGACGCAGCTTGGAAAGCAGCTAAATTTACCCGTATATTTTATGGATAATATGTTTTGGAAACCTCACTGGGTGCAAAGAAGTAATATGGATATGCAAGCAATGCTCCGCCATGCAGTAGAATCAGACAGATGGGTTATTGAAGGCAATAATTCATCATCATTTCCAGATCGAGTTTCAAGAGCTGATGCTATCGTCTTTCTTGACCTTTCGACGGGGCTTCGTTTGTGGCGGATTATTTGCCGTACTATACAATATTGGGGAAAAACGCGCCCGGCATTTACAGAAAATTGTCCCGAACGATTTGACCTGAACTTTTTGAAATATGCCCTCATTTACCGTATTTCTGGTCGATTGAAAGCATTGACGATTTTGGAGTCTCCGATACCGGATACTCAAATTATTCACCTTAAAACGAAGCAATCTGTGAAAAGCTTTATGCAGAGTCTATAAATGAACGATATTGAATTGGTTCTCGCCCGGGTCGCCCGGCGCCGGCCGAAGCTCATTGACTTGTCGCTCGATCGTGTTTTCTCAGCGCTTGAGCGTTTGGGGAACCCCCATCGAAAACTGCCCCC
Source organism: Alphaproteobacteria bacterium (assembly GCA_013151435.1). Classification (GTDB taxonomy): domain Bacteria; phylum Pseudomonadota; class Alphaproteobacteria; order Caulobacterales; family Parvularculaceae; genus Hyphococcus. The sequence continues at coordinate 4,936 of JAADIH010000142.1, forward strand.
TGTGTTTCACGTAGCCGGAACCAATGGAAAGGTTCGACCGTTGCTTATATCCGTTCGATTCTCGAAGCTGCGGACAAAACTGTTCATGTCTATACGTCACCGCATCTTGTGCGTTTTAATGAGCGGATCGTACTCTCCGGGAAAGAGATCTCCGATGCGGCGCTGATTGCCGCGCTCGTACAATGTGATGAAGTTGTAGGTGAACAAAAACTCACCTATTTCGAGACTGTGACATGCGCGGCGCTGATTGCCTTTACCAAAACGCCCGCAGACTATCTGGTGATGGAAGTTGGCCTTGGCGGGCGTCTAGATGCAACGAATGTTCTGGATGAAGTGCTCGCAGCAGTAATCACACCAGTGGATCTCGATCATCAACAATTTCTTGGGCATGCGCTTGGAGGGATCGCCGCAGAAAAAGCCGGTATTTTCCGGCGCTGCGCTCCGGCAATATTTGGTCGGCAAGCGCCGGAAGTCATGTCCGTATTACAGCAATGCGCACGCGATACTGGCGCCAAAGTTTTCGCCTATGGTGAACAGTGGGATGTTTATCCGGAACGTGGACGAATGACCTATCAAGATGATGATGGTCTTTCCGATCTTGATCTTCCGCGTCTTGCCGGCATCCACCAAATAGAAAATGCAGGTCTTGCTATTGCGGCAGTGAAAGCGGCGGGCTTGAAGTTTTCCGATGAGATTTTGTCTACAGGGATTTCCTTAACTTTCGCGCCAGCGCGCATGCAGCGCCTGAGCAAGGGCCCGCTTATCGATTTAGCGCGCGCGTTATTGGGGGAAGAGCCTGAAATCTGGCTTGATGGCGGGCATAACCCCCATGCGGCGCGGGCGATTGCGCAGTTGTTGGCGGATATGGAAGAGCGCAGCCCAAAACCACTGGCGATGATTTCTGGAATGCAGGCCAATAAAGATGCGACGGGTTATTTCGCGCCTTTTGCGGGACTAGCGTCCGAGGTCTTTACGGTTGCCGCGGATCATGACGGCGTTGCCTCAGCTGATGCGGTGGCAGCAGCAGCAAAAGAGGCTGGGCATAAGGTAAGCGTTTGTGCGTCTGTTGTTGACGCCGTCACGGCCGCATGCCGGGATAAAATAAACGAGCCGCCAAGATTTCTTATTTGCGGCTCGCTATATCTCGCAGGTGAGGTTTTAAAAGATCATCGTTAATCGGCTTTAAGCGTTTCATTGATCCATGCGGCAAGGGCGCTTTTGGGGGCTGCGCCGACTTTGGTCGCCACCAGTTCGCCGTTCTTGAAGATCATCAATGTTGGAATACCACGCACGCCAAATTTTCCGGGCGTCTCTGGGTTTTCATCAATGTTGACTTTTGTGATATTCAATTGACCCGAAAACTCTTCTGAAAGTTCTTCCAGCGCTGGACCGATCTGTTTACATGGCCCACACCACTCCGCCCAGAAATCAACAAGAACAGGCTTGTCAGCACCAAGAACATCGTCTTGGAAGCTCGCATCGGTTACGGGTTTTGTAGTCATAGTTCTATACTCCTGAACGTCGCACGGGGCGGCAATGATCGAAACGGCAAGATAAGGTCGTCCGCGCTAATATCAACCCGTCGCCAGCCAGCGCGCGAAAGCGTGATCAAGCATTTCCGTAGGGATGGCCATTAGTCGCGCATCAAAGGTCCATAGGAGGGCCGCCTCAATCTGATGGTTGGGATAGATTTCCTGAAGCAGCGCCCGATAAGCGGCCAGTTGCGCCACATAGGCCGGGGAGGCGTCCTCAACCCGGGCTGGGGGCGGGCGGTTAGTTTTATAATCGACAATGAAAATCTTATCCTTGTGGACAACCAACCGATCAATCTGCCCGGTGATGGTGATATCCGATTTTACGCGCTTTGGTGTTCCGGCAATTGAGACCTCGGCGCGTGAGCCGGGCCCAAAGACCGATGAGAATTGTGGGTGCTGGAGCACGTTAAGAATTTCATCACGCCAGCGGCTGCGCTCAGCGGGTTCTATTTGCGGCGCCAATCTCGTCAGTAACAGATCGGCGGTTCGGGGATGCTCTTCGGTCGGGGTTTGCGGCAGCAATTCGAGCAATCGGTGCAGCACGCGCCCTCTGAAATATTTATCACTGTCCGTAGGAGAGAGAGCGGGAGCGTCACCAGGTGTGTCGTGCGCTTCCTCGTCATCGGCAAGACGTGAAGGAGTAATATGCACTGGAGGTGTTTCAACTTGCGCTGCTGTAAATAACCATGCCGGTGTTGCGATAGAATCGGTTTCTTTTGGTTTTTCCGGGGCGCTGATTTTAACGCGTTGTTCGCAACTGAGTTGACGCGATGGTTCGTCGCTATTTTCCCAAAACGGGTGAGCCTCTGTATTGACGTGGGTATCAAGGCGATCAAATGCATCTTGCGCCAGCGAGTGCCATGACTTGACGCCGGTTGCTTTGTCGCGAGGAGATTTGTCATTTCCCAGTTCAAATCCGCAAATATATAGTCGGTCCCGGGCGCGGGTCGCGGCAACATATAGAATACGGCGATATTCCTCGTAGGTGTTGCATTTTTTCTCCTCTTTTGCCGCGAATGTCGCCGGTATATCGCGCTCCGATCCGCCTGCGAATATGGGGAGCTTGTTTCTGGACGGTGGATTTGTCGTTGTGCGCAAAAGATTTTGAATTGGATCCTGAGCGCCAAGGTTTGGCCCGCGATGGGCATCAATCAGGAAAACAATGTTGGCTTCAAGCCCTTTGGCCCCATGTACCGTCATGACACGCACGGCATTATCGGCGCGTTCCATTTCGCGTTTGATCTCGCCAGCATTTTCCTCAAACCAGCTGACAAAACTGCGTAATGATCGCGGTTGCGCATTTTCGAAATCTAGCGCCTGGCGTAACATCTCATCGATTGCGTCGCGTGAAGAGGGCGACAATCTTTCGTAAAAACGCTTGCGCCCGGAGCGCGCACCGGTCTCCAGGATGTGTGACAGAAAAGCAAAGGGACCGTGTTTTAACGCGAGTGTCCGGGTGATCTCAATCTCTGTGACAGCGCTTTGCCAATGCGGTTTTTCATTGGCGCGCGTCTTCAGAGATGACCACAGGCTTTGATCGTCGGCGCGCAGATGGGCGAGAGGGAAAAGGTCGTGATCATCATCAAAACCAAATAATGGGCTTTTTAAAATCTCCGCCAGTGACAGATCATCCGATGATAGCAATATGAATTTTGCATAAGAGACAAGATCTTGCACTGCCGGGTCGGCCAACAGTTTCAGCCGGTCAGCCCCGGCAACCGGAACGCCATGTTGTGCTAAGCGACGAATGACATCGTCAAACAAAGCCCCCCGGGTCTGTACCAGGATCATGATATCACCGGCCAGAATTGGGCGACCTTGCGATTCCAATACGGTGCATTCTTTGAGCCAGCTTTTTATGCGCGCCGCGACCCGCTCGCTAAGAACGTGAACTGGATGACCAGCTTCTGGTTCGTCGACGGGGGCATCCCACGGATTATGTTCTGGCTTTTCTGGGCGCGGGGTTAGCGGCCAAATCTCGACCAGCCCCGCCTCTCCCTCTCGCTTGACGCCATGGGTGGGGACACCATGAAGGCCCAATCCTTCTGCGGCCTCCGGCTCCACAAACAGCGCATCGACAAATTGCAGAACCGGTGCGGTCGTTCGAAACGACAATTGCAATTCAACATTTTTATAATCGCCAATAGCGCCGAGAGTTTTGCCAAGCGTCGTTTCTTTTTCTTCGAAAAGGGCAGGATCGGCGCCTTGGAATGAAAAGATAGATTGCTTCATGTCACCCACAGCAAAGAAGCTGCGGGTTTCCCCCCCTGAACCCTTTCCGCTCAAATGCTCACCAAGAAGAGATTCGACCACGGACCACTGTCCCGGGCTGGTGTCTTGCGCCTCATCAACAAGGATATGGTCGATGCCCTGGTCAAGTTTGTACATGACCCATGCCGATGATGATTGTTTGAACAGGCGCTTGGTGCGAGTGACGAGATCATCAAAATCAAGCGCCGCGCGTACAGATTTGGCGCCCGCATAAGTTTTACGAATGGCGCTGAGAAGCTGATAATAAGCGGCGGTGTCCTGATAGACCGCGAGCCCTTTTAGCTGTGTGAGGGCGGCAAGGAATTTTTCTTGCAGGTCTTGCAGGAAGGGTTTTACCCATGGATCGATTGCGTTTGTTTTCTGTGTGGCGAGGGATGCCCGAGGAGTTCCTGTTGTCGTCAGGAACAGCTTTTTCAGTGCGTTCCATTTTTCTTCACTGTCTTTTGTTTTGAGATAATTACTGATTGCGGGCGCTGCATTTTTTGCTGGGTTGCCGCCTGATTCATGGAGAGCGGCATGGCACCGTTCAAAATCATGCTGACCGATCTGGGCTACAAAGTCGGCGCGAAGATCCGTTTCGTTTTGCGAAGGGTCTACGTCTAACGCGGCAGCCATCTCCGCTATCATTGCGTCAAGGCCGCCAAATTGCTCCAGAGCTGCATCGAACTCGGCGCCTTTGGAAAAAGTAAGCAATGAACGCAGATCCATTTCATTGCGAAGAACGCAAAGTCGATCGAAACTGTGCGCAAGGTCAGGGTCTTTTCCTGCACGCCGCGCTGTTTTGTCGATGGCGTCGCCCAAGAGCTGACGACTGTCTCCGTCTTCGATGACCGTAAAGCCTGGTGGGACCCCCGCTTCCAGTGGGAACCTTCGCAAAACGCTTTCACAAAAGGAATGTATAGTCTGAATTTTAAGACCGCCCGGGGTCTCCAGCGCGCGAGCAAAAAGCCGTCTCGCGTCAGTCAGTGTTTCTTCGTTGCGCGCATCACCGTTACTGCCGTCAAGTTTATTCAGCGCTGTCGCCAGCCCGGCGTCATCCATCAACGCCCATTCGCCCAGTTCCGTAAACAAGCGGTCCGCCATCTCTGCAGCCGCCGCTTTGGTGAATGTAATGCAGAGAATTTTTTCAGGCGCTACATTCTGGAGCAGCAGCCTCGCAACACGATTTGTCAAAACCCGGGTTTTCCCGGAGCCGGCATTGGCCATCACAAATGCTGATCGTGCTGGGTCGGCGGCGATGCGTTGGTTTTTTGTGGTTTGTTCTAATGGGGTAAGGAGAGTTGTCATTCATCACCCCCTTGCGCATTGCGCTCGCGCCGCCGGGCGAGGTGGTCATAGTCGCCAAAATCATCGGTATATTGCGGGCGTGGCTGAGAAGGATAAGGGGTAGATGGATCACTGAAATGCAATAGCAACTCACGAAGCCCGGTCTCGGCATTCGTTATCATCTCCGCGCATTTTGCGCCGTCTGCGCCCGCATCGTCAGTTTTCTTGCCGGAACGTGAGACGATGCGAATGTATTGAAAGCCACTGACTGGTGTGGGGCCGAGCTCGTCAAAGCCGCCATTGGCGACAATAAGACCGGTTAGCGGTAATTGCGGGCTGAATTTTTTTGCCTGCAGATTGGTTGGCGGCGGTGTTCCGGTTTTGTAATCAATGATGAATGCGCTGCCATCGCTTAAGAGGTCAATTCGATCAGCGCGAGCGGAAAGTGTGAAGGACTGGCCGTCTATATCGAAACCCCACGCGCCTTTGCCCTCGATGATTGCTGGTTTTCCAAGTGCGCGGCGATCCGCATCCCACTTCGCCGCCCATTCGAAAGCCTCTTTGGACCGCAGCCTCCAAAAAGCCAGATGTTCTTCGGTGAGGCCATGGTCTGGCGCAAACTGGCCAAACAAAGATTGCAACAAAGTGATGCGCGCAGCATGTGTTGGTTCTGGTGGGGCCTTGGCAAAAGATTCTAATATCTGATGAAACAGATTGCCGATATGGCGTGCGTCAAATGGTTCGTTGTGCTCATCAAGTTTTTTGAGCCGAAGAATATACCTTGCATAGACTGCATATGGATCGCGCAGTAATTTTTCAATTTGCGTGACAAAGAATTTTGTCGGTCGCGCATCAAGGGGGGGCTTAGGTTGAGGCGCTTTGTCGAAAGTCATCTGTTCGGGCGCATCAAGCTTTGCCGCCAGCGTTTCATAGGCATGAGTTCTGTCGATAAGATTGATAGCATCAGCGCCCGTCAGAATATTCTTGAGACGAACAATCCAGCGCGATGGCTTTGTCGGCTTTCCGCCTGCGCGTGTTGATCGCGTCAGCATGATGGCTGGCGCTGCAGTAAGTTGCGCAAAGTCATGGGCCGCAAGGCCAATACGCTGTTCTGGCGAGGGCAGCCCGAGATCGCGGCGCATGGGGCGCGACAAGAACGGGTCAATGGCGGCATCGCGCGGCCAGACGCCTTCGTTCAACCCACCAAGGATGACGAAATCTGCATGCTGCAGGCGCGCTTCGAGAGGACCTAGAATATTTATTCTCGGATGGGCGGGGGCGTGTCGGCGCACCACCACATTTTGGACCAACTGGCGGAAAATCTCAGGGTAATCATGGGGTTCGTCATGGGTGATCGCCCCGGCGACTTCCATCAATTGCGCTAGGGCCTGGGCGCCCGTATCTCCATCTTCCCCGCGCCATAGGCGTTTATCGCCAGGCATTTCTGGCGTTGCGCAGAGTTGTTCCGCAATGGAGAGATGCGTCGCGAGACGTGTTGGAAAGTCAGCATGTCTCGGCCATGTCTCAATCGCCGTTGAGAGGAGCTCTATTATGGGCGTAGTCTTGGTTTCATTTTTTGCGCGGGTATTGATTTTATCGCGCAAACCAGTAGCGCCCGGATTTGGCTTTAGGCCGCGCAAGGCAAGGTCGATGGAATTGATGGCCTGACTGCGGTCTCGCCCATTGAGATTGCCGCCAAACAAAGGATGTCGAAGGACGGATAGCAGCGCTACAGTATTTTCCGGTTCGCGCAGCCAGATCGCAACGAGACGTAAGAATACTCCACACGGACTATTTGGGAATGGAACACCAGCGGAATCATCCACGTTGATATTCCAGCGGCGTAATTTGACTGAGACGCGCCGCGCCAGATCTCTGTCCGGCGTCACCAACATGACCGTTTTCGAAGGAGCCTCAATGATGGAGCGGATTTTTATGGCAATGGATGCCGCTTCCCGCTCTTCATCACGCGCCTCCACCAGTTCCATTTGTGTGAGATTATCCTCAAGAGCGCCAGGATTGACTTTGATAGCGCGCGCCCAATCCCGCCAGCTGTCGGAAGCGTCAGCAGGACGTAGGGAAACGGCAATGATATCGTTGCGCCCTTGCGTCGCGTTGTCGCCGGAAGCGGGCCATGGCGCCACATCGCTGCGCTCAATTTCTAAACTATCAAGCAAGCGCCGCAAGCCGCTTTGAGGGTGGGTGTGCCCGCCATTTCTCCCGATAGCCTCCCAGATGCGCGCATCAGAAGTCGTATCAAGCCCGGGCAAGATCACGCAGCCCAGGGGAAGCTCCGCGACAATTTTCATCATTCGGGCGACAGCGGGCGTCGAGCCGGTCGTCCCGGCGATAATCACAGGATGAGCAGGCGGTGTGTCGCGCCATAAAGCGGCTTGAGCATCAATCAGTTTGACGCGGCGCTCTGCGGGGTCGGTCAGTTCACACTCAATCAGATATTGTGGCCAGCTCTCGGTGACGATGGAAAGAAACTTCAGGGAGTGCTGCCAATGATCAGCGAGGGCTTCTGGCGCCAATGAATGCAATGCGTCAGGTGATACCTCTTCTGTATAGAAACTGTCCAAAAGTTTCCCAAGCTCATCACCTGCTGCTAGGGCTCCTGCCCAGCGTTCTTGACCATCAAAGGCGCGATCACGGGCCGCGACCATGCGCGCCAGCACCAATCTCCGTTCAACCAATGATATGGCTGGCGGCAATTCAATCTCGTCTGCAGGAGCGCCGGAAAATGCGATCAATTCGTCTTCGTCAATATCGCCCAAGGTTCGAATTTGCGGCAACAGGATTGGATGCGCCGAGGGCGCCGTCGCGAGAAGCGCTTCACTGAGGGTTCTTGCGGCCCGCCGGGTGGGTAAATATATGACAGCATCGGCGAGATCGAGATCGGACCTTCGTTTGATGCTATCGTGTAGCGCGCGAGAAAGGTCTTCAAGAAATGGACGCCCCGGATCGATGGTGAAAATACGCGGCATCGCAGCGGCGAAAATATCCGCTGTCGCCATGGTTAAACCGAACCCTTGATAATGCGCTCATTTGCTGCCGACAGCGCGTCGGGATCGCCCACATGCAACCAGAAACCTTGATGAAGTGCCCCGAAAAGCCGCCCGCGTTCAGCGGCGAGATCCCATAAGAGGCGCGTAGAAAAAGGACCATCGGGCCCTTCATCAATCAGCGCTGGCGAGATCAATTGCAGCCCTGTGAAAACCAAAGGGGCGCTGTTTTTGCGGCGCAATTCAATCCGGCCATCCGGATGACGATCAAAGTCGCCCTTGCCGTCATAACCGCTGGTGTTTTCTATGGGGATGAGCAGCAACAACGCATCCATTTTCGCTGGGCTCCAATAATCTATGAGAGTAGCACATGCTTCTTCTCCGGGAGCATCTACAAGAATTGCATCAGTGTTTGTACAAAAAACCGGCGTCTCGCCAAAATGCCGCCGCGCTTTTTTTATGCCGCCGCCAGTTTCAAGCAACAAGCCGCGCTCATCGGAAATAACGATTGCCGGGGTTTGGCGGTTTGAAAGATGCCCCTCAATTTGATCCGCCAGGTGATGAACATTGACGATGGCTTTTTTGATGCCTGCCGCGGCGAAGCGATCAAGCGCGTAATC
>JAADIH010000019.1 GCA_013151435.1 Alphaproteobacteria bacterium
GCGCCTGCAGTTCTTCTCTCCGGCTTCATGTCTCCGGTCGAAAACATGCCGAACTGGATGCAGACTTTAACATTAATAAATCCGTTGCGGCATTTTCTTGTGGTTGCACAAGGCATCTTCCTGAAAGATCTTCCAACCCTCGAAGTCGCGCGTAATACAGCGCCGCTAATTCTTATTGCCGCCATCACCCTGCCAGCCGCTGCCTGGTTGTTTCGGAAGAAGACAGCATAATGGTCGCAATGAACAAGTGGAGTATTCGATGATTACACGCAAAACCCTTGCGGCAAGCAGCTTTATCACTCTCGCACTGGCGGCGGGCGGCTGCACGAGCTTTGGCCAAGCCGGCCCGGATTATGCGCGCCCAGAAGTGCAGGAGCCAGATGGGTGGACCGAAATCTCCAATCGCGTATCACAGATAAATGCGAACTTGGACTGGTGGCGGGCCTTTGATGATCCAGTGCTCGACAGTCTGGTCGCGGACGCGCTCGCCCAGAACTATGACCTCGCCGCATTGCGCGCAAATTTACGAAAAGCGCGCGCACTGCGTAGAAAAGCAGTCGGACAGCTTCACCCCAGTGTGAATGCCAGCGCCAGCGCGCAACTTCTATCACGTTCGGAAAACGGTCTCATTCCAACCAGTGACGTGATCGGGATTGAAGCCGATACAGACCTCTACGACGCTGGTTTTGACGCCGTCTGGGAAATTGTGTTCGGCGGAACACATCGCGCCATTGAGGCTGCCGATGCGCGTCTCGAAGCGTCTGCGGCAAACCTTGAAGCCGCCCAATTGTCGCTCGCCGCTGAAATCGCGCGCACATACATCGAGCTCATCGCTTTCGAGCGCCAGCACGCCGCGCGCAGTGTAATTATCGATGTGCAAGAACGATCAAAGCGGCTTGTCGAGTCCCGCCTTGCCGTCGGTAGCGCAACGTCATCAGATGTTGACCGCGCGTCCGCCCGTTTATTGCGTGCGCAAGCCTCGCTTCCTGCGCTGGAGGCTGAAATTCAGGCCGCTATCTATCGACTTGCAGTTCTAACGGGCGTTCGCCCGGATCAATTGTCAGGAAAGATCAATCTCGCTAACTTGAAGTCCGCGCTACCAGGCGCCAAGACTATCAATATAGGGTCGCCCAGCGACATGCTCCGCACCCGGCCGGACGTGCAGCAGGCGGAACGGCTTCTCGCCGCCGAAACTGCTGATATCGGCGTGGCCGAAGCCGATCTGTTACCGCGGCTGACACTAGCGGCGACGGCGGGGGTTGAATCCATCGACTTTTCGGATTTGTTTAATGCCGCGAGCCTTGCCGGTAGCGTCGGACCAAGACTTTCGTTGCCGCTTTTTGGACGCAGTAAGCTCAAGGCGCAAATCGACGCCGAACGCGCCGAGGCCGAGGCCGCGTTGGCGGTGTATCAACAAACAATCTTGCGCGCGCTGGAAGAGGCGGAAAGCGCAATTGCCCGTTATGACCGGGCGCATGAAGTCGTCAATCGGCTTGGCTCGGCGCACATGCACGCTGCGCAAGAGGTAGCGGTTTCCATGCTTCGATATGAAACCGGCGAGGACGGATATTCCGTCGTTCTTGATTCTGAAAGCAATCTTGCGGAGATTAACATTGAATTGGCCGAAGCAGAGAAATTGCTGCGTATTCACGCCGTTTCATTGATGAAGGCCGTCGGTGGAATGATGCGTGTCGAGCCAGTTAAAACTGTAAAAACAAAGGCGTTCACAAAGCTGAAGCCTGCAGAAGTTGTGGCCGGCATCGGTCGCGACTTAGCTGATGATAAGCCTCCCAGTCGCGCCATACAGGTAATTCAACAATGACAAGACCAAAAGAAAGTATATCGGATATTGAAAACGAGAGATCTGATGCGCGTAGCATCGCGACGCGTCAACGGCTTGTTGACGCCGCGATCGATCTCTTCGGCAAATTTGGATACGACGCAACTTCGACACGGGCGTTGACTGAGGCGGCTGGCGCTAATCTCAGCGCAATTCCCTACCACTTCAACACGAAGGGAGCGCTGCATCTTGCAGCAGCGCAACACATCGCTGATATGATCGCGCGCACAGTCGGCCCAGTAATGGAGACTTTTGAAAGCGAGATTTATGATGACGGCCTGACCCGCACTCGTGCAATCGCTTTGCTCCAAGAGGTGTTTACGCCATTTATCACAATGCTCTCCAGTGAGCAGAGTAGTAAATGGGCGCAATTTGTTCTTCGTGAACAGGCGACGCCATCGGAGGCTTTCGATATCCTTTATGAGCATGGCGGCGGTCGATTTGTTCGTGCGGTCACACACCTTACCGCAATTGCCACAGGTGATGAACCGGGCTCCAAACGTGCGCGTTTGCGTGCTCTTACGCTTGTAGGCCAAGCGCTAGTTTTTCGGTCAGCGCGCGCCTTAACCTTACGTACTCTTGAGACTGACCAGCTCGAACAGGCGGACATTGCACTTGCGACAACGCTTATTCGCGAAAACATACGCTTGTTGAGCAATCTCTAATTTTATCTCGCTCAAACCATATTCAATGCTGGATTAAACAAGTCCAGACACTATTCCAAAGGATGGAACAACCGTGATCAAAATATACTCAAAGAAGTTGTTGTTTGTGCTGTTGTTTGTCCTCGCGTTTGGAGGTTGCGCACCGGAACAGAGTGTAGAGCCGGTCGCACCAAAACTGACGCCAAAAACTCGCGAACTCCTGCGTAAAGAAATGGTCTCCATCAATGACGCAAGCCAGGAAATATTCTCAGCGCTTATAGCCGGAGATGATGTACAAGTGGCGCTATTGGCGCAACAGATTCATGATAGCTTTATTTTAAAACAATCAATGACCACAGAAGATAAAGCGCATCTTATGACAGTCGCACCGAAAGGCTTTGTAGAGATGGACAAAAGGTTTCACGAAATTTCTGCTGAGCTTGCCCAGGCGGCGAGAGCGGAAAACCGGCCATTGCAACAACAACAATTTGCTCGAATGATCAAAGCATGCAGCGCGTGTCATGCCCTTTATGGGACTGATCAGTTTCCGAAATTCGTCAAGTAACGGAAGGTATTCAACGGTCTGCCCGTTCTTAAATCCGCTTGTAAGCTTCAATGGTTGTTTTGTCACCGATTGAATTGCGCATTGTACGCCCTCTCGTCCCACTCCGGCGCTGTTGTTTCTCCCAAAGGGCATGGCATCGATGTGAAAATCTGTTGAGTCATTTACTATACCTGCCATGAATGGGTCATCCGAAATGGGCAAACAGAGATTATCCGCCTAGAGATGGTTTTTGTCGGCATTCTGGTGCGCGTCCCTGCATGGAACCGGGCGCACACGAAAGCGTTCAAATGGTCATGTAAAATGGAAGGCTGCGTGGTGGGCGGTGACGGGTTCGAACCGCCGACCCTCTCGGTGTAAACGAGATGCTCTACCAGCTGAGCTAACCGCCCTAGACGCGACGAGACGCGCTTCCTAGCGCGCTAATCTTTTACCTGCAAGCGCCCAAGCGCGAATAGGTTGGGCCGAGGCGCCAAGAAAAACCGGCAGGCGCTTCTGGCGCTGCCGGTTTTTTTGGTGATCGGTCGGCTCGCCTAGTTCAAGGCGTCTTTCAGACCCTTGCCAGCGGAAAATTTCGGCTGGATGGAGGCCGGGATCTGGATCTTTTCGCCGGTCCGGGGGTTGCGGCCTTCGCGCGCTTTGCGCTGGGCGGCGGAATAGGTGCCAAAGCCGACCAGACGCACGTCGTCGCCAGCCTTCAGAGCACTGGTAATCGCGTCGAGAACGGCGTCGACAGCACGCGCGGCGTCCGCCTTGCTCATATCGGCCAGGTCAGCGACTTTATCGATGAATTCGTTCTTGTTCATTCCTCCACCCTTTCTGTTCAGTTGCTTGCAATGGGCAATTTTGGTGAGAAAGCCTGAGTTTATCACCCGCTTGCGCCGGCTTGGCCAAGACAAAATGGCGTAATATAAGGGTTTGCTTTCCACAGCCTTAGTAATGCATTGAATTTATTGGGATTTTCATTTGAACAATATCACCGAAATTCAGCCAAAGGACGTGAAATTACGGCCCTATATCGGCTAAATCGCCCGAAAACGGCCCCCCGATTCGTTTTGGAGGCCTGAAAACATGGGGTTTGCGGGGGACCGGACGGGTTCGAGAGCCGCCGCCAGGTGAAAAAAAGCGCGGACAGCCGATCTCGGCGCCGCGCTTTTTTATCCGTTGCAGCGTTCCCTTAGTGGGTGACGATGCGGCCCTGGCCGTCGCTTTCCTCAGCCGGCGGCGTCACCGGTTCGGTCCATTCAATCGGCGTCAGCTTGCGCGTCAGCGCGTGAGCCAGGACATCGTCAACGGTCGTCACTGGAATGATTTTGAGGCCCTGTTTCACGTTGTCCGGAATTTCAGCGAGGTCTTTTTCGTTTTCCTCCGGAATGAGCACCGTCTTGGTGCCCGCCCGCAACGCTGCGAGCAGTTTTTCCTTAAGCCCGCCAATCGCCAGCACACGCCCGCGCAGCGATATCTCGCCGGTCATGGCGATATCTTTATGGACCGGCACGCCAGTGAGCACCGAGACGATCGCTGTCGCCATGGCGACGCCGGCTGACGGCCCGTCCTTAGGGGTCGCCGCCTCGGGCACATGAATGTGGATGTCGGTCTTTTCAAACACTGGCGGCTCAATGCCGAACTCCGTCGCGCGGCTGCGCACATAAGACGCCGCTGCGGAAACTGATTCGCGCATCACTTCTTTGAGGTTGCCGGTTGGCGTCATTTTGCCTTTGCCTTGCATCTTCACCGCTTCAATGGTCAAAATCTCGCCGCCAACTGAAGTCCAGGCGAGACCGGTGACGATGCCGACCTGGTCTTCGCCGTCAATTTCGCCATAGCGGAATTTGGTGACGCCGGCATAGTCGCCAAGATTGTCGGCGGTAATTTCGAGCCTCCGGCTGCTGTCGGTTTCAAGTTCCCGCACTGCTTTGCGTGCAAGCTTGGCGAGTTCGCGTTCAAGGTTACGCACCCCGGCCTCGCGCGTGTAAAGCCGGATGAGGGCGTAAAGCCCGTCTTCGGTGACCGACCACTCTTCACTGCTGAGGCCGTGGTTTTCCATGATTTTCGGAATCAGGTGACGGCGCGCAATCTCAAGCTTTTCATCTTCCGTATACCCCGGAATACGGATGATTTCCATCCGGTCGAGCAGCGGTTGCGGCATGTTGAGGCTGTTGGCCGTGGTGATGAACATCACGTCGGAGAGGTCGTAATCAACCTCTAGATAGTGATCTTGAAAGGTTGCGTTCTGTTCCGGGTCCAGCACCTCAAGCAATGCGGAGGCCGGATCGCCGCGGAAATCCTGGCCCATTTTGTCGATTTCATCGAGTAGGAACAACGGGTTGGATTTTTTTGCCTTCTTCATCGATTGGATGATTTTGCCCGGCATAGAGCCGATATAAGTGCGCCGGTGGCCACGAATTTCCGCTTCGTCGCGCACGCCGCCAAGGGATACGCGTACAAACTCGCGCCCCGTAGCGCTGGCGATAGATTTGCCGAGCGAGGTCTTGCCGACGCCTGGCGGGCCGACAAGACACAAAATAGGGCCTTTGAGCTTGTTCATCCGCTTTTGCACGGCAAGATATTCGATAATGCGTTCTTTGACTTTTTCGAGACCATAATGGTCCGCATCAAGAACTTGCTCGGCCTTGACGAGGTCGCCCTTGACCTTGGTGCGGGTGTTCCACGGTATTGATGTGATCCAGTCGAGATAATTGCGCACAACGGTTGATTCCGCCGACATGGGCGACATCTGGCGCAGCTTTTTAAATTCAGCTTCGGCTTTGGTGCGGGCTTCCTTAGACAATTTGGTCTTAGAAATTTTCTCTTCCAGCTCCGTCAGCTCGTCGCGGCCGTCATCGCCCTCGCCAAGCTCTTTCTGGATCGCCTTCATCTGCTCGTTGAGGTAATATTCGCGCTGGGTTTTTTCCATCTGCCGCTTGACGCGATTGCGGATTTTCTTCTCCACCTGAAGAACGCTCATCTCGCCTTCCATCAGCGCATAGACCCGCTCAAGGCGTTCGCTGGCGCCGGTAATTTCGAGCAGTTCCTGCTTTTCCGACAGCTTGATGTTGAGATGCGAGGCGACGGTGTCGGCCAGCTTTGCGGTGTCGTCGATCTGGTTGATCGAGACAATCACTTCCGGCGGCACGCGCTTGTTGAGTTTCACATAGGATTCAAACTGGCCGATCACCGAGCGGGCGAGCGCTTCGATTTCGGTATCGTCATCATCGTCTTCATTGATGAGCGTGGCCTCGGCCTCGAAATACTCTTCGATGCGCGCATAGTCCTCAACGCGCGCGCGCGCCTCGCCCTCAACCAGCACTTTTACAGTTCCGTCCGGCAATTTCAGAAGTTGCAGCACTGATGCGATCACGCCGACATCGTAAATATCATCGATGCTGGGATCATCGTCTCCGGCGTCTTTCTGCGCCACCAGCAAAATCTTCTTGTCGTTCTGCATCACATTTTCGAGCGCATTGACAGATTTCTCGCGCCCGACAAATAGCGGCACAATCATGCCCGGAAACACGACAATGTCGCGCAGGGGCAGAACCGGGTAAATTACTTTTTCACTCATAACAGGGTCACTTATAACGGGGTCACTCATTAACGGCTCCTCAACGAGGCAAGACCCAAATATAGGCGTCTCACCCGGATCATCAAAATCGTCCGGCCCATTGGGCGGCGGTTTGCACGCCAGCGCAATGCTCGCCTGGACCGTAGCACAGCAAAGCAAATACGCCCTTAAGACGCGCCAACCGCCGCTCTTTTAAGCGGCGGCGGACAGTATCGTTAATGTGGCTTTATTCGTCGCGGATTCAAGGCGCCGGGGCGCCAATGAGGAAAACCAGCAGATAGAGCGGGCAGGGGAGGCCAGCCGCGGTTTACGCGCTGGCATCCGCCTCTATGGCGTCTTCGTTGCGGTCCGCATAGATGTGGAGCGGCTTGGCGTTGCCGTCGACAACCTCGCCATTGACCACAACCTCAACAACACCTTCCAGCGCTGGCAGCTCAAACATCGAATCGAGCAGGATGCCTTCCATTATCGACCGCAAGCCGCGTGCGCCGGTTTTGCGCAAGATGGCTCTGCGGGCGATGGCGATTCTTGCATCGTCGGTGAAGGTGAGCTTGACGTCCTCCATCTCGAACAGGCGCTGATATTGTTTGATGAGCGCGTTTTTCGGCTCCGTCAGGATTTTCACCAACGCATCTTCGTCAAGATCTTCAAGCGTCGCGATCACCGGCAACCGGCCGACAAATTCAGGGATCAGGCCGATGCGCAACAGATCTTCCGGTTCAACTTCGCGTAAGATGGCGCCAATCCGGCGATCATCGGGGTTTTTCACATCCGCGCCAAAACCGATAGACGAGCCTGCGCCGCGACTGGTGATTATTTTTTCAAGGCCTGAAAAAGCGCCGCCGACGATGAACAAGATGTTTGTCGTATCGACTTGCAGGAATTCCTGCTGCGGGTGCTTGCGGCCGCCCTGCGGCGGCACTGAGGCAACCGTGCCTTCCATGATTTTCAACAGCGCTTGTTGAACGCCTTCGCCCGACACATCGCGGGTTATCGAAGGATTGTCCGATTTGCGGCTGATTTTGTCGACTTCGTCGATATAGACGATGCCGCGCTGAGCGCGTTCGACATTATAATCCGCAGACTGAAGAAGTTTAAGAATGATGTTTTCAACATCTTCGCCAACGTAGCCCGCCTCGGTCAGCGTCGTTGCATCCGCCATCGTGAACGGCACATCAAGAATGCGCGCAAGCGTCTGGGCGAGCAGCGTCTTGCCGGAACCGGTCGGGCCGATTAGCAGGATATTCGATTTTGAAAGTTCAACGTCGTTGTTCTTGGCGGCGTGGTTGAGGCGCTTATAGTGATTGTGCACCGCGACCGCCAGAACCCGCTTGGCTTGGCTCTGGCCGATGACATAGTCGTCAAGGACCTGATGGATCTCTTGCGGGCTGGGCACGCCGTCGCCGGCTTTGACCAGCGAAGATTTTGATTCCTCACGGATGATATCCATGCACAACTCGACGCATTCATCACAGATGAATACCGTCGGCCCCGCGATCAGCTTACGCACCTCATGCTGGCTTTTGCCGCAGAAGGAACAGTAAAGGGTGTTTTTCCCGTCACCGCCGCTGCTTTTCCCGCCAATTTTGCTCACTACAACAGAACTCCTTGCCCAGCACTCATAACCTTCGCGACCGCAATATTCCGGCCAAATACCCTCAACGGACGGGCCCGGCAAATACTGTCCGCCAGGACATGAACGCTAAGATACCCGAAATTGGTGCATGAAGGGCGCCATATCCCGGGGGCATTGTTTTTATTCGACCATATTCCGCCCATATCAATCAAGAAACCATTTGCGAAGGTGGTTAATGATTGGGGTAAATTTAAGTCTTAAGATTCCTCTGGCACAGCCCGCTTGGACAGTACTTTGTCGATCAACCCGAATTCAACCGCCTCGTCAGGCGTCATAAAATAATCGCGATCGAGGGTTTTCTCAATGGTTTCATAGGATTGGCCGGTATGCTCGACATAAATTTCGTTCATCCGGCGCTTCAATTTGATGATGTCTTCCGCATGGCGCTCAATATCGGACGCCTGGCCCTGAAAACCGCCTGAGGGCTGATGCAGCATGACCCGCGAATTGGGCAGCGAGAACCGCAAATCCTTCTGGCCGGCCGTGAGCAGCAGCGAGCCCATGGAGGCGGCCATGCCGATACACATGGTCGATATCGCCGGCCGGATGTAGCGCATGGTGTCATACACCGCCAGGCCAGCGGAAACCACGCCGCCGGGGGAGTTGATATAGAGCGCGATTTCCTTTTTCGGGTTGTCGGCCTCAAGAAACAACAGCTGGGCGACGACCAGGGTGGATACGGCGTCATTGACCGGACCGGACAGGAAGATGATCCGCTCCTTCAGCAGCCTTGAGAAAATATCAAAGGAGCGCTCGCCGCGGCTGGTTTGCTCAACCACCATCGGCACTAGCGTGTTCATATAAATTTCGTGGGGGTCTTTCATCGACATCCTCTCGTCCCGACGCCCGTAAACCGGGCGTAATCGTTAATTGTGATCCTTAACATGGGGGCAAAATGAACCGGCGCCAGCCCCCATGCTCATCACTATACGCTAATGCGCTTAAGCGAGGGTTATTGCTATGTAAATGCAAGAATTTGTTCCAACCCGGCCAGACTGGAGCGGCTGGACGAATATCGCCGGTCAGAGCGTCCTGATATAATCCATCTCGAATAAGAAACGGGCCGCAATTCTCTGCGGCCCGTTATCGATATTCGGCTGGATTAACCCCTTACGCTACGGG
>JAADIH010000012.1 GCA_013151435.1 Alphaproteobacteria bacterium
AGAGCTTTGACTATGGCCCCTGGCGCTTTGCGCCAACGGCGGACCCGAATTTCACTGCAGCATATTTTGATCAAACAGGACTTTATGCCTTCGGCCGTCAGGCTGAGGCTTGCGCCTGGAGCCTTGCGCAGTTTGGCGGCGCCCTCTCGTTGATTGCCGAAGCGGATGCGCTGACCCAAGTGCTGCATAGTTTTGCTCCGGCTTATGAGCAATCGATGGTCGATGCTTTTTTTCAGCGTTTGGGTATCGCGTCATCGGGCGCGGAGGATTTCACTTTCATCACCAATCTGTTGAGTTGGATGACGGAGACGGGCGCGCCTTATGAGCAATTCTTTTTTGACTGGTTTTGTGGTGCAGCCTCGCAAGACCGCGTGAACAAAAGTCCGCTGACAGAGCTTTATAGCCAGTCAAAATTTTCGGATTTGCGAGCGCGGTTGATGGCGTTTAAACCCATTCACCCGGAACGACTGGATAACGCCTATTTTCAAAATGCGTATCCTTGCACCATGCTGATCGACGAGGTGGAAACAATCTGGAACAAGATCGCAGGGGAAGATGATTGGTCCAGCTTTGATGATAAACTCAGCAAAATAGAGGATATGCGCAAAGCCTATGGTTTTCAGGCGTCGCAATATTTGACCCCGCAAAAATAATGCATAGTGTATGATGTGAACTATATGTTCTTTGCGCAATGCTGTGGGGGCTAAGCTGTGGGGGCTAAAAATGTCTGTTGACCAATTATTCTCACTGGCGAACCAATCTGCACTTGTCGGCTGGATAATTCTTGTTTTTTTGCCACGACGCTGGCCGCCCATTTTCTGGATACCGCAATTTCTAATTCCTGGTGTGTTGTCACTTGGATACGCAACTCTTGCGCTCATGCATTTTGCTGGCGGTGAAGGGGGCTTCGGATCGATTGCGGATGTGCGGCTGTTGTTTGCGAGCGACGAAATTCTTCTGGCGGGATGGATACATTATTTAGCATTTGATCTTTTTATTGGCGCGTGGATTGCGCGGCGTTCGGATGAGGCGAGAATTCCAAGGCTCATTCAAGCGGTTATTCTTGGATTCACCTTTATGTATGGCCCCGTCGGGTTACTGCTATTCTTTATGGTGCGCGCGCTCATGGGGCGCAGGACAGGAACCATCTCATGAGCATATCCGTCAAAAATTTTGGGCTGGATGACGACCACACGACGCGGGCATGGGTTGCGACCGTGTGGTTTATGTTCGCAGCGCTGATCATCACCGCGCCAGCGGCGGCGATCGACACGCGTACGCTTTGGGAAATCAGCGTATGGTCAAAGCCCATGAAATTCGAGCTTGCATTGATGGTGCATTTTGCAACGCTTGCAATACTTGCCCAACAACTGCCCCGTTCCAAACGCACAGGATTTTTCATGACGCCGATCGTCTGGGCGTCTGTTGCGGCTGCGTTGTTGGAGGTTGTGTATATAACATTTCAGGCGGCCCGGGGGCGGCATTCACACTTTAATTTCGATACAGACATTGAATCGGGAATGTATGCTTTGATGGGCCTTGGCGCGGTGTTACTGGTCGTTGCCGCATTTGTGCTGGGTTTGAAATTGGCCGCCCTTCGTGACGGTAACCGCTCGGGATTGCGCCTGGGCGCGGTGATTGGTCTGTTGTTAGCGCCGATTCTGACGCTTATCGTTGCAGGGTATATGTCAAGTTCAGGAAGTCACTGGGTAGGCGAAGCGACAAGTGATGCAAATGGTGTCCTGCTATTTGGCTGGTCGCGCGAGGTTGGTGATTTGCGTCCGGCGCATTTTGTAGCACTGCATTCGATGCAAGCGCTGCCTATTATCGGTTTGATGATGGACCGCATCGCGCCAAAGGCGGCGCGCCCCACCGTTTTGATAAGCGCTGTGATTGTTATAGGGATAACGGCCGTACTGTTTTTGCAGGCATTAGCTGGGCGTCCGCTCTATTGAGAGCTTGTGGCCAGGTGAGCGAGGTTCAAAATGCGTTCAGAAAATTAGAACTCATAAGCAAAACGTATTGTTTTTAGCCATCTTTGTATGAAGACTTGTCACAACTCTATTTGCGCGCGACAGTTCATTCTTTGATTGGGAGGGGATGCGCATGAATCGTTTGTTGATATTACCGTTTGCGGCGCTTTTGGCCGGATGCCTGCCAGGGCAAGAACCGAAACAGATTATTGTCGATGGTCGTGCGACAATTGAAGTCATGCCGGACTTGTTTACAGTTACGGGTAATATTCGGTCACGAAGCAGTAGTCGTGCAGATGTGTTAAAAGACATTTCTGAAAAGCTGAATGTTATTCGAGAAAAGACACCTAGCCTCCAAGGCCTTACTCATCTTTCGATTGAGGCGACGGAAGCAGAATTTCGTCCCATACTCGATCCAGACTGTAGGGAAAAGCGCCGCTATGATGGCGCGGAAGTATGCCCAGTGACGGGCTATTTCGGAACGGTGGGTTTGACTTTAAGAGGATCCCCGGCGGATCTATCGGGATATGTATTATCCTTGATATCGGAGCTAGGCGCCGAGCAAGTTACACTCTCCACATATACACTGGTTGATCGAGAAAATGCTGAACAAGAAGCGATGGAAAATGCAGTCGCGAATGCACGGCGTAAAGCTGAAAAAATTGCTGCATCATCGGGCTCGTCCGTGCTGGGTGTAATTCGGATCCAGTATGGAGAAGGGTTTTCTGATTCCGAGCGATATCTTTATGGCCGACCGATGGTTTCTTCGCCAGCTGAGGAATTATCGCCCTTAGATAGTTATGCGCCCGAAACAGCGCTTGACCTTGATCCACAACCAATCAGGATCACAGAAAAGATCACCGCAGCCTTTGAGATAGAATAGGCGAGGCAGGGAGTTACTCTGCTCTTGCTTCAACAATGCGCCGGACCCCGCGCTGGATGAAAAATGTGCCCGTAAGGGTCATATTGGTGCCGATAAATCCGAAAATGAGGATCTCAACCAGGGATAGGCTTCCAAAAAATTCCAACACAACCATTTTGCTCTCCATCCGTTATGAAGACCATTTTCATATAAACTGATGAAAATTTTTCCTAATTTTTAGAAGGGCTTAGTTAATGCGCGGGCAACCATGGCGGGCATTGATTTGGCAGCCAAAATCGTCGGCGGCGGGTGATTTCAAGGGTAAGGCGGTGGGGAGGCGCCTTAATTTCATTCAAAATTTACCAATTGTTTCCTTGGGCGGCTTTTGCCGCTACCATTGCCAGATTGTATGGTGTTGATCGACCGGAAGGCCCGGGGCGATCGGCGTTACCAGGGGGGAGTCGTGAGGGGTCGATGACATCTGAGATAGTGTTGATGAACCGCCAGGCGGTAGCGATGGCTGCAGATAGCGCAGTCACGATTTCCGGTGACCGCTATTTGAAGACATATCAATCCGTGGACAAGCTGTTCCCACTGGTGGACGGCCAGCCCGTGGCGGTGATGATTTATAATAACGCCGAGATCATGTCGACGCCATGGGAGACTGTGATTTCCCTCTATCGCGAACAGGCGCGCGGGCGACCGCTGGCGACGGTTTCCGCTTACGCAGAAGATTTTATGGAGTTTCTTTCGGGGAACCCAGACCTCTTCCCGGCGGAGCATCAGGATACAGAATTTTTCAAAGTCGTCGCGGTGGTGTTTACCATTCTGGCTGAGGAATTCGATTATCAGGTTCAAAAATTCCAGCAATCAAAGGCAGGGTCGGTCCGCGACCATCTCTCGGCGATGTTCGAGTTTGTTGTGGGTCAGCTCCATGCAGATTATCAGCAATGCGCTGATGATACGCCGCGCGGTGACCTTTCCTGTTTTCCTGGCGGCATGTCGGAGCAGGTTCGCCGCCGATATGGAAACGAAATAGACCAGTTGATAGATAGCTTGCTGGGGTCCTTGAGAAATGAATATTCGGGACTGGCGTTTTCTGAGGAGACGAAGGGGCGATTGCGCGAGATTGCTGTATTCGCTGTCACCAAGGACGCTTTTTTTGAGCATTATACGGGTGTAGTTTTTGCGGGCTTTGGCGCTCGGGAGAAATTCCCGTCCATGCGTTCATATCTTACCTCCAGTGTCATTCTCGGAATTCTAAAACGCAAGCGCGACCGCCAGGCCGATATTAGCGCAGATTCAGGGCCGGTCTTTCAGCCCTTCGCCCAGGACCGGATGATTCGCACTTTTTTGACCGGCATGGATCAGCATTTACGGATGTTTATCTATGGTGAGACGCTGAAACTCTCCTCCGGCCTGGTGACGGATGTTGTCAGTAACACACCAAACCTTACAGACGCGCAGCGCAATACGATTTACCAAAATTACAGCCAGAATAATTTGCGCCATGCACTGCATGAATTTTTCCGTTCCGTCGATAATTATCAGTATGCCGTGCACACGCGACCGATCCTGCGTGCGATTAATTCGCTGCCGAAAAAGGAACTGGGAGAGACAGCGGCGTCACTCATCAAATTAAACTCATTCCAGCAAAAAGTGATGAATTCGATTGAGACCGTTGGCGGGCCCATCGATGTCGCTGTCATTACTCGCAATGGCGGGCTCGAATGGAAGCGCGAAAAAGCGCAGCTGTAATATCTGTATTGGAGTTGGCTATGGATGAACGATTAAGGCAGATTTGGTCAGGGTTTGAGGCGACGACGACGCGGTCGCTGACCGGCGGTGGTATCGATAATATCGCCGTGCCCCACCGTACTGATTTTGCAGCAAGGGATACGGAATTCCTGCCAGATGAATTCGAAGCGCCGGCCCATGCCGCGTTTACCGCCTTGCGTGAGGGACTTGCCCGCAAGGAAAAGATGTTTTCCCGCAAGAAAAAATCAACGGGCGCCTCCTTTAGCGCCGAAGAAGAGGGCCCGGGCGCCATGACGACGCGGCGCTTTGATGGTGACGAGTTAATTAAGGGTTTGAAGGCCACGGCGATGCGCACAGAGCGTACTGAGCGCGACTATCAATCTTTCTTGTCATCTAAAGAAGGCAAAGCGATGTTCAAAAAGCACAAGAAGAAAAAACGCTTCGGGCTTTTCTAAATCCCTTTGATTGGCGCCCCAACGCGCTTAACTACCTGTTGCAGTGAGTTAAGGGAGGCCAGCAATGATCATCACAACCACAGACACGCCGCCGGGCCGAGAAGCGCACGAGAGCTTTGGCGTTGTTGCAGGTGAGGCAATTCTTGGGGTTAATATTTTTCGGGATTTTTTCGCTGGCATTACCGATATTCTCGGCGGCCGATCCCAAGGCTATCAAAAAGCGCTGCGAGAAGCGCGCGACCATGCCATGCGAGATATGGAAGAAGAGGCTGTAGAACTCGGTGCTGACGCGGTGATCGGCGTTGATATCGATTATGAAGCCATTGAGACAAAGCGCGGCGCCATGCTGCTTGTCTCTTGCAATGGGACGGCCGTGAAGCTGCGATAAGAAGCTTTGGTTAGTGGTTCTCTGCCGCTTCTTCGACAGCTTCCGTCGCCATACCCATGGCAGCGTCTTCGGTGACCGCTTCAGTTACTTCCAGCTCTGGGAAAGGAACTGGATTGTTTGAAAGCGAGCTTAAGTAGGCCAGAAAATCGGCGCGCTGATTATCTCGGGCAAAACGCTGTGTCATTGCCGTGCCAGGAATATAATCTTGTGAGTTCTTGAGGTAAGCGTCGAGGCGATCATAAGACCAGACGCCGCCAGCTTCTTGAAGGGCGCTTGTATAGTTAAAGCCCGAAACGCTGGCGACTTGCCGCCCCACAATATTCCATAGATTGGGGCCGGCGCCATTGGCGCCGCCTTCCTCGAAAGTATGGCAGGATTTACACAAAGCGGCACGACGTTCTCCTCCTGCGATGCTGGCGTCAGCCATGAGCTGCGCGAGGGTGACTACCGGTTCGGGATCACCGTGATCGGCCGCAGTCGCCAGTTGGATATCGCCGCCATAGGCCAGGTGAAGCTCCCCATCACCGCCATGATGACCCCCGCCCGTTAGCGCCTTCGTTAATTGCGGCAGGCCGAAGATCAAAAGCAGTGCTGCCAATATAGCGCCGGCAATTTTGTTGGTGAATAATGGGTCTTTCATAAAATCGTCCGATTTATAATCCGCCAAGGATGGGGAAGCTGACAAACGCCGACCGGTTAATAATGGGCTTTAAAAAGGCGCGCAACCGGGTGGCAGGGCTGTGGGCGCGGCCTTTTCGCACGGCGGCATTGCCCGGGGGCCCGCTTGGTCCCATAAGCTGCGCGATTTTTGCATGGGCTAAGGCTAGGCTATGGCATGGGCGAGGATGGCGGCGAGGATATGACCAAAGATCAGGATAAATTGACCCGCAATATCTCCTATCAGGGGGAGTCGGGGGCGTTTTCTGAGCTCGCTTGCGCCACTTTTGCGCCAATGCTGGAGCCTGTGGCTTGCGCCACCTTTGAGCGCGCCATCGAGGAGGTCACCTCCGGCAAGGCGGTTCGCGCCATGTTGCCGATTGAGAATTCACTGGCCGGACGGGTCGCTGATATCCATCACCTGTTGCCGGACGCGGGTTTACATATTGTCGCCGAGTATTTTCTATTGGTGGAGCACCATCTTATGGTGCGGCCCGGGACCAGGCTCGAGGATATCAAAGTTATTCGTTCCCATGCCATGGCGCTCGGGCAATGTCGCAATATTCTGGAAGAGCTGAAAGTTCGCCCTGAAGTGTCTGGTGACACGGCAGGCGCCGCCAGATGGCTTGCCGAGCATGGGGAGCCGGGGGATGCGGTGATCGCCTCAAGCCGGGCGGCGGAGATTTATGGCCTTGAGGTTCTGCGGCCCAATGTTGAGGATTCAAAACATAACACCACCCGGTTTTTGGAAATGGCGCGCGAGCCCCAAAACGCCTCTCCGGATGACGGCGCTATCGTTACAAGCCTTGTCTTCCAGGTACGCAATATTCCTGCCGCACTTTATAAAGCCATGGGTGGTTTTGCCACCAATGGCGTTAATATGACAAAGCTCGAGAGCTACCAACTCGACGGTTCGTTCAGCGCTACGATGTTTTACGCTGACATCGAAGGCCATCCAGAGCACGAGCCCGTGCGCCTGGCGCTGGAAGAGTTGAGTTTCTTTTCCTCGTCGATGAAAATTCTCGGCGTTTATAAAGCGGCCCGCGGGCGGTAGGGTTTGTGGTTTAGCCGCGTACAGATGAATTTCATATCTGCATCACACGCCACTCGCCCAACGCTCTAGCAATTGCCGTGCAATGGTAAACTTTGGCGGCAGAAAAAGGTCTGCGCGTTCTTCACCATTTAATAGTTTTTTGATTTCGCGTAAGTCGACCCAGCGCGCCTCTTCGATCTCGGTCTTGTCGAGAGTGAGTTTCCGGTCTTTTGCATCAGCGAAAAAGCCCATCATCATTGCAGATGGGAATGGCCATGGCTGTGAGAACTGATAACGGATATTGAAGATTGTAACGCCAGCTTCTTCAAAGATTTCGCGTTTAGCTGCCTCTTCCGGGGTTTCCGCCACCTCAACAAATCCTGCGAGCGCAGACAGGAAGCCGGGCGGGAAATGTGCCCCGCGCCCAAGGAGACATGCATTCTCATGTAGCGCCAGGACGATGGCCACCGGGTCAGTGCGCGGAAAATGTTCTGCCCCACATTCTTCGCAATGGCGTTTGGCGCCGCCATTGATAACGACAGTTTTAGCGCCGCAAACCGCACAAAATGAATGCTTGCGATGCCATTCGGTGAGCCAGCGCGCATGCCCAATGATGGCGAGATCATTGCGAGTAACTACACTCGCAGCCATACGTAGAGGCATATATTCACCGATATTAGCAAAGGGCGCGGTCTCTGGCGTGTCTGCAGCGCTCGACAGGTCGATGGCGAAATGCGCGATATCATTATGCAATCCCAAAAACAGGGTCGGTGCATCAGAGGGCATTTCGTTTCGCGCAGCCATGGAGAGAAAGGCAGCCTGACCATTGGCCACAAGCGGGTCCCCGCGCCAAAGCGGCACCAATAGGCTGTTGGGGTGATTCAAGCGGGTATCAATAAACCCTTGCTGATCATGCTCAAGATTGATGCGTTGCAGCGGGGAGCTCGAAAACCAGTTGGGGTTTTGATCTATAGTCATGGGGCCTTTTAAGCGGAGCAGTACGCCGGGCGCAATAATCAAGCGCGGCGGATGCTGTCTTTGCGCATGAGCATGATAATGAGTGCAAAGCTCCAGCTCACGCAAGCCGAATAAAAAAGAGCAGCAGAGAATTTTATTGGTGTGGCGCCGTCCCATTCAATCGGTGTTTGGATGCCCAGCGGTGTGAAGAGGTGAAAGACGATGGCGCCGGACATGACCCCGAACGCGATCAGCGCGCCTGTAAATTGAGATATGCCAATCAGTGAAGTCTTTTTTGTCAGGAGCAACACCACGGGTACGCCAATTAACAATAGCGACGATAATAGTTCGCCCAGCCCAATCAGCCACGGGCCTGCGGGGTAAAAAAGCCCTATACCCGACCAATCACGCAAAGTCGTAAAAATATGCTCTGGTGTCGGGTGACCGGCGAATTTAAATCGCAAGGAATCAACAAATATTGCTGATATGAATAACCCACCGACCCAGGGCAGAAGTGCAATAAGTCTTTTCATGATTGGTTCTCCCTATCTGATGGCGGCATGAGCGCCAGCCGTAAATTCGCGAGAGAGCAATACCCCTAGAATAATTTTAGGGATATTCACAAATCATGTTCAATCAATCACCGGCGTATGAGATCGCTGAGATCTGTATTTATAAGGTTTTTTCTTCGGTGTTCTGATTGACGAGGGAGAGGCCGATCTTATCGGCCCTGCCACCTACCCACCTATCAAATGTGCTATAGACCCGTTCAATGGCCTCGATTTCTGTGGGGCTGAGATCAGGGTGGTGAGTTTCAAAAATCAAGACGGCCCGATCACTGTCGCCGCGATTCCAGGCTTCGTGCTGAAAGCTGTCATCAAATCCAATGATCTTCCCGGCTTCCCAAGCATTCATAGTGTCGCCGACACGGATTTCGCATCCCTCAGGAACGATTAGCGGTAAGTGCACTGTCAGTCTGCTGTTGGTCAGGCCGTAGTGAGGTGGGATATGAGTGCCGGGCTTAAGGCGTGAGAAGAATGTCTCCAGCGGAACTCCATTGCGGCTTACAAGTGGAGCGGCATTTAGCGCCTCTAGGGTTTTTGGAAATTGTTCAGATTCTTTGGTCACTTCCGCATTAAAGTGCAGATAGAGCGCCGACCAATCCATTTTGCCGCGAAGCGTTGCCCAGTACTCGGCCTGAATATCATCTGAAATGTATGGATATTGTGTGACGCTTGCCTCGATTGCAGCCTCATATTCGCTAAGGATATCGTCATAAGCGGTTTCAAGAGCGCTGACCCAGGGAAGCATGTCGTTTGGTGTTACCCCGCGTGCAGGCAGGTCCGGAATATAGAACACTTCAGGGCGTTGCTTGTCTTCGCGATAGGTGAAGGGTTCGGTTGCGTAATGTGCCCAAACTCCGGCGCGGATCCGGTCGAGATCATCATTTTTTAAAGTCATGGCAAATTCATCGACTGTAGTCCTGTGCATAGAAGTAAAATGCTCGCGGATCGCCTTGTCGGCGCGCAGTGAATGGGCGCGAAGCTCGTCATTGGCCTCGGGGTGGGCGTGGATAGTGCGTAATATTGGATTGGTGTCATCGCCAAAGGTCCAGACAATCAACGCTTCGTCATGGCGACCAGCCTCATCAAGGGCGGCGCCAGCATAAAGCGCCAGGGGCGCATTGCCTGAGTCTTCGAGGAAAGCGGCGAGATAGTCGTCGGGAGAAGTTTGTTTGATGCTGGGCATGGGCTTTTTTTGCGCTCGTTTGAGATGGACCTTTGGGGGTCATGGCTACAGGATTGGAAAGGTGTAGGCAAATCGTCAGAAGGCCTTGCAATCTTATGACGCAGAGCAGATATTCCGCCCCGGAAGGCTGGCGGACGTGCCTCTCGCCAACCCGGTCAGATCCGGAAGGAAGCAGCCGCAACGAGTTTTGCGCGGGTCGTTTCAGTCTTCCACTTTTAAACCAACTAAGATGTATATTTGTAGTCAAAGAATTAGCATAATAAAATATGCCCAGCTTTCTTAGCTATCCCTGAAATTTATAAAGCACATCGCGAGTGAACTGTCGTTTGAGGAGAAGGGCTTCACGTTTATAATTTAGTGCTAGTAAATGGTTGCTGACATCATCCACATAATTATCCTCAACTACGATCCAGGCTGGCGCATTTCGATGAAAATCCAGCCCCTTCAAGACTGAAATTTCAAAACCCTCAACGTCGAGAATGAATAGATCAACATGTTTAATTTCAGCTTCGTCCAATATGGATTGAAGGGTGCGGGCCTTCACTATGGCGGTTCCTCGCTGGATAGACTGAACTTGTTCCCCCCGTGATATCCATTTTTCTTCGGCGGCAGCGTCGCCCCGTGCGCCATTCACAATGCTCATCAGGCCGCAAGTTATGAGTTCGACCTCAGTTCGCGGATCATCAGATGCAATGCAAGCGCATTCGAAGACTTTTGCGAGGGGCCTATTTTTGCGACATAGCGCAGCAGATACCGGGTTTGGTTCAATTAAGATTCCGCGCCAGCCCAAGCGTTCAAAGTAAAGCGAGTTGTTTTGTTTTTGGCCGTCAAACGCGCCCAACTCAACAAACGTACCAGTTGTTGCTGGAATATGTTCAGCGATGATACGATCGAGCTGATCAAGGCCAAAATATTTTCTTTTCGAGTTCATGGCTTACTCATGTCTCAAATACTGCCCATACTTCATTCGGGCCTATCATATTAAAAGGGGGATTGCGCAATGCTTCTTTTGGCGCAAAATGTCCATGCTTATTATCTAGACCGCAATTGAATACTACACGCTTGTGGGTTGGCGCGTGGTCCAACTTACCAGAGGCCGTAACTACGGCGAGACACGAATCCCAGCTGAATTGCCGCATTGCCGTTCGCAGTACATATCGTGGCGGCGTACGGTCGAGCCGGTCAATTACATCCGTGGACGCCATTGATTTAATTTTCAGCAGATATTCTTCTTCATTAAGCAAGAACAGTTGTTTTATATCTTTATGGACCGGCTTTAACTTTTCCGCCCATGTCGCCCATCCCCACCCTTGAAATCGCGAAAATCGCGGGCGCTCTCCGGGAACGTCAAAGTGATGGCCGTAGACGGAAAATAGCGTTTTATCATCCCGGATGTCATTTAAAGCACTATCAAACTCAGCGACAGCGGAGGAGGTTGGGAAGCAATCATCTTCAAGAATGATGATTTTATCATACCGATCCATCATTACAGCCAGTGCATCTATCATCAGCTTTTCAATTCCGAGATGCCCGCTATGGGAGCGAATATGTGCAACCTGGAATTCTTCTGCGACCATGGAGCAGCGTTTGGGTGCGCCAGCCAGTTCTTTGCGCCCAGCATTGCCGTCAATCCATACATTGACGTTAGAAAGGGCATTTTGACGCTTCAGGCTTTCCAGTACAAGCCTTAATAGTTTTGGGCGAGCATAAGCGATTACTAAGATGCCAGTTTCTGACACAGGGTTTATTTCCATTTTCTAAAAAGGTTGAGGGATTTGGTCCAGATCGAAGTTGTCCAAGCGTAGGGGTTAATTGGGCCTGGGCTGGTAAAATCTATCCGTGCAAATCCAGCTTGGTGCAATATTTCATAACCAGCAGAATAATCATCCCTGTCCGAATTATCAAAAATAATAAATCCATTATCGGATACTTGGCGCGCCGCGACCCAAGCTGTTAAATTTCGAGCCATCCCGTCTACGCTAACGATATCAAATGCTCCTTGTGGATACTTTAAAAGAAACCCGGCATAAGCAAGGAATTCTTTGTCGAGTAATCCACGCCTACGATCTTTGCCGGGGTCGCCGGTTAGTTTGATTGGCAAGTTGAGCTCAAAATAGGGAGCCATTTGATTGGCGATTTTTGGATCACATTGTGCATTCTCAGTAATGGTTTCAAAATGGTCACTTGGTCGCAATTTGGGTAGTGTTTGCTTCACCCATGCTGCGTCATGATCAACAGAAATGATTTCAGATGCTCGATTAGACCACCAAAGTGTTGAGCCGCCGCCGCCATATTCAAAAACCTTCATTTCTGGTCGAACAATGGATTTCAGAGCGTCAATTGCGGCATAAGTATACCACGGCACTGGTCCTTCAAAATCGACGGCTTCTTTGATTTCAGCGCTACGCAGCCAACCAGTAGCAGTTAGATAGCCACGACGAAAGCGGGCGATCATTTGCTCTAGGTCGAGGCCATCATAATATTTATCAGTCACCTAGCATTTTCCTTATGGGTGTCGTTATGGGCCAGATGGTTAGCTCAGGGTTTTTCTTTTTTCACCAGCCCATATCAATTGTCTATCATGCATATCAGTGGGCATGTGCTTGTGCATAGTACAGGATCAATTTTAGGTGTGCCAAATAGCAAAATAGGGATTTCCACAGGCTGCGATCATTCTACATTGGTTATAGTTGGTGAGCCGATAGAGCTGGGGTTATGGCTGGATGAGGGTTCG
>JAADIH010000117.1 GCA_013151435.1 Alphaproteobacteria bacterium
GAGAACATTTCCACATAAGCCAGAAGATGATGACCAAAAGTGATCGGTTGCGCTGTTTGCAGATGCGTAAAGCCCGGCATGACGGCATCGGCATTCGCAGCCGCTTTTGTGGCAAGCGCCTGCATCAGTATTTTTAGCGCCGCCTCCGCTTCATCACAGGCGCGTCGCACCCATAGGCGGAAATCCGTCACCACCTGATCATTACGCGAGCGCGCGGTATGGAGACGTCCTGCGGGCTCACCGACAATTTCTTTTAGCCGCGCCTCGATATTCATATGAATATCTTCGAGGGACTTTGAAAATTTGAATTTACCGCCCTCGATCTCTCCGACAATTTGAATAAGACCTTCTTCGATTGCCGTTTTATCGGCGTCAGAAATGATGCCTGTGGCAGCCAGCATGGCCACATGGGCCCTTGATCCGGCGATATCTTCACGCCACAGTCGCTGGTCGATTTCAATGGAGGCGTTGATTTCTTCCATAATCGCTGCAGGCCCGCGCGAAAATCGCCCGCCCCACATTTGGTTTTCCTGGGTTTGGTTTTCTTGGGGTTTGGTCTTATCTGTCATCACAACTTACTTCGGCAACTTAATTGGAAGGATCGGAGCAGCTTTGTGGAAATCCTAAAACAACCGCGTTTTTGGCTCGTCGCATGGAGCCTGATTGGTACAGCTGCGCTTGTCTACTTTATTGTCGCCTCCAGCGTCCAGCCGCGCCAGACAAATTCGCCATCCGCACTCAATCATGACCGCAGCTTACTGATCGGTGAGATGGAAGATTTTGAATATGCCTTTCCTCCGCGCGGATCACCAAAAATCGCCTTTGACTATGGCGTTAAGCGCGTCAGCCTAAAAGATTTCCGCGGCAAAGTCGTGCTGGTTAATTTCTGGGCCACATGGTGCGCTCCCTGCCTCAAGGAACTGCCATCGCTTGATGCTTTGGAAGAGCGCCTTGGTGGGCGTGACTTTGAAGTGGTGGCGATTGCAGCCGATCCACGTGGGCCCGAGGTTGCAGCTGAGTTCCTTGATCGCCTTAACATCACCAATCTCAAACTCTATACGGATCCACGGCTGATTTTTGCAACCTCGATTGGCGGCGCCGATATCCTACCGGTGAGTATCCTTTATGACGCCCGGGGCAATGAAATTGGGCGACTTGTTGGAGAGGCCGATTGGACAAGCCCCGAGGCTATTCAATTGGTGGAATCGGCCATACGCTGAGACTTGCACCGAATGCGCCCGCCCCCTACGAGAGGGCGTGATGGACAGCGGGTCGCCAAGAGCGGGCCTCACAATTGAGGGAGATAAACCACATGAAATTTTCAAAAACTCTGCTTGCGGGTATTGCTGTATTGGCGCTTGGCGCTTGCGGGAAAAAAAATGCAGACAGCTCAGCGCCGCAGACGCAGTCCAGCCAAAGGGCTGCAAAAACCAGCGCAGCATCACCTCTTGATTCAGAGTTTCGCCTGAAAGGCGCCGAAGCAATTGATGTGGATGCGCTGTTCGCACTGATGCCGGAACGCTCCCGGCCGACCTATGACAATGCATCATTCGATAAGCGGCTCGGCGCCACAGTAGTCGAAAATTTGCGATTTTCCGACAGCGATGATGGTGAAGGTGTGCTGATTGAGCGCGCAGAATTTTACGGCCTTGATCTCGATGCCATCGACCTCATTCAAAATGCGGATAGTGCTGTACTGGACGCGCCCTTTGAAACTGTATTCCAAAAAGTTCGCTTCTTTAATGTTCAAACCGAAGGGTTCGAAGGCGATGATGCAAATTTAACCATCGGCGCTATTGAGTTCGACAAACTCTCGATCCGACAAGGCGGCGTTGGCGGCAAAGACGCCAAGAATGAAGGCGCGCTATTTTTCAACGCGGTCAATCTCGCTGGCGCTTATTTCAAAGATGTTTCACTAACAGTACAATCAGACGATACGCCAGCAGTCGGGTTTTCCACTCCTGACTTGCGGTTTGTAGGTCTTGGCGGCGGCAAACTTGAAGCGATAATCGCCAACGATCTTGAATATCAAATGAGCCAGTCGGCAACAACTATTGCCGCTATGAGCGATATGATGGGCCCACAAGCCGCGCTTCTGTTCAACAGCCCGCTGAAGGGAATTCTGGCGCCGGAAAATCAACGCACAACGGTTAAGTCGTTTGAATGGCGCGGCATAGACATGTCGGGGCTGCTGGAATGGGGATTGAAAAACGAGGCGCCGCCGATGACTGCGCATGATCTGATTGATCTTGGAACCATGAAAATGGCCGACATGGAATCGTTTATCAGCGGGCGCAGCGCGGCGACAATAAAAGAAGCAACGATTACGGCAGCGAATTTTACCTGGCTGGCGCCATCGCTCATTCGTGCCGATACGATTGGCGCGACATACGACATGACTGCGTATGTTCCGGAAACGGAAGAAGCGACAATAAAGGTCCTAAAAGATTATGGCCTCGACAAACTGAAGGGTGATGGTCGCGCCGAATGGAGCTGGAACGCAAAATCAGGCGCTGCAAACCTCGATTATACCGCAAACACCAAAGGCCTGGCTGACTTCGCCATGGAGTTTGAGTTCAGCAACTTGAAACTGAAAGACATCGAAAAAGCCAAAGACAATGGCGCCGACAATCCCGTAGAAGCGCTGGGCAAGTTCAATAATTTCAAACTTACTCTTGCCGATGACAAAGCCCTTGATGCCATCTTTGCAATAGCAGCGCTACAAATGGGCGGCACGGCAAAAGATTTACGCCAATCAGCGCCGATGATGATCCGTCTCTCTGGCGCTTCAATGGCCCAGGTCAATCCACGGGTTTCAGGTTATGTGGACGCGGTGGCGGATTTCGTCTCCAAAGGCGGTACGCTGGAAATCCATGCGGCCCCAAAAGAACCGGTGGCCTTTTCCGCCCTGAAAGGCGAGGGAGCATCACCGCAAACATTACCTGATGTCATCAACCTGACGGTAACCCACAAAGAATAGGCCATTGGCCACCTGGCGGTAAAATTATCGCCGGGTGGTCAAGAGCGTCTCTGGCCTGCAGTAGTAGTGCTGGGCAACGCTTATAAATTAAACACCCGCATCGGTTTTAGTTTCAATCCGTCGAGCTCACAGATCGCGACTGGCTCATCATGCATTACGGCCAGCACCGTATCGATAACGCCAGACCGATCACCGCGCACTCCTTTAGCCACTGGCGGGGAGATTACCGCCGCCTGGCCCCGGCGCAATTTATCTGCCTGCGGACCATCGATCATCGCTTGCGGAATATGGGTTAACGCCGTCGTAATGGATGTGAGTGTAGCGTCACGATCCTCCATCAGCGTCAGCGCTTCCAGTTGATCGATTGTCACGCCATCCTCCACATGAAACGGCCCCACAGATAAGCGCCGCAAGGAACTGATGTGGCCTTGTGTCCCCAAAAGTTGCGCCATATCGCGCACAAGGGCGCGCACATAGGCGCCCTTGCCGGTAACGGCTTCGAACACCGTCTCATCCGCATTGGGCGTATCAACAACAGTCAGCTCATGAATGGAAATCACACGTGGCGACAGTTTCACTTCTTCGCCGGCGCGCGCCATATCGTAAGCACGCTCGCCATTTACTTTGATCGCAGAAAATTGCGGTGGAACCTGTTCGATATCACCGACAAAGCGATCAAGGATTGCTTCAATCTCATCGCGAGACGGGCGCTTCTCAGAGGTTGCAATCACCTCGCCTTCTGCATCGTCGGTGTTGGTAGCCACGCCCCATTTTGCCGTAAACCGATAGCACTTTTGCGCATCCATTATATAGGGGACGGTCTTGGTGGCCTCGCCAAATGCGATCGGCAAAACCCCCGTAGCAAGGGGGTCTAGCGTCCCCGCATGGCCAGCTTTTTGCGCCTGAAAGAGCCATTTTGTCTTCGAGACCGCTTCGGTAGAGCCAAAGTCATAAGGCTTGTCGAGGATAAGCCAGCCCGATAGGGGCCGTCCCTTTTTATTGCGTCTGCCCATCCGGGCTCTCCATTATCATTCGTGCTGCATTAATCGCTGTGAGCCCGGTTTGAACGGCGCCCCAGCATGGTGCTTACCAATCAGGTCTCTATGGGTAGGTCAAGCGCGGAAGCAGTTCTGGCTGCAACATCGTCAGGCGAACCGAGGTCGGACCTGATGATCGTATAATCCTTCACCCCCTTGGCGTCCGCAAACATCAGGAATGCATTCAGCCACCAGTCATCGCTTGCAAACTCAATAACCCTGCGAGGGCTCCAATAGACCATGTTATATCCGGCAGACCCATGATCGAGCAGCACTGTCTCGGCGAAAGCTGCCGCTTTTAAATAATCTTTCAGCGTCGCCTCAGCGGTTCTCAGAACATGCCCGCCGCGCGCTTCAACCAGCGCTTCAATTTCATGATTGGGGTGCTCGCGAACCGCTATCTCCGAGCTCTCGCCCAAACGTGAGAGGTAAATGAGTGACCCCGGCGTGGGTTTAACCGGTTTAACCCGCAAAAACCGCTCCAGCGGCGCGATATCTTCCCCACGCCAATAACGAATGAATTTCGGTTGACGAAGAACTTTTGCAACACCAATACGAATTGGCGCGTCCACAACAATTACCTCTATTCCAAGCCGCTTAATGTCACTTTGAACATATGATTTAGCTGCCAATTTCGCTGGCAGGCACAACGGCGCATCAAGCAAATCAAGGCTAGCTAGCGCCGCCAGGTACTCTGAAAACCAGTCGCCGAAAGTATAGGCTCGGCCAGACTGAATGAAATAGGCCGACGCAATCTCCCGCGAGGGGTTTATGTTCTCCCGCAGCATCCGCAAACCTGGTTTGCATGCAGAGTATTTCTCGTAAAAGGAGCCATCCTTCCAGCCGCCGCCCTGGGGCGTGACAATCAGATTCTCAACTTCTTCAAATACCGGGCGAGGTTGCGTAAAAAGCAACCGGGTCTGCATCTGTTCTGCGCCAGCATTCAGAGGAATATCGCCTTTGAAGTAGACATTGTTGCTTTTCGTCGTCGCCGTTTCTGATGCGCACATAGGGGTGTAGTGGCCCATGGTTGCAAATCCGGCCCGCCAAATGCTGGAAATTCGGCTGCGCCAGCGTACGATCGGCGCCTGAAACTTCGCATGATGAAAAATCGGCGCCATCAGTTTTCACCTGACCCATCAAGCGCCTTAGTAAGCATCGACGCCACATGAGCGTCACCGAGATCACCGCGTATTATGGTTATGTCATCAACACCCATCGCATCAGCAAACATCAGGAATGCGTTGTTCCACCAATCATCCGAGACCAATTCGACGATCCGTTTCGGGCGCCAGCCAAGAGCGTTGTACATCGCGGAACCATGATCGAAAATTACCGTTTCCGCATCGACGGCAGCACGCTGATACTCGTCGCAAGACGTTGACTTCGTCAGCAATACCCGCCCACCGCGTTCTGTCACTATTTTCTCAACCACTTCATTCGGGTAGCGGCGCACGGCCACCTCCGAGCCCTCACCGCGCCGCGAGAGATACAGAATCGACCCTACCCTCGGAGATTGCGGCGTTATTCTCAAAATCGTCCGGAGTGCTGCTATATCTTCTGGCGAAAAATGCACGAAATGTTTCCGCTGACGGAGGACTTTTGCAGACTCTATTTTAACCGAATGCTCCACAGCTATATAATTAATGTTCAGCGCAGTAAGATCACGTTTCACATAAGGTTTCCTGGCAAGGGCGGCGGGCAAAAAAAGCGGTGCATCAATCTCACCAGCACGGGCCAGGGCGCCTAAATATTCTGACATCCAGTCTCCATAGGTATCTCTGTGTGCGGATTGAATGAAATACCCAGATGGATAAACCTTGCTTACCTGCCCCCGAGACAACAACATCCGCAGGCCCGGCCTGGACGATGAGTAGCGCTCATAGAGCGTACGCCCTACCCATGCGGCGCCCAGAGGGGTCACCACCAAATCCTTCACCGCTTCCATGGTCGGGCGCGGGTTACGGAACACCATACGCCCCTGCTCATGGGCGCCGCCCGCGATTTGCCGTGGGGAATCCCCCTTGAAGGTGATCGTGCGCTTGAGCACAAACGCCTTATCTTCAGGCAATATTGGCTGGTAATGACCAGATATTTTGAACAAAATTCGCCAAATACTAGATATGCGGTTACGCAATTTCGCAAGCGGCGCCTGTAGCTTAGCGTTGTTCAGCAAAAGGTTCATTTCACCTGCCAAAATGCAATCATAGGCATTTAGAAATCGTTGCTTAAAACTAACCCCATGGGTGAAAAGGGAAATTTTCCAGCTTTCTCCAGACTCTCATTGGTCACGCCGTTAACACGAGCACCACATCACTGTTCTCACTCGGTGCTCAAGCTATTTTTCATGCCCGCGCGCCAAGCATGGAAAATGCGATGCCTTGGCTTTGATTGGGGTCATGAAATCGCTATTGGCTGCAGTTAATCTTCGGGCAAATCCCTCGCCACTTCGGGGCGCGCCAGCAACGCGTCTATGCGCTGGGCTTCGGCAAAGGTATCGTCACTCATGAATTTAAGCGTGGGCGTAAATTTCAAGTCAATTTTCTTGCCCAAAAGCCCCCGAAGAAAAGGTGCAATCTTGTTGAGCGCTTTGATCACTTCGCTTTGCTGACCACCGCCCAGTGGCGCCGCATAGACAGAGGCTTGTTTCAAGTCCGGCGATATACGCACTTCACTCACAGTAATAGAAACGCCCCGAAGTTCCGGCTCACGCAAATTTTCGCGGTGCAAGATCTCAACGAGAACATGGCGGATTACTTCGCCGGCACGCAATTGGCGTTGGGAGGGGCCTCTCTTTTTTGATATTCGATTATCCATGAAACACCAAAATCAAAAATACGCTGCGATGAACGGCTCTTGAGCCTGCTTACGGCTCCTTCCGTCACGACACCTTTGAGCTCTAGTCATGCCCACGCCACTCGGACAAACTTAAAGCGTCCGCGAGATCTTCTCAATAGTGAAGCACTCGATCACATCACCGGCTTTCATATCTTCATAATTGGCAAAACTCATGCCGCATTCCTGACCCATGGGTACTTCATTGACGTCATCTTTAAAGCGTTTGAGCTGTGACAGCTCACCCTCATGAATGACGACATCGTCACGGATAAGGCGGACTCTCGCCCCGCGCTTAACCTGACCTTCGGTGACACGACAACCAGCCACCTTGCCATGTTTGGTAATGCTGAAGACCTCAAGAATTTCTGCATTGCCAAGGAAAGTCTCGCGCAATTCTGGCTCAAGCATGCCGCTGAGAACGCCCTTGATGTCATCGATAAGATCATAGATCACTGAATAATAGCGGATTTCAACGCCATTGCGTTCCGCATCCTCGCGGGCCTGTTTGTTGGCGCGCACATTAAACCCAACGACCGCAGCTTTCGAGGCGCCCGCCAGAATGACGTCGCCTTCCGAAATTCCGCCAACGCCTTTCAGCAGCACTTTAACGCGAACTTCGTCCGTGGACATCTTTTCAAGAGCGTTGACGATCGCTTCGACTGAGCCTTGTACGTCGCCTTTGATAACGACAGGCAAGTCTTTGATTTCTGCATCCTGAAGCTGCGCCATCATCTGTTCCAGAGATGTGCCGGATGATTTTGATGCATCAGCCTCGCGGCGGCTACGCTCACGAAATTCTGCGACTTCTCTTGCGCGCGCTTCCGTCTCTACAACGTAAAAGGTGTCACCCGCTTCAGGCACGCCATTCAAACCAAGCACTTCCACCGGATAAGCCGGCCCGGCGCCTTTGATTTGCTTACCCTTATCGTCGGTGAGCGCGCGCACCTTGCCCCATTTGGCGCCTGCAACCATGATGTCGCCGCGCTTTAACGTACCGCGCTCAATCAGGAACGTCGCCACCGCGCCGCGCCCTTTGTCGAGGCGTGCTTCAACCACTGCGCCTTCAGCTGCGCGGTTTGCATTGGCCTTCAGCTCAAGCAGTTCCGCCTGCAGAAGAATTGCTTCCTGCAATCCGTCCAGATTGGTTTTCTTCAGTGCAGAAACTTCAACGTCCTGAATATCGCCGCCCATGCTCTCCACTTGAAGCTCATGCTGGAGAAGATCTGTGCGCACCTTGTTTGGGTCAGCACCAGGCTTGTCAATTTTATTAATCGCCACAATGATCGGCACACCCGCAGCTTTGGCGTGGCTGATCGCTTCTACGGTCTGCGGCATGATGGAATCGTCGGCCGCCACAACCAGAATAATAATATCCGTTACTTGCGCGCCGCGTGCTCGCATTTGCGTAAATGCTGCGTGGCCTGGCGTGTCGAGGAAGGTAATTTTGCGGCCACCCTTAAGCTCAACCTGATAGGCCCCAATATGCTGAGTGATACCGCCAGCTTCGCCAGCAACCACATCGGTCTGGCGCATAGCATCAAGCAGAGACGTCTTGCCGTGGTCCACATGGCCCATGATCGTCACCACAGGCGGGCGAGGCTCCATATCCCCATCCTTATCCGCTTCGCCGCCAAGACCTTCTTCAACGTCGGATTCGGCAACGCGTTTCACTGCATGGCCGAGATCTTCGGCAATCAGCTGCGCCGTATCCGCGTCAAGGACATCGCTGGCCATGACCATCTCGCCATCTTTCATCATTTCCCGGACAAGATCGACAGCGCGCATAGCCATCCGTGCAGCAAGCTCTTGCACAGTGATGGTCTCGGGGATGATCACCTCACGCAAGACCCGCGTTTCACCACCACGATGCTGTTGGCGCGCTTGTTTTTCACGCTCACGCGCCCGGCGCACTGATGC
Organism: Alphaproteobacteria bacterium; assembly: GCA_013151435.1. Classification (GTDB taxonomy): domain Bacteria; phylum Pseudomonadota; class Alphaproteobacteria; order Caulobacterales; family Parvularculaceae; genus Hyphococcus. The sequence continues at coordinate 8,773 of JAADIH010000117.1, forward strand.
CAACGATCGTTGCCGCTCATCATCATTGAGCGCATTTGCAATTGTGAGTTTTCCAGAACGACGGCGCGGCGCCTCTTTCGATTTCGCCTGGCGCTCATCGGCAACGCCTTTGCGTTTAGTTTTGAGGCGTCCGCCAAATCGCGCAAGCGGATTATTCGGGTCAGATTCCGCTGGCTTTGCAGGGTCTGGGGTACGTCCTTTACCGCGTGGATCAGGGTTTGCTTCGGCTGCCTGGCTTTTAAGTTCCAGCTCTGCGGCTTCTTGCTGTACGCGTTCCTCTGCGATGCGCTGTTCTTCTATCTCACGAGTGCGGGTAGATTCTTCCTCGGAGCGGCGCTGGCGTTCAGCACCCAGTTTTTCACGGTCAGCGACCTCACGGGCTTCACGTTCGACGCGCGCCGTTGCTTCGCGTTGATCACGTTCCGATTTGTCTTTCCGTGCTCTAACCAGAGCTTTTGCGCGGGCCTGTTGCTCATCCGTAGAAAGCGTTCTGAGCACGGCGCCTTTCTTTTTCGCGTCATCGTCTCTGCGGGGCGCTGGCGTTGGCGCAACTTTCTTTTTCGCAACAGGCTTCTTTTCCGGCGCCTCATCTTTGGCGACAGCAGCCTTTTTCGGCGCCAGAACGCGCCGACGCTTGGTCTCCACGACCACGGTCTTTGAACGGCCATGCGAGAAGCTCTGCTTTACCGCCCCTGTCTCGGTGCGCCGCAGCGTTAAGGGCTTTCTGCCCTTTGGCTTAGTTTCCGTATCGACTTCGTCGCTCATCCAAACTCCAATTGCGCCCTTAACAGCGCGCTTTCACGCCAACGACCTAAAGACCCTCAAGATCGCTAATTTCAGAAAGCCGCCACGGGACATACAGCCCAAAGCAGCCGGGGTCCACTAAGAACCCCTTATCAATTAGAGCGCATCTTGCGCTCGAAACCCTTCAAGGCGCCGCGCCGCCCGTAAAAACCGCGCACTTCCAGCGCTGCTTTTCAGCCCCACATGGACCACCGCAACCCGGCCCAGCGCGGCTGAGATTTCGCTCCCGGAAAACACCTCAATCACCGGCGCTTCTCCCGAAAGCATTTTCAACTTACGCCGACCATCCTGAGCGCCATCGGATGCGGCAATCAACACCGCAATTCTTTTCTCCTTCAGCGCCGACTTCACCTGGTCAAAACCAAGCACTACGTCGCCAGTCTTTCGCGCCATCCCCAACGCGGAGAGCGCCCGTTTTGTAAGTCCCGCATCAACCATCCCAGGCAAATCCGGGGGCATCCCGGCGCTTTGTTTGAACGCGCGTTCAAATGCGCCTTTTTTGACTGCTATCTTCAAGGCTTCCCGCGTCGCCGTCACCCAAGCGCCGCGCCCGGGAAGTTTCTCGGAAAAATCCGGCGCAACAACGCCCTCAGGACTCAGTACAAATCGGATAAAATTTTCCGCCGCACCACCTACGCCCGTCGCGATGCATGTTCGCATTCGCGGATCTTGCCTATCATGTGCTTGCTTCAGCAGTCTCTTCCTCCGTATCTTCGTCGTTCTCTTGTGCCTCTTCTGCAGCTTTCATGGCGTCGAGATCTTCTTGGGTCACCCAACCGGCCTTCAGACGCGACTGCATAATCAGTGCTTCGGCAGCTTCAGCAGCTATTTTGTAGACCTCAAGAAAGCCGTCATAATGCTTGCGCTCACCGTCAACGCGCTCTGTCCAGCCGGTGAGATCATCAGTGGCGCAGCCTGCGAGATCTTCAACAGATTTCACATCGTTCTCGCCAAGGGTGACGATCATTTTCAAATCAAGGCCTTCGATTTCCAGGATGTCGTCTTTAACGCCCAACTTTACGCGCTTTTCTTCAAGACGTTTGTTTTCCGCTTCGAGGAAATCACGCCCGCGCGCCTGTAATTCTTGCGCGGTCTCTTCATCGAGACCATCGATTTCCATCAACTCTCCAACGTCAATAAGAGCGATTTCTTCAATCGAGGCAAAGCCTTCTGATACAAGCAAGCCCGCCATCATGTCGTCCACATCAAGGCCGGCCATAAAGATATCAGATCGAATTTTATATTCTTCCTGACGTTTTGCGCTCTCTTCTTCTTCGGTCATGATATCGATTTCATAACCGGAGAGTTGCGACGCAAGACGCACATTCTGGCCGCGCCGACCAATAGCGAGTGAAAGCTGTTCGTCCGGGACGACCACCTCAATGCGCTCCAATTCCTCATCGAGCACCACTTTTGAAACTTCCGCAGGCGCCAACGCATTGACCACAAAGGTTGCATCGTCGGGCGACCAGGGCACAATATCAATTTTCTCTCCGCCAAGTTCATTAACCACGGCCTGTACGCGGCTGCCGCGCATACCAACGCAAGCGCCAACCGGATCAATCCCGCCATCATTGGAATGAACACCAATCTTGGCGCGGCTGCCAGGGTCACGGGCCACAGCCTTGATTTCGATGACCCCATCATAAACCTCCGGCACTTCCTGCTCGAAAAGTTTGGTCATAAAGAGGGGGTTAGAGCGCGACAGGAAGATCTGCGGACCACGCGCTTCACGGCGCACATCCATGATCAGCGCCCGCACGCGATCACCATTGCGATAGTTCTCACGGGGTAGCTGCTGGTCGCGCCGGATAATCGCTTCGGCTTTGCCAAGATCGACAATAACATGACCATATTCAACGCGCTTAATAATACCGTTGATAATTTCGCCAATGCGATCTTTGAAATCTTCATACTGACGGTCACGCTCGGCTTCGCGAACCTTTTGGGTGATCACCTGTTTCGCGGCCATGGCGGCAACGCGCCCAAATGCAATAGGAGGCAAAGGCTCGGACATGAAGTCACCGACCTCAGCGCCCGGATTGCGGTGCAACGCTTCGCTAAGGGCGATTTCAGCAGCATCGTTTTCGATTGTCTCCACCACTTCGAGGAGCCGCCACAATTTCATCTCGCCGGTTTGAGGGTTAATCTCAGCTTTGACATTTGTCTCGTGGCCGTAACGCGAGCGCGCCGCCCGGGCGAGCGCATCTTCCATCGCTTCAATCACGAGACTTTTCTCGATTGATTTTTCCCGTGCAACCGCATCGGCGATCTGGATTAATTCCAGCTTATTCGCACTAATCGCGTTCATTGATGGTCTCCATGGGGTGTCTCCTTATTTTGCGGGTCAGTTTTTCCCGCTTTCAAACTTTCACGAATTAGATCGTCGGTAAGAACGAGCTTGGCGCTGGCAATCCAATCAAATGGAAACAACGCCGTTTCTTTCTCGCCGTCGATATCGAACGCCACTTTGCCGTCATCCATACCGGCAACGACGCCCTGAAACCGCTTGCGCCCTTCAACCAGGCGATCAAGTTCAAGCTTTGCAGGCCAGCCCTGCCAGTCTTCAAAATCCTTTGGCCGCACCAATGGCCGGTCTATCCCTGGCGACGACACTTCTAAAACATAGGCGCCCTCAACCGGGTCCGCCTCTTCAAGGGTCGATGTCAGCGCCCGTGAGAGCTTGGCGCAATCCCCCGCGCTCATAGTCTTATCACTGCGTTCGGCCATAATCTGAAGGGTCCGGGTTTTCGCCCCCGTCATCCGCACACGCACAAGCTCAAACCCAGCAGCTTCCACAACCGGATTCAAAAGCTCAAAAAGGCGCAGATCATGCGACGACAAAGTAGACCCTTCTTGTAACAAAAAAACGGGCCCCGCGGGGCCCGCTTTCGATAATCGACAAGCGTTTGACGGCTCATATAAACGCTCAGGCTGGGTTTGTCAGCCCTCAAATGGTCCTCGGACCCAACTTTTCGTCTTTTGGCGCCTATTTTGAAACACGCACCGCATAGCAACACGGTGCAATGCCATGAAACGCCGCCTGCCGCGCGCGGTCATTATAGCCTACCTCGCCATGATCACGGCCATTGCGCCTGTGGCGTTCCGTATTGGCTATGCCAACAGTACAAACCGGGCGGTATCAGTGTCGCAGAATGAGACAGATACTGGTTCAGGGTCCCACTCACCCTACGCGCAGCTCACGGGCAGGAACGGCTGCGGGCTTCTCGGGCAGCCGGGGACAATCCGCCGTATCGGTATCGAACTCGATTGTCTTGACCGCACTGATGGGCAAGCAGGCGCCCATCTTCCCTGGAAAGTTATTGTCGGCCTGGCTCAAAACCGCCGGAGAACACCGCTTGATACTGCTTTCGCCTCAGCTATTGCCGGTGATGTGGTTGGCGCGGCGGGCGGATCGCAAGGCAATGGCAAGACCTCCAGTCCCCTCAGCCTGGCGCTGGCGCCCACAGCTGAAGCACAGGGCCGCGGCCGCCTTGGAGGTCCAACCACGCCATCCAGTGGCGGCCTGCCATATATTTTTGCCCCAGTAATCGGCACAGCCCCTGATGACGGCCCTCCAAAGGATGATATTCCAAATATTTTTGCCCCCCCCGGCCCCGTTGACACTCCAGATCTGGTGACGCCAATCCCGGCGGCATTGCCGCTATTGCTGACCGGATTTGCCGGACTTTTGGCGGCAACGCGCCGCAAACGCGGCAATTCCAGCCCTCCTTCAACCTTGGCTTGAACCCTCCTCAATCCTGAGCGATGATCCCTATGGATTTTATCGCCCCAATAGGCCAAAATCATGGCTGGGGTTTAGCCGCAACTGTCTGAGGGGTCGTACAGTGGGTCGTTTTTTAGCATTTATTCTTGGAATAGGCGGGGCGCTACTGGCGTCCCAAGGGCCGGGGTTCACGCTGCAATATATGCAGAATCTGCAAGGACGGATCGACGAGCTTAAACCCATCGTCGAACAATATGACGCCGATGTCGCCGCCTATGACTACACCCGTGAACAGGCGATGATTGAATGTCGGACGGCGACAGATCTCCTGGATGCACTCTGCGATGGGTATGAAACCACAGTAAACCGCTACGAAAAGATGATCGCCCATTTAGCTGAACTCAATGCGGCTGGTGATTATGTACGCCCGCTGGTGTTAGCGCAAACCCAGATGATCGATATCTCTAAGTCCGTCTACAAACAGTTTGAACCAACAATCCCCGCGACCGTTCATGGCGCGGTCTATGCGGCGGGCGGCTTTGCGGTTCTTTGGGGCGGGTCATCATTCCTGTTCGGATTGCTCGGCGCGATGTTCGGCGGCGGCAGAAGATACGCCTGACCACTTCAAAGCGATCGAATAACGTAAGTAATGGTCCGTAGATTGTTAGTGCGTGAACATCGAACTCTGCCCGTTATCGATTTTTGTATTGCTTAGAATCGTGCGGATAACCTCATCAATCCGGCATTTCTGGCGCTCATCGGCATCAAAACGTATGCCGTGCCGTGTGGCGCCAAATCGCCTGATGACTATGCCGGCCCATGCACCAAATTCGTGAAGATGAAACCGGTATAGTTGCCCAACAGTGAGGGGAAGAAGCGTATCCACAGCAGCGCCATCACGTGAAAGATTAACTACCTCACCAAGAGTATGCCGACGCGCCCCATAGAATACATCAACAGGGATTTGGACTTTCAACCGATGGCTTATACGGCGCTCACCCGTATATTGATCCATCTTTTCAGCCATCAGAAAGCGCGTATCTTGGAGTCTGGATATTGCACAACCAATGAGCCCTCACGGTCATTTACTGGCGCAGTTTTTAATAGTGTCCGAATAATCCCATCAATCTGACGTTTCTGAGTTTCATCAATATCAAACTGTACGCCGTACTGCGTGGCTCTAATTCGCCTGACGATAGTGCCAGGCCATACGCCAAATCCCCGAAAGTGAAATCTATAGATTTCACCAATGACAAGCGGCGCTTGCGACTCTATGGCGGCGCCATCACGTGAGATATTGACCGCGAGACCAAACGAATATGGCCTTGCATCCTTGACGATATCAGTAGGTATTGTGAGCTTAACTCGGCGGCTTGTACGCCGCCCATGCGTTTGCTGGCCTAGATAGTCTTTCATAGCATTTCTTGCCTATTTTGGAGAGTGCCGGTGTTTCACCGGTACAATTTTGCTCATTCAGAGATTTTTCCGATGGTGCGATACGTAGTGCGACAATTGCTCGATAAGCAGACAGGCGTTCCCATTAGGAATCGGCAGCTTTTCATGGGGTTTGGATTAGAAATTCTATTATATGAAATCGGTTCCATTTTTTCGCCCATAAATTGTATTTTTCTTAGATATTGCGATAATATCCACCTAGGCGGGAATTTTGGCAAGGAATCTCAAATAATCAGCCAATAATGAGGTGAAAATTGCGGATAAAACTATAAGAAAGTTTTTGGAATTGGTTGATGGAAAATACACTCACCCACAACAATCAATTCCACAGAGCGGAATTATATAGTTTTACTATTCAATAAAAGGGCCGCTTTCGCATTTCACTTGGCTAGCGGAAATGCGCATCCAAGAATTCCAGGAAAGCCGGCCAGTCTTCTTTGACCACACCATGGGTTCCCGGGCGGATCCAGAATGCGAGCGACGCCTCCGGCATCCACTGATCGAGCCGGGTTTGCTCTAATCCTTCATCGCCATAGAGCTCATAGACCGAATCGGCGCCAATCGCCGCCCTGAAGGCGCCGTTTGGGTCAGACCACACATCGCGCCGCGCATTGCCAAGTAAAACGGGCCGCGGCGCAATCAGCGCCAACAGGTGATGCTGGTCTATGGGAACGTCATCCTCGCGCGCTGCATATTCTCCGTAGCGCTTTGCAAACCAGTGGGGATAGCTTTGCGTGATTACCTGAACGCTTTCGCCTTTTTTGCCGCGATTGAGGGAGGCGCCGCCGGTCCCTGCGAGATGACGCCGTCAATGCGATCATCAAATGCGGCGGCGAGCAAAGCTGATTTTCCATATCGGGAATGCCCCCAGGTGATGTACTTACGACCGCGCAACTCATCATCCTGTTCGAGCGCATCGACCATCAGCGAGAAACCCCAGGCCCAGGCTGCAATCGCCCCCCAGCGCTGTTGATCCGGCGCCATGCCAGCTGACATCTCGGCAAGGATCGCAAG
>JAADIH010000239.1 GCA_013151435.1 Alphaproteobacteria bacterium
TTCCCTATCAGGTTCAAAAGTCGAAACTGATCGAGAAAATCGCCGATCTCATCACGACAAAGAAAATGCAAGCCCTCGCCGATGTGCGCGACGAGAGCGCGGAAGACATTCGCCTCATTCTTGAGCCGCGCTCGGGCAATGTCGATCCGGCGGCGTTGATGGAAAGCGTCTTTAAGCTGACCGATCTGGAATCGCGGTTTTCGTTAAACCTCAATGTCCTTGATGCGAATGGCGCGCCGCGCGTTATGGGGCTGCGCGAGGTGCTCCAGTCCTATCTCGACCATCGCAAGGAAGTTCTGGCGCGCGGCGCCAAATTCCGGCTTGAGAAGATTGCGCGGCGGCTTGAGCTTCTCGATGGGTTCCTCATCGCCTACCTCAATCTCGATGAGGTGATCCGCATCATCCGCTTTGAAGATGAGCCCAAAGCGCAGTTGATGAAGACCTTCAAGCTGTCGGATATTCAGGCCGAAGCGATTTTGAATATGCGCCTGCGGTCCTTGCGCAAGCTCGAAGAGATAGCGATTAAAACCGAGCACAAGGACCTCAAGAAAGAACAGAAGGCGCTGCGGGCCTTGTTGAAATCGGACGATGCGCAATGGACGACAATAAGCGATCAGCTGCGCGATGTGCGTAAAGTTTTCGACCCGAAATCAGACCTTGGCCGCCGCCGCACGCAAATTGCCGATGCGCCCGATATTGACGATATAGATCTTGAAATTCTGGTCGAGAAAGAACCCGTCACCGCCGTTATTTCTGAAAAGGGCTGGGTGCGGACCATGAGGGGGCATGTCGAGGACACGAAGGCCATAAAATATAAAGATGGCGACCGCGAGAGTTTTGTCATCCACGCGCAAACCACCGACAAGTTGATGCTATTTGCGACCAACGGGAAATTTTATTCTCTGGATGTCGCGTCGCTTCCCGGCGGGCGCGGTCATGGCGAGCCGATCCGCCTGATGGTGGATATGGGCAATGATGATGCGATCACCGCCGCCTTTGTCTATCAGGGGATACGAAAATTCCTTGTCGCGTCATCATCCGGGCACGGATTTATTGTCGCTGAGCAGGATTGTCTTTCCAATACCCGTAAAGGCAAGCAGGTTCTGAATGTGCCGGCGGGGGCGGAAGCGGCAATATGCCGGCCGGCGCCAACCAAAATCGACGCCGCGCATATGATCGCCGCGATTGGCGATAATAAGAAATTCCTGGTCTTTCCCGCTGCGCAATTGCCCGAAATGTCCCGCGGCAAAGGCGTCGTGCTGCAGAAGTTCCAAAAAGGCGGACTGTCCGACGCTAAGGTCTTTTCCAGGAAGGACGGCCTGACCTGGACTGACCGGTCGGGACGCATCCAGACGGTTGAGGGCTGGAAGCCATATCTCGGAAAACGCCAGGCCGGGCGCATTGCGCCGAAGGGATTTCCTACCTCGAAGACATTCGGGCCGGATATGTAATAAAAACCAGCGATTAATAGTACCTATCCGGTAATATTACTTACAATTTTAATGAAAACGCTGAGTAACCACACTTTACCTTTTTTACTATATCCGCTTTGATCCCTTCGTACGGTTTTGGGGTGGCGATAAAATGGCGTTCAGTACACCAAAGCGTTTGCTTGCAGCGGTTCTTCTAGGCGCAGGCGTTATGCTTGGCGCTTGTTCTACGGGCGGCGGCGCGCCAATGACAAGCTTACCGCCTCCACCACCTCCGCCACCGCCTCCCCCGCCACCGCCTCCACCGCCGCAGAATTTCGATACTACTGAATTCCGTAACCAGCCCGGCCTTGCGCAGATTAATGCGTTGGCCGCCTATGATCAGGGCGGGACCGGTGAGGGTGTCATTGTTGCGATTATCGATACCGGAATCGATCTTAATAATCCTGAGTTTCAAAACCGCATTCACCCGCAAAGTGCAGATCTGGTGATTGCCGGCGTCGTGCCGGCGGCTGATGTGCGAACGATACCCTCGCTGCAGGACGAAGATGACCACGGCACGCCGGTGGCGAGCATTATCGGCGCCGAGCGTGATGGCATCGGCGTTCATGGCGTTGCGCCGGAGGTGCAGCTTCTGATTTTTCGCGGCGATGATGATTCCACAACGGACCCAATCATCTTTGGCGAGGCGATTGATGAGGCCTCGCACCGAGCGGTAACGCTCGGCGCCGGGGTTTTTAATCTTTCTCTTGGTACGGATGAAGCAGGCGCCCGGGCGGAATTTGCCGCCCTTTTTACGTTCACGCGGGATAATGACATTGTTTCTGTGGTTGCCGCGGGCAATGATGGCGATGCTGATCCGGATGGTTCTGCGCTCGGTGCGCTTGATGTCGTGGGCGCATCGGCGACGATCATTTCCGGCGCGGTCAGGGCGGATAACACGCTGGCGAGCTTTTCCGATATGGCCGGCATCGCGGCGGATATATATCTGGTTGCGCCGGGCACGTCGATACAAACCGTCGGGCTGACAACGGCGCCTGGACAGACGCTGCCTTTTTCCGGAACCAGCGCCTCGACGCCGCATATTTCCGGCGCGGCGGCGCTTGTGCGTCAGCTTTGGCCAGCGCTGACGGCGAGCGAAGTAGTGGAAATTCTTCTTGATACGGCAACCGATCTCGGCGCCCCCGGAACTGACCCGGTTTTCGGACGCGGGCTGTTAAATGTCGGTGCGGCGGTGGCGCCGGTCGGTGGCGTGACGGTCACCAGCGTTGCCGGTTCGGTCGCGTCAGTCACAGGAGCGACCGCGCAGATGTCGCCGGTGTTTGGCAGCGGCCTTGCGGCGATCAGCGATATTGTGGTGCAGGATAAATATAATCGCGACTTCCGCGCCAGCTTTGGTGCAACGGTGGGACTGGCTGAGCCCGGCGGGTTCAATGTTGAACGGGTGTTCAGCCCGTTTGATAATCACGCCTATGCCAATCAGCGGGTGAACGGGCGTATGACTATGCGCATGCGTCTTACCTCCCGCGATCGTTCTTATACGGATGTCGGCCTCAACCAGGCGGCGTCGTTTGACGGCGCCTTTGCGCGCAATGATGTCACTGAGGATACAATCGCGATCGCCCTGACTAACGACCTTGGCGCCGGGCGCTCGGTGACGGTCGCGCAAGGATTTACCGCCGAGGCCGCCGACCGGATGAGCATACCGGAACGGCGTACGCCGTTTCTCGCCCGCAGCGCCTTTACAGACGCCTATCTGCCAAACGCAAAGGCCGCGGTAACGACATTCATGAAGACGCCGCTTTCAAAACACGTCGCCACCGATTTCCTGGTTTCTTACGCCTATGATTATTACGTTGATGCATTTGGCCTGACGCCGGATGGCGCAGCCGCGCCAACACGCAACGCCGCGACTATGCGCGCCGGGCTTAGCTATAATACGCGCAATCTGCATATGCGGGTTGAGCAGGGGGTGCGTCGCGAACAAGGCGCGATTCTTGATGCGCGTTTTTCCGGCGACAATACCTCCAGTTCCACCATTTATGGTGCGGTAGAGGCGGACTGGTCGCCGGCGCAAAGATGGCGCCTGAAAGGACGGTTGGCAGCCGGGTATACACGCGCGGAAACCGATGGTTTCGGTGCGCTGATTGACGATTTTTCAAATCTGACGACAACGCAGTTTTCAGTGGCGCTGGTGCGCGAAGGGCTGATGAGCGCGAATGATAGCCTTTGGCTCGGGATATCGCAGCCGTTGCAGATAGAAACCGGGTCCGCGCGCCTCACCCTGCCGACAGGGTTTAACAAGCAGACCGAGGCGCTGTCATTTGAAACCGTGTCCGCGCCGCTCGCTTTTGCTGGCCGGCGTCTCGATTTTGAAGCCGGCTATCGGCTTGCGAACGGACCGCTCGGCGCCCTCAATATCAACCTTATCCACCAGACTTTCGGCGCTTATGAAATCCCTGCGGCGACAACGCTGATTGTACGCAGTGGGTTTGGGTTTTAAGTTGCTCCCAATACGGATGATAAATCCCTAAAAAATTTTGCGAAGCGCAAAACACAGACTGCATGGGTTTATATCGCCCGATCAATTCCCAAAGATGCGATGAGTTCATAATATCCGATAACAACCAATACAAACACCGCAATCATAATAATCAGCTCCTGCTTATAGCCATGCTGGTGGAAGAAATGTCTGTCTTTGTGATGCAGAACATCCATCAGCTCATCGCCAAACCGTATCGAAAGAAACGTGCCGGCGGCGGATAATAAAATGACGCCCCAATAGGGAAATGGCGTGGTCAGGATGACGTGAAAAACTTTGGTCAACGGCGTGGTGTCGTAATATTGGGGGAAGTACGCGAGCGACGTAATATTGACCGTGATAGCGATGGCCCAGACTGCTATCTCCGACAGCACCATGCGAATGCCAAACAAGAGCCTTAGCGGAAAATCCAGCAAAAATCCCGCATCGGCAATTGGCGTGCATAAAACGAAGAAGCTCCATGTCAGCAGCGCAGCAACGCCGCCGGTCATCAGGCCATACTCAATGCTGAGATAGGCGAAATACCCAACCAGCAACACGCACAACAATATAAATTTGATGATCGCTTGTTTTTTTGGGTGGGGTGTTTGTGCTTTCATAGGGGCTGTCTTTTCTGGGCTGCGCGGCGCCAAAATTCTATTTCCTGAACCTTGCCTTCATCATAGATAGTAGCAATCGGCGCTGGTTTTCAAAGCTGCTGTAGGAAATATCTCCGGGTGGGCGCGGCCTCGGGCGCTCAGAGTATGGGCCAAGAGGCGGTCTAAAAGTCGGTTTTTGCGCGCCTCCGGCAGTTCGGCATATTTCGCTTTGACCGGGCCCTGCCGGCGCGCTAAGAGAGCGGCCCACTCCCAAAGCCCGATGGGCTTTTCTGGATGGCCACGTGGCGGAGTGGTTACGCAGCGGCCTGCAAAGCCGTGTACGCCGGTTCGATTCCGGCCGTGGCCTCCATTTTTCTGGGTATAAGGCGAGAGCGCCCGCGCCAGCTGCAAGCGGTGCTGTTTCATTTGTTCGGCAATACGCTTAATCACTGGCGTTCCGTATGACGCCGCCGCCTAGTAATAAATGAAACCCTCTACCCAGCCTTATCTGCCATATATTGACGGCCTGCGCGCTTTCGCGGTCGCCAGCGTCGTGGTTTACCACGCCTGGCCGCAGCTCCTGCCTGGCGGCTTTATTGGCGTCGACGTCTTTTTCGTGATCTCTGGCTTTTTGATCACCCGGTTGCTGGCGGCGGATATGCAGGCCGGCGACTTCAGCTATTTCGGTTTTCTGGTGCGCCGCATCCGCAGACTGGCGCCGGCGGCGGCGGTGTGTTTTGCCGCCGTCACGGTGCTGGGGGCCATGGTTTTTTTACCCGACGCTTATGAGGAGTTCGGGCGCAGCCTGACCGCTGCATCGGCCATGTTCGCCAACTTTTATTTTCATGGGCAGGCGGGATATTTCTCACCCCCGGCCTATGAAATGCCGCTTCTGCATACCTGGTCGCTTGCGGTGGAAGATCAGTTTTATCTGATCTGGCCGCTGCTCCTGGTGAGTATACTAAAATTCCGTTCGCGATATATCCCGTTCGCCATTGTCGCCGGTCTTGGCGTTGTGTCCTTCGCGCATGCCGAGGCTTCATTATCATCAGATGCCGATTACGCATTCTACATGTTGGCGCCGCGCGCCTGGGAGTTGTTGATCGGCGCGCTCCTTGCTTTCGCCAGGCCTGTGTCGTTGCGCCCGGTCATTGCCTCCGGTCTGTCGGTCCTTGGCATGGCGATGATTGTTGCAAGCACCCTGTTATTGTCGCGCCAGTCTCATTTCCCAGGTCTGAATGCGGCGCCTGCCTGTATTGGGACGGCGTTGGTGATAGTTTCCGGACTTGGCCAACGTAGCCTCGGCGCGCGCATCTTTTCCTGGCGGCCGTTGGTTTTTGTCGGCTTAATCTCTTACTCGCTTTACCTGTGGCATTGGCCGCTTTTTACATTTGCGCGATATTATGCGGGCCGCGCGCTCACCGATATCGAGCTTTCCGGACTGGTTATCGCCAGCACGCTCATTGCCGCCCTGTCCTGGCGCTATGTCGAAACGCCGTTTCGCCGACCGCGCATACGGCACAAAAACAACGCCCGCGCGGCTATGGCGTCTGGCGTCGCGGCTATGGCGCTTTTGGCGACGAGCGGCGTTATTATCCGCGAACTTGACGGCGTTCCAATGCGGTTTTCCGGCCCCGTCGGGCAGATGTTTTCAGATATGAGCCATGGCAATCCGATGCGCCATCAATGCGACGGTTTTGAAAACATTTCACGCAATGATAGCGAGTGCAATTTCGGACGCCGTAAAGCCGACGATGGGTCCTACGACGTCGCCTTGTTTGGCGATTCAAATGCTGACCATTTCACGCCGCTAATCGCTGACTGGGCGCGTGACGGCGGTCTCGCCGGCCGTCAGGCGACGCAAACTCAATGCGGTCCGGTTCTGGGGTCTATACGGACGGCCTTGCCGCGCAGAATTACGTCTAACTGCGAGCGCTATCATCAGGCGGTGTTAGAATTTGTTGAAGACAATCCAGAGCTAAAGTTAGTTATATTGTCGGCAAACTGGCCGAGTTATAACGGTGCTCTCGCCCCCAATCGCGCGATCTCCGAGGGCGCGCTCGAAATGCCCGAAAGCAATAGTTTTGACGCCTATATGCGCAACCTCGTCGCGTTCTTTGTTGAACGAAATATTATGGTGCTGATTATCGAGCGAATTCCGCATTATGACGCATTGCCGGTCCGATGTATCGTCCGTTCTCTAGAAAGCGATGAAAGCACCACACTGTGCGGGCTCGAACGGGCGCGCGCGACATCCGGGCAGAACAAGACCTTACCGGTTTTTGAGGCGATCGCCGACGATTATGACAGTGTTTTTGTCATCGATCCTACAGCCATCTTGTGTAGTACTGAACTATGTTTGCCGATGAAAAATGGTGTTTTTCTATACCGTGACGGCGGGCACCTTAATCGCGCCGGTGCGGTGCTGCTGCGCGATTATTTCCAGTTTCCGCCGATTGGCGAACGTCCAGAATAAAGTAGTCGAAACTAGCCTTTTTACTATGAAATTACCCTATTTTGTACGTTTAGCAGGCTAAACGGACGATTGAACCGTATTTTACGCTTGTGCGACCTTATATTTACTGAGTTGTTAACCATGATGTTAGGGGCCGCCGGATAGCGTGCTGGCGCGTGGTTTGAGGGATGTGAGGGCGTTCATCGCATTCTCCGCACCGCCCGCCGAATATGGCTTGCAGTTCCGCCTCCGGGGCTACAAGTAACGCTGAAACACCAATGAGGGGCGAAGATGCTTTCTACCGACCGGACAAACAAGGCGCCAATGCGCACCAGCGCGGTTGCACTATCGGCGCTGCTTGCTTCGTCCTGCGCGAGCATCAATCAGGATTTGCTGGAGGCGCAACTACCGGACATGCCCGCAGCGTGGTCGAGCGAGGCGCAAGCGGCGACGCCGCTCACTGGCGACTGGGTCGCCGCCTTCAATAATGATGCCCTTTACCAGTTGATCGACGAAGCGCTATTGCGCAACAATGATTTCCTTGCCGCGGCCGCCAATCTGAAGCAGGCGCGCGCGAGCTCAAAAATTGCGCGGGCAGATTTGTTGCCGTCGCTGAACACCAGCTTTAGCGCCAGCCGCAACGCGATTGTCACGGATCCGACTTTCGCCGCGCAAGCCGGCGGCTCATCAACCCTTAGCGGCCTGAGAGCGCAGGACCTTGAAGACCAATTTGGCATTGACGTCGATGGCGACGGCAAGCTTGACGGTCTTGACCTGGACGGTAACGGGACTGCCGAAACCGACTTGCCGAACCGGCGGCTCTACATCAACAACTATTCCCTTGGTGCTCAAATTCGGTGGGAAATCGATCTTTGGGGCCGCCTGACGGATCAAACCAAGGCGGCCTATCGCGATGCGGCGGCCGCCGAAGCCGATCTCATCGGTGCGCGCCTGTCTATCGCTGCACGGGTCTCGCAAGCCTGGTTCGGGCTTATCGAGGCGCGCCTGCAGCGCGAGCTGGCCGAACGCGATGTTAAAGCGCGCGAGAGCAATTTGCGTGTTACTGACCGGCGCTATGAGCGGGGCGTTGCATCAAGTCTTGACGTAAGACTATCGCGCTCAGCGCTGGGATCGAGCCAGGCCAGCCTGGCCTTGCGTCAGCGGCTGGAGCTTGAAGCCTCGCGCCGTCTTGAAGTTTTACTCGGACGCTACCCTGCTGCTGAGCTTGAAGCAGCCGATAGCCTGCCTGAACTGCCAAGGCTTGCTGGCGCCGGCGCGCCGGGCGACCTTCTGGCGCGGCGCCCGGATCTGGTCGCCGCCGAGGCGCGCATGGAAGCGTCGGGCTTACGCGCCCGCGCCGCACGTAAACAAATGCTGCCGCAGATCACCCTGACATCGCAGATCAACACTTCCGGACCGTTGCTTGCCGACTTGATTGACCCGGAGCGCTTAGCCGGCAACCTCATCGGTGGTCTGTTCCAGCCGGTGTTCCAGGGCGGGCGCCTCCGCGCCAGCGCCAAGCGCGCTCGCGCTGCGGCGGAAGCATCGCTCTTCAATTATGCGCAGACCGTCCTGGTGGCGTATGAGGAAGCAGAAAATGCGCTCGCAGCAGAATCGTTCCTCGCAGTGCGTGAAGACGCGCTCAAGCTGGCCTATGAGGAAGCCGCCGCGGCGGAAGAACTGACAGAGCGGCGTTACGCCAGCGGCGCGGCGACAATTTTTAATCTCCTGGATGCGCAGACCCGCCGGATTTTGTCGGAGAGCCAATATATACAAGCCCAACAGCAGCGGGTTTCCAATCGTGTGCTACTTTATCTTGCGATTGGCGGTGATTTTCTCACCGATGAAAAACTCGCAGCGCTGTCAATGGGAGAGAGTGAGTAAGGATATGTTCCGTAAATTTTTCACAATATTCGGCACGCTCGGCATTCTTGTTGGCGGCATTGCCTTTATCGCTCTGATGGGGCAGTTGCGTCCGAAGCCAGAGCGAGAAGAGCCGGATATCGCACCGCCAACGGTGTTTTATACAACTGCTGAAACCCGTTCCGTCACTCTTGATGTGAAGGCGCAAGGCGAGGTTCGTCCGCGGACAGATATTTCACTGACGGCGCAAGTCTCCGGCCGTGTGGTCGCCATCGCTGATAATTTTGTCAATGGCGGCGCCTTCGACAAAGACGATATGCTGATCCGGATTGAAGACGCCGATTATCGCGCCGCGGCCGCCGGCGCGAAAGCCCGGGTTGCGCAAGCGGAAGAAGCGCTGCGCCGCGAGGAAGCAGAAGGCGCATTGGCGCGCCGGGACTATGAAGACCTTGGCCGTGGGGAAGACCAGACCGAGCTGGCGCTGCGCATTCCGCAGCTTGCACAGGCGCGCGCGAATTTTGATGCGGCCAAAGCAGAACACACCGCCGCGCTTTTAAACCTTGATCGCACGCGCATTCGCGCGCCCTTTACCGGGCGCGTGCGCGAGCGCATCGCTGGTGTTGGCCAGTTCGTCTCGCCCGGCGCCCAGCTTGGACGGATATTCTCAACCGATGTCGCCGAAATCCGGCTGCCCCTGACCGACTCCGACCTCGCCAAGCTTGGCCTGCCAATCGCTTTTGTCGCGACAGATGAAAATCCCGGCCCGCCGGTTGTGTTGACCGCTTTTCTCGCCGGTGAGCAACATGAATGGACCGGCCGCATCGCCCGCGCCGACGGCTCTATCGACGCCGCGACACGGCAGGTGTTTGTCGTCGCGGTAGTCGACGACCCTTACGGGGCCGGGGCCGATGACGACATGCCGCTTATTATGGGTTTGTTTGTCGATGCGACTATACGCGGCAAGCCTTTTCATAACGCCATCGTTTTGCCGCGCTCGGCGCTTTATGGGCGCGATACGGTTTATGTGATTGCTGATGATGCAACCCTTGATCGACGCACTGTCCACATTGTCTCCACTGATCGCGACACGATTACAATTTCCGGCGGCGTGAATGCTGGTGAACGCGTTGCGGTCTCGCCACTGCGCGGCGCCGATGATGGCGACGAGATATCACCAGTAGATCCTGATGAAATCACCCCTACGGGCGACATTGACCTAACGGCCAGCGCTGCAAGCGCTGCGGCCAACGCGGGAGATAACTAGTGGACGGAATTATCGCCTGGTGGACCAAGAATACAGTCGCCGCAAACCTGTTGATGGTCGCCTGTTTTGTCGCCGGCTTTATCGCCTTTACCAACCTTGAGCGCGAGCTGAACCCGTCCGCGACGTTTACCGGTGCATCGATCAACGTGGCCTGGCCCGGCGCCTCGCCGCGCGAGGTTGAAGAGCAGATTGTCTTGCGGATCGAAGAAGCGATTGCAGGAATTGATGGAATAAAACATGTCGATTCGACAGCGCGTGAGGGCATCGCTTCCATCAACGTAGAAGGCGACGACAATATTGATGCGACGCGGTTTTTAAACGAGGTAAAAAATCGCATCGACGGCATCTCGACACTGCCGCAGGATGCATTCCCGCCGATTGTCTCACAATGGAGTAATTTTCAGCCCGGCGCGTTTATGGCGCTTTATGGCGATATTGGAGAACGTGAACTCAACCGTCTTGCGCGCCAGCTTCGCGACGAACTCTCGCAATTGCCGGGCGGCTCGCCGCTGGTCTTCCTGTGGGGCGCGCAAAAAGAGGAAGTCTCTATTGAGGTGTCCGAAGAAGCATTGCGCCGCTATGGTCTGACTTTTGACGATGTGTCGCGCGCGATCCGGGGCTCATCGATTAACCTTGCTGGCGGTCAGGTGCGCACCCAAACCGGCAACCTCCAAATTGCCGCGCGCGGGCTCGCGGATTCAGAAGAAGACTTTGAGCGCATTGTGGTGCGCCAAAACCCCGATGGTTCAGTGATCAGGGTTCGCGATGTTGCAACCGTGATTGACGGCTTTGAAGATCGCCGGCAGATCCGTACGCTCAATGGCCAAAAATCGATTTCGATTGCCGTGCGTTCGCCGGAAACGTCCGACCTGCCAACCCTGTCTAAAACACTGAACGAATGGGTCGAAAAAAAGAACGAAGAACTGAAAGGCAAAGCGCAGATTTACATCTGGTTCGACGCCGCCGACCCGTTTAACGGCCAGCTTAATCTGGTTTCTTCAAATGCTGTATTCGGTCTCATCCTTGTCCTGATCGTGTTGATGCTTTTCCTCCGACCAGCAGTCGCCTTTTGGGTCGCGGTCGGCATTGCGGTCGCTTTCGCCGGCGCCTTTATCTTAATGCCGGCGACCGGTGTTTCGCTGAATTTTCTTTCGATTTTCGGGTTCCTTCTGGTGATCGGGGTCGTCGTCGATGATGCGATCATTGTCGGCGAAAGTATTCACAACCAGGTGGAAGCCGGCGTTAAAGGCGCTGAAGCTTCGGTGCTAGGTACGCAGCTTATTCTGAAGCCGGTGTTTTTTGCGGTTCTGACGACAATGATCGCGTTTTCGCCATGGTTGTTTATCGGCGGGGGCGCAGCGCAATTTACCCGTCAGATCAGCCTGACCATCATCTACGCGCTTGGGTTTTCACTGATCGAAGCCTTTTTAATCCTGCCGGCGCATCTTTCGCACATGAAACCGCAGAACAAAAATGGCTTTTACTACCGACTACAGAGAGGCTTTGCCGAAGGCATTTTGACGTTCGCCGACACTGTTTACAGGCGAGTTATCAAACTGGCGCTTCGGTTGCGCTATTTCACCGTTGCCGGGTTTGTTGTCAGCTTTGCTGTCGCCGTCGCGCTGTTGTCGCAAGGGTGGGTATCTTTCAAATTCATGCCTGAGATTCAAGGCACCTTTATCTCGTTGAATGTCCGCCTTCCCGAGGGCTCTTCTTTTTCGCGTACCGAGCAAATTTATGACGAGGTAGAGCGTGCCGCCAACGCCTTGAAAGACAAACTCGGCAAGGCTGACGACCTCGACTATGTTCAGTCGATATATATCGCCGCCGACGAGGGCGAGGTGACTTCCTATGTCACGATTGTTGATGCGAACCACCGTAAAGAATCGACAAAGCAGGTCGCGGAAATGTTTCGCGAAGAACTTGGCGAAATTCCTGATGCGGAAGAAATCAATATTGGCTTCACCCAAAATGACGGCGGTCCGGATCTTTCCTTTGGGGTTCAGGCCGACGATCTTGAAGATTTAAGGCTGGCGACGGTCGATTTACAAAATTATCTGCGGACGCTGCCGGGCGCTTTCGATGTGCGTAACAATCTCCAATCGGCAACGCCGGAGCTTCGCATTGCGTTAAAACCGGGTGCGGAACGATTTGGCATCACCTTAGCCGAAGTCTCGCGCCAGGTGCGTCAGGCTTTTTATGGAGAAGAAGTGCAGCGCCTGCCGCGTGAGGGGCAGGATGTGCGGGTGATGGTGCGCTACCCAAAATCCGCCCGAGAGTCACTGACGACGATCGAGAATATGCGCATTCGCACAGCAGATGGCCGCGAAGTGCCGCTATCGGCCATAGCGGACGCTAAATTTGCGCCGAGCTATAAGCGCATTGAGCGCCGCGATAGACAGCGCTCTTCGCGAGTCACGGCAGAGCTGCGCGAGGGCGTTGACCGCGCGGCGCTGATGAAAATCTACCGCGAGGAATTCGTACCCGAATGGACCGGCCGCCATCCTGGGGCGTCGCTCGTTCAACGCGGCGATGCGGAAGCGCAAGCCGAATTCATGGGTGAATTTTTGTCGCTTTATGTGGTGGCGCTGTTTGCTATGTATATGGTCCTGGCAATTGCGTTTTCGTCCTATTGGCAACCGGCGCTAATCATGACCGCCATTCCATTCGGGTTTATGGGCGCGGCGTTTGGACATTTTATATTCGGGCTTGATTTTGCGTTATTCTCGTTCTTCGGCGTGGGCGCGGCGGCCGGCGTTGTTGTCAACGACAATCTGGTGCTGATCGATTACGTCAATCGGTTGCGCAAGGATGGCGAGGGCGCTTACGCAGCGCTTGTCAAAGCCGGCGTCGGACGGTTCCGGCCGATTGTGTTGACATCGTTCACGACCTTTATCGGCCTCTTGCCGATCATGTTCGAAAGCTCGACGGACGCGCAATTCCTCAAGCCGACGATTGTCTCGCTCGCCTTCGGCGTGTTCTTCGCGACATTCGTAACGCTGATCTTCGTTCCGGCGATGTATGCGGTGGGCGCAGATATTGCGCGGTTCTACCGTTGGGCCTGGACCGGCGAGAAACAGCCGAAAATTGGCGAAGGCGCTTCAGCCGACAGCGATTATGGTGATCCGGTAGGGGGCCGGGGCGAAACGCCGGACGGCCAGTCCGCACGCCCCAATCCGTTATGGGGCCCGGCTGAGTAGGGATAAATGGGTCGAATCAGCACTGCCTGCACAACCTAAGGGTGTTAACCTTATGTTAAGACCTTGATGAGAGGTTAAGAATATCTTCTCCCGAGAAGATACCCCACCATACCCCACGACAGTGAGTACCGGCCGCGTTTTTCCCCAAAACGCGGTCGTCTCATATCGTCGCTTCGGATATGGGCCCAAGCGCCGAAAACTTTGCCAAAGGACCCAAAAGATGGTGGATTCGCCACAAGGCCTTTGCTATATCCGCCGCCTCCAACGTATTCCCCGGTAGCTCAGTTGGTAGAGCAGCTGACTGTTAATCAGCTTGTCACTGGTTCGAGTCCAGTCCGGGGAGCCATTTTTAAGAATAGAATAATATCAATGAGTTGTGTGGCGCTAGCTATTTTTGTCATGTCAATTTTTTAATTGCGCTACCGCTGAGCTACCGGATGGCTGGAATTCGATTGCTTGTGACCCCTCTTAATCAGCTCAATTTCTTGATTTGGGTAAGGTGGACGCATCCGTAAACATGGTTCTCTTCATTGAGCTTTCCTTCTCCCACAGGGGATCATAAATGGAACATTCCAGCTTTAAATGGCCCAGAAAACGGGAAGCACGTCACGTCCATCGTTGTGCCCATTCCACGCCACATACGGGCTGCGCAGAGGGACGTCTTTGCGTCAGCTCCCTCTCTTGCCTGATGGAGTGTGTCGGACGGGCGCGGGTTGGACTTAGCTTGAAACCAAGAGCTTAAAAGCTGCCCGTCTCTTCCTTCCGTCGATATTCTGTCGGCGTCATCCCGCGATGTTTTTTAAAGGCGGTGTAGAATGAAGACCTTGTATTAAATCCGACATCAAAGGCTATTGCGAGTATGGTTTCCTGCTCAGATTTGACACGGGGAGCTGCCGTTTCAATTCGCTTGCCATTCACATAGTCAAAGAAAGAGGATTCCAGCGTCGTGTTGATAACCTGGGAAACATAGTTGGCGTGAACGCCGATATGCGCGGCAAGTTTATTGAGTGATAGATTCGATTCTAGGTAAAGAGTATCGACGTCCATCGCTTGCTGTATTTTTGTTGCAATCTCCGAGCGCATTTCATCCGTCAAAGCCGATCGTCCGTATTTGTTGCTCTCACCTGGGCGCACCGAATCCTGCGCCTCGGTATTAGACTTGCCGATGTTCATCTCGGCTTCATTCTCCAATAATCCAGGCTTCTGTCGTGCGCCCCACAAAGCGAGGGTCCAAAACAGAGCCAGTCCGAGCGCGTCTGAGATCGGACTGTCGTAAAAATCTACATCCGTCACTAAAATTGAAATATCAGAAGCGAATGTCGCCACCTGATCGACGGCAAACAGACTGACGAGCCAACTAATCCATCGCATTTCTCGCTGTTCTGTGCTCGCGAACATATCTTTCAATCGCGCCCGGTAGCGAACGAGCTTTCTTGTGATCGCAACAGCGTAAGCGATAGTGAATATCGGCTGCGCTAAAAACACTACGTTCATGAATAAGGCGATTACAGCTTCATAGAGCGTGTGGACGATGGGGCCATCCCAGAGACGAACACGTACATCCGGCGTCACTGTCCAAATCAAAATGGCTAAGATGACGGCCAGCCCGAAGAAAGTCAGGTGCCAATAATACTGGCGACCATACTCGGTGGTTTTTTCAGCGGTGAGGGCTTTTACGTAAAACCAAAGGGCCGGCATCAACAGATAAAATGGAATTGCCTCGCTGGCCTCCATGCCGGCAAGGAGGTGGTCTTGTAGTCCAAGAAGCTCTCCGATGGATGAAGGATAGGTGAGCGCGTTAGCAAAAAAGAAGAGCGCTAAAGGGTAGTGCACTTTTGGGTGGTCCGCACGGCCAACAAAGAGCGTCGCCGCGAAGAGGGAGATGCCCATTGCAAAACTGACGAAGATTAAACTGAGACTGTCTACGATCGACATCCTTTACCAGAATATATGGCCGACTGGCGGCAACTCTTCACCGACGATAGGGCCGGCGTCATTCGTCGGCGATGAACCCTCTGTTCTTCCTTTGTAGTCGATGGTCAAGCGGAATGATTGTCTCCACGCTCACAACATGCCGAAAACATGTCCGAGTCTGAGGATTGGGACATCTTGAGGGTGTCCAAGTCCTCAGACATGGTCCCATTGACTGGAGAAATTGGGGATTGAAGTTCTAACGATTCGCTAAGCGCTGGAGCTCCCCCATGACCAAAAACATAGTTGGCCGATTATGGTCTCGACGACCGCAGACTGCAAAAGTTGCAAAATCCACGACTGCCTCGCTGATGATGTTGTTTGCATTACCGAGTTTCGCCCATGCTCAATTCTCGGCAACAAATTGCACGAATAACCTGGCGCTCGAGCGCCGCCTCGCTGAAATCCGAGAGCGGTCAGGCGCGCCATCATTGTCAGCCTCCATTTTCACCACTGAAGGTGTTCGAAGCGCGGCCGTCGGTGTTCGTAACATCGAGACAGGCGATGTCGCCCGTGTGGGCGACCTCTATCGGATGGGGTCACTGACGAAGAGTGTGACTGGCCTTATCATCGGCAGCATGGCTGACGAAGGTTTGCTCTCGTACGACAGTACGGTGGCAGAACTGTTGCCTCAATTTGTTGACCAGATGAGTGACGGTATGCGTGCTATCACCATAGGACAGCTCTTGAACCATTCCTCCGGTCTGCCCGCGCTTGATGGAGCGGAGGAGTTTGAGCGACTTTTTGGGAATGCCGGTTTTCTAAGCAGTTTTGACGGTTCGCCGGTCGAGCAAAGGCGGCAAATGGCGCTTCACTTGCTGAAATTGTCGCCAACGAACACGCCAGGGTCCATAGAACGGTACTCTAATGGAGGCTATCTGCTTGCCGGGATTATCGCAGAGACAGTTACGAGCCAAAGTTGGGAATCTCTTGTTCAAACGCGGGTGGCGCGACCTCTCAAGATTCGTCTATTCACGGCCTCGCCGAACGACATTGCCCCCGATCAGCCAGCCGACCACACCTTTAGTGAAGATGGCCAGCTATCGGTCACGCGAGACTTTACGCTGCCCCAAACCGTTAATCCTGCAGGCGGCCTCGTCGCTTCGGTGGAGGACTGGGCGGTACTCCAACAAGCGCAAATGCGGGGATTGTTAGGCGGCGAGTCTGAGCTTCCCATCAGTAATGCCACTCTAACACAGCTTTATACACCGTCTTCACCAGATGGTAATTTTGGTTATGGCGGCGCGATCGTTGAAGTAGATGGACGGCCTTTAAATGGTTTTGTCGGCAGCATCGGCGGGGTTTCTTACGCCAGCCATCTGATTGACGAAGATGCAGGTGTCGGAACAGTGCTTGCGACCAACGCGAATGGGATACCAGGCTATACCACGCTTGAAGGCATCCTCGCGCTCGACAAACTTCTGGCGGACTTGGCGCCAGTTGAACTGGCAAGCCGAGGATTGCCGGCGCCGACGAGCGCAGGTCAGGCCGCCGTATTCCATGGACTGGAGACACTTTGCTCGTCTGACGCCGGCAGGAACTCAGAACTCGTCAAGCGTTCTGGCGAAATTTCAAAACAAGATGCACGCGCGCTGGCCGAGGCCATAGTGCCCGATGACGTCCGCATCGCCCCGCAGGTGGCGCTCGCCTCTATGGAAACTGTCAGCCGCCTGTTCAGCTTGCATATTGATCAACGCCATCCAGACGACGACGTCCGATTTGCCATCCTCTATGGCGTGGTCGACGGCGGCGTTGGCAGTATCGGGCAAAGTGTGAGCGCAGACCTCAGCGGTCACACGACGATCTTTACAATGGACTGGTCGCCCACCGATCGCGTCACTACGGGCTACGCGCTGGCATATGGCAAAACCATAGGACAACTACGCAATAGAGTGGGCGAAGTTGAAGTCGATTCTCTCACCCTCGGCGCGCACATTCGTTACGGCCAGTGGGCAGGTTTGTTCGCGCACGGCCAAGCGCTTTACGCTTTCCAAAACCTTAAAACCAGCCGGTCCATTGCTGCGGGCGCCATTGATTTGGGCGTCGCCAGTGCGAAAAGAAACGGCAAAGGCGTTCTTCTGGACACTCGTGTCGGATATCGGATTAGTCTAGGCGATCATTTTGGATTGTCTCCCTTTACCGGTTTTCAGTACGGATACGTCAAAACGGATAAGACGTCCGAAAAGGGAAGTATCGCGTCGCTCAAGCTCGATGATCAATCCTATCACGGCGGATATGCGCGTTCCGGCATTGCCGCGGACACCACATGGGACATAGGTGACTGGAAAATTAGCCTCACGGGTAAAGGTCTGTATGCCCACCGGATCGCCGAAAGCTCATCAACTGTTGATGCGAGCTTCCTCGAAGGCCCGAGCGGCATGTCATTTTCTTCAGTGGTTCCGGACAAGAGCTGGATTGAGTATGAAACTGGCCTCCAGCTACGATATGGTCGCTGGCAGTTCTCATTGGGCGGCCTTGCAACGAGCGGCCGAGATGACGCGGACAATTACTCGGGCTACAGCAAAGTTGGCGTCTCCTTCTGACCACCTCAGTGACGGATAATTACGGCGGTCAGGAAAGCATCTATCCCGACCAGGACGTGCGCAACTCAACATAGTTCACAGTAAGTGATGTCGAGACACTCTGTTTCGCCGGCGTGTGGCGCCCAAGATAAATAGGAACAACACAAACGGAAAGACAAAGGCGGGATGCGTTAGATAGCTTTCTGGGTGGTGCCCTCTTGGAATTCTGGCCATCAGTAAGTCGAAATCTCTGCTGTTCAGCAAATCACTGTTAGGTATAAATTTATCCTGAAGCCTATCATCACGCCACTCTGCACTAATCTCACCGTCTGAACTGATGCTTATGGTTGGAGCCCTAAAACGAAGGGGGGCTTCGAAAGAAATTAATTCCCCTGTACTAAGCCCTTCGCAATGAACGTCTGCAATATAGCCCATCTTCAAAATCGTCTCGATGCGGCGCAGCGTTTCCGTTTCTTTCTTGCTGACCAAGGCTTATTCATCAGCACGTTCCATAATACCCTTTTGAGAACCAGCAATACTCAGCCGAAACGCCTGCGGCAATCATCTCGGCTGCGAGGTCGCGGCCATCCTCAAGAGTACAGCGGCCAACGAAGCGGTTATATTTATCCGTATCCATATGGTCGCATTCAACATAACGATGCAGCGATAGACCGCGCAGCGCTGCCGTCGCGGCCGCGCCGCCTTGCTCATTCCACTCAGGAGCGTCGAGCCCCCAAAGACGAATATCAGGAGCGACTCCGGTAATCCTCAGCGAGTCGCCGTCGATCACCTTGACGACCTGGCCAGAAATCGCCTTGCCTTCGCTTGAGCCAAGTGCACAACCCGCGATAAACAACAAGACTGCGACTACAGAAATCATGGCCCTGATTAGGTTCATTGACAGGTTCTCACATGTTCATTTTTATATCGTCAAAAACGCTTTCTTTTATGCGGTCAAGTATGTCTATGAGGTAGTTGTAATAGTCTTTACGGGTTTTCTCAAATTGCTTTCGGCTCACCTGCCTGGACTCGTCATCGTAATGTTTTGTGTAATCGTGATTATTGATGGAGATTACTGCATCGAAAAATTTCTCGACAGTGTCTATTGCTGGGGTGACATACGCCGTTGACCGTTCAGAACCGTAGCAATTGATGATCAGAACTATTTCGTCAACTCTGGTGGCGGGCCTATCTTTACTTTCTGCCCTAATAGATGCATCAGCTTGTTTTTCCAAATCGACTAACATCAAGTAGGCCTCATAAAGCTTTTCACGCTTTATGCTACGCGCCTCAGCTGATCGCTTTAAAGTGCTTGAATAGAAGGCTACTAGTGCGCCACTAGCAATTGCAATAATTCCACCGGTTACAACTGCTGCAATTGGACTAGGCTCCATAAATGTATTCCTCTCTGACCGTTAAGTGGTGAGTATAATAGATTTAACGGCCGCTCGTTTTCTCAGTTTACGGCCTTGCGTAGTCGTGGCCGGTCAGCGTGTTTATTAATCCACCATTTTGCGGGCTTCATACCTAATCAATGGCTGCACAGGCGACAACAGCTTCTTTTGCTTTTGCATATCTGTCGCCAGTTTCCGCGTAAGGCACAATTCCGGCATTCGCCAATCCCATGCCTTGCAGGATATATGCGGCTTTTACGTTATTATTTTTGTTAGTTTCAGCTTGTTTTTTTTGTTCAACAGCTACTGTGATCGTCTTAATTAGCTGCTCATAATTTTGTAAAGGTATCTCTGTTGCTTGACGCCAAGTATTTATTATTGTGCGATATGCACTCCCGACTAACACAAATCTCTCACCATAAACCTCGCGTTCGTCATCAACTGCACTCTGTAAGTTCACACCAAAATCTTTTATCTCCTGCGGGATTAATGCTTGTCTCAATGTCGTTACCGTTGTTACGCCAGTTCCAACATTGAATGCAGAAATAAAACCTGGGTCAGTCGCCCACGACTTGCCACTCGCACCAGTCAGCAAAGAAGCGCTAAGGCTTTGTGGCGCCGGGCTGAAGTCTCCTTGAAACTTTGAGGCTGCAGAACTTAGGCAACCAAGCCTTCGTGAAGCTTGCGCAGCCGCGCTTCGTCTGGAGGTGGGATTGCTATAGGTTCTCAAGCTAGCGATGGTGGCGGCTGAAAATGCAGCGTCTCTTAGGTTGTCGCTACCGCCGAATGTTGTGGTGAATCCTCCGTATGCTGCCGAGGCCAATATTCCCAACCCCGCCGCATATTCAGCGCCGCCCCACTGATCCGAATGCTTGGATAGTTTAATCGCGTCACCTCCTATGGTAGAGAGCAGCGTTTCGAATTGTTTTGGCGTTCCGCTCGTTAGATAAGCCAAACCATCCTTTTCAGTATTTAATTCAACAGTCGTACATGCCCCCAGGAGCATTGCCGCGACTATAAAGATCAACTTTGTTTTCATGATCCCCATCCTATTTCGACCCAACTAAATTATGTCAGGACAAGAAGAACGAAGTCAATAATAAAAGGGGTGTATACAATTCATGTTTCATGTGAAATTTAACAAAAGTCCTACAGATTTCTACTAAAGTGTGAGTTGAAAGGCATATCTCTAAGGCATTCCGCCAACAAAGCCGCTAGTGTCTTCGTTCCGGATTACCTCCAGGCGTACGCCAACATGGCGACAACCGAGTTTAGGGCAGGCGAGGTTCGCCGCGACCTCATCCATTCGCACATCGCGGTGATCGACCTTGATCAACATGGCCGTTGGGCTTTGTAGCCATGTATGCAGACAACGGATGCAGGTCGATTCTATCAACACTGAATCGTCTAGATCGCGCAGGCTCATATCCTCGCGCCAGCTCACCAGAAATCCTCCGATGATGGAATGCGGGTGTAGGAAATTTTTGCACCGGCATAGCCTCCAGGCGGAGGCGTCCACGGGCCGATAGAAATCACGCGCTTGCCAAATTTGCGGTTGAGGAAATCGGTCGCGCTGGTGATGCGCTCCCATTTCATGCGGATCGCGTCGTCATTGTTGAAGAGATCAAGCTGCCGGCTTTCGGCTGGCGATAAGTCCAACAGCGTAATGCCAACGCGAACAATATTGATATTGCGTCGGCATTCTTGTTTTACGCGGTCCCATAGCTTTCCAAGCGCAGCGAGGCACGCCTGATCATCATGAACGTGATGCAAAGTTTCCTGACCGAACCAGCCGCCATTGCGGATGTCGAGCCATAGCCAAAGTTTGTTTGCGTAGAACTTGTCCCGGCGCATGCGGAACGCTGCTTTTTGCATTAGGAACCGGGAGAATGTTTGAGCGTTTCTGATATCTCGCAAGTCCGGCGGCAGTACGCGGCCATGGCCGAACATGCTTCGCCCAGTAGGTTGCGCCTTGATGTCATAGCCGTGCAGCGCGTACCACATGCGCTCGCCGTTCACATTGCGCCATAGCGCACGCATTTGCTTCGGTTGTGTCCGCAATAGATCGCTCACGGACCATATGCCGGCCTTGTTGAGCCTCCGTGCCATACGCCCGCCAATGCCGGGTATATCGTCGAAAGTCACTTTCTCAAGCGGGTCGGGCATGTTCTCCGGTCGCCAGATGGTGACGCCGTTTGGCTTGTCAATCTTACAGGCGATTTTCGCGAGCATGCGGTTTGCCGCGAGTCCCATCGAACAAGTGATATAGGGCCCGACATTTTCTGCGATGCGTTTTGAGATGCGCGCGGCCAGTGCATGCGGGTCGTTTATCGTACCTCGGTCAAGCCTACAGGCCAGCTCATCAATCGATTTGATTGTCTCGATTGGAATTTCGCAACGGATTTCATTTAGCAACGTATTATGCGCTCGGCGGAATAGATCCACGCGCTGGGGAACAAGCACAATGTCAGGACATTGCTCGCGCGCCGCCGGTACCGGCATGACGTTTGTGCAGCCGGCGGCCTTGGCCTCCTTTGAGCAGGCAATAACGACAGTGGAGTTTCCGGCGTTCTCAAACGGCACAACACCGACAGGCCGTCCCCGTAGCTTAGGAAACGCCTGCTGCATCACAGACGCAAAGAACCCGTCAAAATCGAGATAGAGGCTTTCAATGGTCTCAGCTTTACGCACGTCTCGCAGTCCTTTTACTCAAGGACCGCCCCAATCCATCTTCCCGCCCAGGGAGAGGCATCAAAGCCGAACGGGGTAGCTCGGTCAAGATCGATCCGAACGGATGGCACAAATACCTCATTACTGCTAAGATGATATTTTACATCTTAGGAGTGTTTTCAATGTGGAACTTCCTGAAGCGCTCAAACAATGACGCGGATGAACAGTCATTTACTATCCCAGAAGATGTAGACAAGGCTGGCGTAGAGGCCTGCGTACATCGTGATCAGAAATGGACACTAGAGAAAATAATTTATGACGCTGGAGAAAATGAATACTCAATTGCAACCGGTACGATTGCGGATAAAGAATCTGGCCAACCGCGGCGTGTCTGCGCAATACGTTGGAATGGTGCTTATCGACCCAAACCGGAGAAAAATCCAAACCAAAGACTAGAGGAAACTGGTACGCCGTCACCCGGGGGGCAGCCTGAATGGTTTGTATTACCAGAATTTTTATGGCGGCCAGCAGTTGATGCAGTTTTCACATTGCAAAAAAAAGAAATTCTTGACTGGCTTTTACCAGGTGAGGATTGATCTTTCCTAGTTTATCGGTCCGGTATCGTGGATGTGCAACCGCTACGCAAATAGAGGCTCCGTCGCGCAAATCAGAGCGCTCGCGGCGTTGATGGATTACGACCTGGCGACCACCTCAGCTACAGATAATTACGGCGGTCAAGAAAACATCTATCCCAACCAGGATGTGCCAATATTGCGCGCGTCGGGTGAGGGGCGGCTTGAACTCGCTATGATGCGCTGGGGCTTCCCGCCAATCACCAATATTCGAAACCTGCAAAGCCGATGGTGGCGAGACGTCAATCGTGAATGGATGACCGAGCCGAAATATCGCGCATTAGTCCCGTTCACAGCCTTCGCTGAGCCGGTGCGCGACTCAACATGGTTCACGGTCAAAGACGTGGAGATTCCTTGTTTCGCTGGCGTGTGGCGCCCGTGGTGTGGCGAGCGCCTAGCCGAGCAGCCGGGCAAGAAGCGACGAGTGCGCGAGGAGCGTGATTGGGAGCTTTATGCATTCCTGACCACGGAAGCGAATGACCTTGTTAGACCGGTTCATGACAAAGCCATGCCGGTTATTCTCACCGACCCGGACGAAATGAAAGAATGGCTTTCAGGTGGGAAGGCCAGTTTGCGTTTGCAGCGACCATATCCGACGGAGAGGATGGCGATTGTACTTCAAACATTGGTCGATCTCTGAGACTTCCAAATCAGATATTACAAATCATCGCTCAGTTTCTCAAAAATACCCTCTCAGGTAGGGCAGGTTGTTTTTCTCTCAAATCTCAATCCTGAGAGAAAACCGCAGAGGTTTCTGTGGGTGTAATTCGATTTAATCGCATGGTCTCGGCCCTCCTTTCTCGCTCCTCATCGCTCAGCGGTTTGAGGAGTTGCTTTGCCATTTAACATCGTGAGAATTTTGTTCCATACTCAGAAACCACGAATAAGGCCGAAACTATGGGCTCGAAACTAAAAAACAGAATTGCCAGCACAACTGGCCGTAAATCGAAATACCAATTGATCCTTGAGGCGGCTCGGCAGGTGGGGGCGCAGAGAGTTGAATTCGACAGCGGTAAGACCGTTGTCGTTCTATCCCCGGGTGAGGATGTTGTGGCTGATGGCGGGGGCTTCCGATACGATCATGAGGAATGTGACGATGACGAGGGCCCTTAAGCTGGGCAGGGTTCTGTGCCCTCTCAGGAGGGCAGGGCTTACTCAGGCCCGACAAGCTTTTCCATCTCGTCGAACAGGTGCCGTAAATAGAAAAGGTTCTGATAAGGCAGTAGCCGACGCAGGGCAGCCATATCTCCCTTGATAAAGTCACCTTGAAATGCCGAACTTCCCCGAATGAACCATGCGGGGCTTACGATTGCTTGCGTACAGCTGTGAGCGAAGGCCGGATCAAGTTCTCAAACCATGAAAAACTGCATAGTGAACTATTAGCCCTCAAGCATGACTTGAAACGCAACAAGGTCGATCATCCAAGTTCGAGTTCGGGGTCAAAAAATTTGGCAGATGCACTTGCAGCTGTGGCCTATGGGCTAACCAACATCGCCACACCGTTTGATTTTCAACGATACGATGTTTGGCAACATAATCGAGAACCTAAAGGCTATAAGCTAGCTATGGGCTCGCGGACAACTGGTTGCGGGGCTTATTTCGACAGTGGATTCAATGATTTTGAAGAAATGGGGAGAGGTCTATTTTGAACAGCGGCGGTATTTATAGTAGAAGATGAGGGCTGCAAATGGAAGAACCGCTATGAAAGCCGAAGTGTATATTACGTTAGGGGATAAAGAATGGGGCTCAGAAACTGTCGATTACGAAAATGGTGACACCTATGGCAAAGCCATTAAGCGCTTAAATAAGCGATTTCGGAAAACGCATTCTGGTGACCCGCTTGATACCGAGAAGGAATTTCTTTCTACTCTCGACCCTGATTTTTGTATTCGATATAGAAGAATATAAATTGCTGACATCATTACTTCTTCTGGATTAATGCCAATTTCCAGTTTTCAAATACAACCTGCCGATATTGCTAATGCAGGAAGCGTCATACAATGGGCGGTAACAACCGGCTCAGCCGTTGTGGTAGCTATTGCAGCTTGGCGGGGCGTCGAATTATGGCGCGAAAAACTTCATGGAACGAGTGAGTATGCGGTTTGTACTGAGACACTAAAGGCCGTTTGGGAATTGTACAGCGCAATGAGGTCTGTTCAGGCTGTCGAATTGTTGGACTTGGAAATATCTCGATTTACGTCAAAAATTTCCGAAGATATTGCTGGAGATAAGACATCGGCGGCAAGATATTATGATATGAAAGCGCAGGCCACCTCAGCAAGATTGGAACGTGTGTTAAAAGCGCGAGAAAAACTGGCTGAAACTCTGCCGAGTGTCGCTGCAGTGATTGATCCGAGGTCGGGAATCCATGTGGCTGAATTACTGCGTCTAAGCGAAAAGATGTTTCAAGCTCAAGAGCGGATCGAGCGTAAGATGCGATTTGCTCCAATTGTCAATATCGCCAAAGGCAATAAAGCAATTGAAACGGATTTTGACTCGTTATTTGATTTATTAGTTGGAGCCGGCGGCAAAAATACAATCGACCGAGCCTATAACGTCATAAATAAGCTTGAAACCGAACTGGAGGAATACATGCCTCCAAAACGGCGCAGGAGATTCAAAAAAGCATCCGCACTAGCTCGCAAACAGGCTGCCAAAAATCCTAACGCGCAGGCTGCAAAGCCAGAGAACGATTCACCGGCGATCTAGACTTGTCCTCTTGGTCCTATTTCCACGCCTTCAGCCAAATCCAAACCATTTTGGTACGTACAGCGAACGAATTTGTATGGGCCCACATATGGGGCGGATCACCAACAAAAATAATTATGGAGTCAATTCAATTGCTTATGAGTATAGATGGCGGTGATGATGGATTTCGTAATTCAAACATCGGCCGATCATTGAAGCCTCCGATTCAGATTTTGTAAATCATCCTCAATTCAGACACAAGTAACCCGACAGCACATTACCAACTAGGCGCAGAAGTGGGCATAAGAAATCAAACTATGCATCATTTAGGCGATGCAACAGCTCGATAAGTTTCGGATCAGTATCCATTCCGAATTCAGGATCTTTGAGTTTTCTTACAATCTCAGCAGCTCCATAAGGCCAGCGCGCGGCGTCTTCAGGAAGAATAGCAAACAACAAGTCGAGCGTGCTTTTCGGATGTGTCCTGACATTGGCGCCTTCTTTATCTCGAATGGAGGGCAGATACAGGTGTTCGTTTTCAACTCCCTCTACCAATTCGGCCACCAGTTTTGCGATCTCGGGAAATAGCCGCTTTTGCGAAAATGCCAAGTCACATAACCTTGCCGATACGCGAGGCGTGCGTGCCTTTTTCTGTTTGGGCCAAACATCGGTTAAAAACTCCACAATTTTTTCGGGCCAGTTGGTATCTTGATCCGAACTCCAGCGCTCCAATTGCCAGAGGATATGATTTCTAAATTCTTCGGTGGAGTTTAGCAAAACAGCCCTAAATTCCTCGTTGGAAATAAATGTAGTGGATTGACTATCTCCTTTTGATCGCCAGCCGGACAACAGCAAACCCGAAAGTATCTCTCCATGGCGGCGATTTAAAGGAGATTCGCGACGGGCCATTTGGAGAAGCATGGGCTTTAAACGATCATATAGCGCTGCTTGTGGAATTTGCGCGCCCCAGAAGAAACCTGACCAAATCGCGCCTTTGTCGAACTCGCTTGCAGAAGCATTTTCAAGTACGGAAATAAGATGAGATTCGGCAAACTCAGGGTCAATGTAGAAAAACCAATTTAGGTTGAAGGCAAAAATCGTCAGTGCATATTGCCGGGAGAATTCAGGCAACGATATCAGCTCTTTCACACGATCAAGCCACGCATTCGGAAATATTTGCCTTTTGTTTAATCCTTTCTTTTTGTCATCGGTCATGTGCAGCTGTGTCAAATAACCCGCAGGCGAATTGATCGCTTCAGATGCCCAATCGGGGTCTTTATTGCCGCGAATAACCGAGGAAGTTTCTTCCATATTCAAATTTTGAATTGCGTTCACAAGTATGGTCCATATTTTTTCAAAATGGGACTTGTGATGATCCCGCAAATATGGGCCAGCGCTTTGGAACCATTGCGCCAACGAGTGAAGAATAGCGGGGATGTTTCCTTCGTCGATTTCAGAAATACGCGCGGCCAGAAGTAAATTTATCCGTGGCGATTCTGCTGTGACCTTTTTTGAATGCAAGAATTGCCTCCAATAACGAGCCGAAAATTCAGCATCACACGGAACCGCCAATAAAGCGCGTAAAGCCCGGACAGGTCGCTCCTCGCATAGTCCCGCAAATGGGTTCTGTTCTATGAAAGTTGCAACGCGACGAGATTGTAACTTAGAAGCTTGAGTGACGATCTCCGATATCGGTGTCTTCGCCAGCTCAGACCAATCCGTATTAGTTTTCACCGAACCGGAGCGCCCATCTGTACTTTCTGCGGCGCTCTCGGCATATTCCTCCAACCAGTCGGGGGCCTTTTCTCTTAGAGGCTCTATTGTTTCTTCAAAATTGAATGAGAATTCACAACCTTGGTTATGGAGCCAATACAGCACGTTTAGACGCAAATGGGCTGATGAAATTTTGTGTTCCTCGATTGGTTGATTTTTGTAGCGTTTTGGCCCCAACAATATACGTTTTTCAATTTTCTTTCTGTCATTGAGCGGAATAACGTTCCACCGACGCGCTAATGTGAGCAATAAATCTCTTTGGCCTTTGTAATCCCAAAAAGACTTGCGATCCACACCAAGTAATTCAGCCGCGTAGGTGGTTCCGCTTGCCAGTTCTGGCATCCCTGCAGCCCAAAACCTAAGTCGGGCAAAAACTACATCCCCGCTTCGCCAACGTTTGTATTCATTGGCTGCTTTAGCTGCATCGAGTTGGACCAAGCGCCGGAAAAGGCTCGTGAAATAAATAACGTAGCCAGACAGCTTATAATGGCGGTGAAACTGCTCATTGTCGTCACCCTCAACAGGTTCATCCGGCTCAATTGCGCAAACATCAACCCAACCCGATAAATCCTTCTCAAGGTCTATTGCTTTTTCGACATTAGGTCTGAAAACCTCGATTACTGCCGCAAGATGAGTGTCAGGTATTTGAACGGTCTTGAATGCGTCAGGGTATTCAACCGAAACAGAAATCAAGTCTCGAAGACGCACACCTTTCTTTGTGGACGGTGGAAGTGGGCCTCGGTAGAGCGGTTTGCTTTCAAGGCTTGGGGCCGCAATTTTTGCGAATTGTCGAATCGTCGATCCGTTCCAACCTAATTTATCAACATCCGATTTAAAATCGTATTGCTCCAAGCGATCTATCGATCCCGTGTCGGCAACCTCGAAGACAAGCCGCCAACCTTCACGTACAGCTCTAGGAATAGGTTTTTTTGGATTTCTGCCACGAGTGTGGCGATTGACCCTATCCCGAACATCTGGATGCAGCGATCCTTGACTGGCAGCCCACCACACAGATGCGGGTTGGTCTGCAACTTCGACGATCCACTCGCCAATTGCGGCCATTCGTTTGGGTAATCTTGGCACTCGTTTTGACCAGTGCCCGACCAATCCCGAAATTTGGTCATCAGATAGTTCGGCGCGGTCGATATCTGACGATGCAAATGCGGACCATGCATCTGGTGGAATCTTTTTGGCTGAGAATTCATCATTGCGGCCAATGGGCGGGGGGTCATCGTCCAGAGAATACAGATCATATGGATCAACAACCGGACCATCGCTGTACATGCCGTTTTGTGATGCCGGATCGGAGAAACGTATTGATCTGTCGAATACGCAAAGCCATGTTGCGGGCAACGGGGGATTGGCATTTCGAAAAGATTTGGCACCCGATTCAGATGATACGATATGTGCGACCATACCTCTTTCATGTGGTGCCAATTTTTCAGGGCCTCGCCGCGCTTTTCGAAATACGGTTTCTCGCCATGCCAGAGGGGCATCGCTTCGCGCAGACCATTCACGAAGCGAGTTCCAAAGGAGCTTATGTTTATCCCGAGGATCATAAGTTATGGTGCGAACACCTTTTTCGTCCCACCTTGCGATTGCTTCATCGTCTTCCCCAGCCTGAAATGCATAAATATCGCCAAGCGTTCCTCTCGACTGCATCAATCCTTCAAGTAAATACCGAATAGGGGGATCGTCTGCTGAGTAACCAACAAATACGGCGGTAAAGCGTTGTAAAATATCTTGAACGAAGCTTCTTGCCCAACCTTGGGCCAAATACGCATCCCCGAATTCAGCGCTTGAGAGCACAAACCCGTCTTGGTCTGGCGCACTCGAGTCTGTGTTCACTCTACCATGGAGGTGGACGATGCCCCAGTTATGGGAGTCGAAATTTACATGTGGCAAATTTGACCGCGTACAGGAATTTAGAACGGGATCAGCCTGCTCAAACAATCTGTCGAAGTTGGTCGTTACTAGTCGAGTATGACCAGTTTTTTGTTTGGCGAGTCCAAGTAGAATCTCATGTGCTATCGTGTTCGGTTTTTTGTCTTTTGGCTTCAATATCCTGGCTACGGACTCATGTATAAGTTTTTGGTCAAAGCTTCTAGCTAGTAAGGAAAAGATTCGATCTGCTGCAAGCAACCCACTTACATTGGCATCCTCTTCCAGACGCTTCGCAGCTTCGTACACTCGCACAGCTTCACTATCGGGAGCTGCGCCCAAATCGGTAAGCACTTGTTCGGCAAGGCCATCGAAATTCGGTAATCCGGTATATGCCATAGACACGCCGGAGCCACAGAAAAAAACTACCCTGCCTTCATCTTGGGCAGTTAGTAATTCATTCGGAAATACGGGGCCATCTTCAATAAAACGCATGTCGCCTCAAAATTATGAACCTGCAATTGTAAGTCGAAGCGAGCTGATTCGGCCAATCAACAATCTTCTTTAGTTGAATGAACAAAGTTCATTTTCGGAATTGCCAGCATACATTAATATGGGGCGCAGGGCGTATTCCTTTGTTTTAGAGCTGAATTCACCATTCGGTTCCGTTTAGTTCCGCTTTTGGATATTTCCGACAATATAGTCATATTTCTCGAATGACCGCTTTTTCCCGTACTTCTTTTACCTTTACCACCTGTATAAACTGGCGCTTAAGTTTCTCAAAAAGGGACGCTTTGGGACATTGGGTTGTCCGAGGCTCAAATCTCAATACTGAGCGTTTAGGCATGGCTCTCATCGGTCGGTGAGTTTATTTTTGCAGCGGTTTCTCGGGCCGTTTTCCTCACCGCGTACGTGTCGTGCGCCAGAAACAGATTGTAATGGTCTAGAGCCGGGGCGCCTCACACTTAACTTAGGATGCGCTCCGACCTGGCAGCTGCAATTTCGTCGCGCCTGTTAATCTCCTGGGCGATGCTGGCGCCAGTTGATGCGAAACCTGATATCAGTGCGAACGGTGCTGCGCGTCGCTTTGATGCCGCCCTGGTTTTGATATCCGTCTCGCGGAATTTCGACGACAGAACCTCAGCGTTTTCGTTTGTTTGTGAGTTCCTGCGGTTCACGCGACGAATGTTCACTCCGCCCGGAGAGTCCAGCGACAGGCCGCGACCCACACGAATGGTATCGATTGTCGCCAACGCTTGATTAAGCTGGTCTCTGCGGACGACAGAAATTTGCTTCCCACGCAGTTTTTCACCGCGCGCCTGAAATTCCAGAGACTTCGCCTCAGATTTCAATGCTGCGCGTTGGCCGAAACTGCTGGCAAGGCTGGCTCCGGCTGATATGCCCGTGAAAATAGCACTAGCTGCCATGGTTGCCTCCATTCAAACAATTGTTGCGCTCACAAATTCACTTAGTCAGGTCAAGAATAATACGCGTCGATGCATCGCGTAATTCTCGCTCAGCGAAATCATCCGCCATCATTGATTCAACAAACTTTTGCATTTGGCTGTAGGGGAACTTCCAGTCTTTACTTTGAAGAGCCGTTCGCGCCTGGCGTTGCCAATATGCTCTTGCCAGATCGTTTGCTCTGGAGGCGGCGCCAGCAAAACGGTCATGTTCTCGGCGCCACACAATCCACTGCTCACCTGATATACCTAGCTCCGCGCGCAGCTCTGCATTCGCGAGCCCAACTTTCGCCAATGCCAGGAGTCGTTCTGGCAAGTCATTCGTGTACTCCGCTAGGGGTTCCGGCATGCGATCTAGTATGTCTTCCGGGCTGACACGGGCCACGATGCGATCCAATGCGTCGATGCGCTTATTCAGCGCTGAGTTCTCTTCGCGCAGCTTATCCACTTCACTTTTTGCTTTTCCAGAC
Organism: Alphaproteobacteria bacterium; assembly: GCA_013151435.1. Taxonomy (GTDB): domain Bacteria; phylum Pseudomonadota; class Alphaproteobacteria; order Caulobacterales; family Parvularculaceae; genus Hyphococcus. Next base: position 30,797 of record JAADIH010000239.1, read on the forward strand.
ATTTTTATTCTCCAAAAAAATTTAAATTTCGAGGGCAATAGGTATACGGTATGCGCCGTCGCCGCGTTTTTGTCCCCGGGGGGTCTGTTTTTACGATCCACTGAAAACGCGCTGAGAAAACACTCACGCTCTTTGCTCGCGGACGTAATCAACCACTGCGGTAGCTCTATGATTGCGCGGCGTCTGTGTGATGACGTTGAAGCGGCATTCTTATTGACGTTGGGATGATTGATCTTCTGATTGTCAATCAGGTGGTCCGCAATCGTGCTTTTAGTTTTCGTGGCGACTATGCAACATGTCGCGCGCGCGATAGGGCAGCTACTCGGCAGGAGGATATCTATTTCACCGTAGATCATGCGACTGAGTCCTGCGTGAACTCTCTGTCAAGTTCGATGTCGCCTAAAATTCTTTCAATCTGAGAATTGAGTTGGGGGCTCCAATTGACATCCGGCCTATCATAAGCATCCGATTGCAGCCGTGTTAGAATGAGTTGCGCATCGTGAGAGGAAATCTCATTGGTATTCCACTTACGATCTATCTCACAGATGAGTGATTGGAAGTCTCTGTTTTCTGGGTATGAGAGAATCGCTTCTGGATCTTCTTGTAGGATAGTCAGAACGCTAGATAACCATTGCGGCTTATCGATTGAAGGACAGTTCCCCAAATGGCTTTGCAAAGCCACCACATTGTTAGATGTGGCAGTTTCACTGAATCTATTATTCGTTTCACGGGATATATTCTCCGTTTCACGGAATATATTAGGGACGATTTCCTCAACTGAATCATTGTCTTGGCATTTCTCGATGCAATCTATCTCAGGCTTGATTGATTGCAGGCGTGCAGTCTTTTTCTTTTGAGATGCTACTCTCATAGCTTGCGCATCCGCGTCGTTATAGATGACGCGGTGAATACGTTTGCGCCTGTCTTTTGGGTCTTCTTCTTGAATTACATATCCAAGTTTGATCAGACGCCTGATGCTCCTCCACACAGTGGATGGATCACAATTCGCGCACTCGGCTAGGCGATCAGTACCAGCATAGCAGCCACGCTCATTATCTCCGAACCGATCATGGGCAGCGATAATCATCAATAGACGAAAGTCCGTGGGCGCCAATTGTGTGTCCCTCGCTGCGCGAGTGGGGACGGGTGCAAAGCGTTCTTTGCGTCGTTGTCCTGGAGAAGTGCGATTATTCACATTCACCCCCCGAAGCCTTCGGGCTTAGATTTTTCAGGGCGGAAAGTACCTGCTTTTCCGACCTCGCAGCTCTGGATGGATTTTTTCCGAATCTGTAACGAAAGAGTTCGCAATCAACGGAAACACATTCCGCAACGTCTTTGGGCGAACCGCCCATGCATGCGATACACTTTTGGCGAATTGCTCTTAAAGGCGTTGGCTTGAATACGTGTCTACTCGCGGGTGGTTTGGGGGATTTCTCGACGGTTGACGATTCAGCCGTATTCGGAGTATCAAACATTTTCTATAGCCTCATATCTCTCCTGGCTTGCCGCCGCAAAAGAGATTGTTGGATTTAGCCCCGAACTGCTGTGCGGTTCGGGGTTTTTTTATTGGTTCATGCAGCTTGCTGTGAAGTTGAAGTCATCACACGTTCGGCTATGAAGTGATCGAGGTCTTCTGGCCTGTATCGTACTGACCGACCGATCTTCACGTACGGTGGTGAATTCAACCCAGTAACACGGGCTTTATTTATCGCGCTCTCGGACCAACCAAGGCGACGTGCCGCCTGTGCAGTCGTTAAGAGGGCTTTCTGATCAACGATGTCTTGCACTTAATTTCCTCCATGTTTATCGACGTGTTCTCGATTGCATGGAGAAAATAGTGTTTCCTGCCTATCCCCTAAGGCGCAGTAATCATCCGTTTCTTGACCCTATTGTGCGCCTAATTGCGAATTCGATACCTTCTTTGGAGAGTACGCTCAATAACCGTTAATGCGGCTTGGAGAGATTGTCGGCCAGCGTGCTCTTCGCCCAAGATTCGTGAAGCAATAGCGATCACGAGTTCCCAAAAATTGCTTCTGCGTGTGTTTATAGACCCGCGAGCGTCTTCAACTGGCTGTTCAGTTTTCGAAAGCCTCGGCACATAAATATCTTCGGACTCAAGAGTATTTATACATTGAAGGATCAATGAGTGAAATATTGAGTTATCTTTGCGCCCTCTGCCGGTTTGAATTGCAAGCGCAGCATCGATCGAGCGTGAATATCGCTCGAGGTAGTCCAGTATGACCCAAAGCTCTGGCACAGTTGTTTTTATAGGTCGCCCCGCGCCCGGACGTTCAAGTGTAATCCGTGATAGTAAGTATCTACTACCATGAGTTTTAATCATATTTAGCGCTGCGCGCTCAGCGGTACCTGATACGGCTTCCGTGTATCGATTAGCGTCGTCAGTGAACTTCGCTATCGTAGAGTGAAGTTTTTTTAATGCTTTTTTTGTTTCGCTTTTTGTTGCGGCTAGCTCAAAAGACGGTGCCCATAGTAATGTGTCGAAAATCTCCTGAAAGCGTTCAGCAACATGGGAGGACGGTGAAACCATTAATGCTGTGCAGAGCTGTTCTATCTCAGTATCTAGAAGGACTGTATCCGGTACATCATCAACATTTTCCATATCAACGTGCATCATGTGTTGCCTCCGCATGAAAGTTCAGCGCGGCGACTCCGTTGCGGTACAGAGTTTTCGGCGGCTAAACCTAGTCGCGCTTCTTCTTAAGGTAACGGTGATAAAGATAGATTGCATCAGTTTATTGAGACCGGGCCACCTAACTGACTGCTCAGAATAGAATTACCCTCCAGAAAGCTGGGGACTTAACGCTCAGGATTGAGATTTCAGGGTGTCAGGACATAAATGAACCGGGCAACCAAATCGGCAATCCTGAGGGGAAAAGCGCGCCTTATTGTGCGCTCAACAGCATCTTCTCCTGCATCACGGACCTCGCGCCACTCGGCGACGCGCTGACTAGAGACGCCAATTTCATCAAGAGTTGAGGTGCCCGGTGCGCGGGCACCCTGTTGTTGAGTTTGAAGATCAAGATGAGGATCAACTTGTATGGCGAAGTAACTCAAGAACGCATTCCAAGTGTTCCTCACCATCAACATATCCGCCAAAGACATTGAATTTGATCAAGGCATCATCATAGTTCTCGGACGGGCGAGATCTCATTTCCGCCTCGATTTCACTAACCCAACGATCAATCGCAGTAATGTAACCATCTAAGAAGTTAGCACTCTCACCAATTTGGTGCTTAGGTCGGCACATTTCTGCGCTCATGGCTTTCACGCCTACATGAATCGCATCGTAGACCCGCGACAAGTCCTCTAAACTGAGATCAGACAGGGCTACGTTCCTACCTGATATTATCCGATAGCTGGTTGATTGGGGCTGGGGTCCCAAATTGGGGCTAGCTTGATTTATTGGCTCTTGTAATTCAACATTTTGGTAGTTCATCGCGTTATCTCCTTTGTTTCGCGTTGGACAAGGCCGGCGCGGCGCTGTAACGCCGCGTTCGGCTGCTTTTATCCGCCTTTCTTTTTCAGTGGAATTACTTCGGCAACATGTCCAGCGAGGCTTGCTGCTATGTTGCCGGCAATCTGGTCAGCGGCTGCGCGCCTTGGATCATCTGACATGTGCGCATATCGCTGCGTGGTCTGTGGTTGAGAGTGGCCGAGCAATGAGCCGATTAGCGGTAAGCTGTGACCGCTAGCCGCTGCGACGCTCGCATAACTATGTCGTAGATCGTGCAATCTAACGTCGTTGATCAACGCTGCTTTGCGAATACGCTGCCAAGGTTTTTGTAAGTTGACTAGACTGGCGCCAATTTTTGCGCCGCATATCACATGAGGATTGCCCTCAATCCGGGGTAGGGAACTGAGAACCTCAATTGCGGGGGCGGAAAGTGCAATTGTTTTCTTGCCTGTTTTGGAATCTGCAAGGCGTAACAGACCTGCACCCAAATCTACCTCAGTCCATTGTAAATTGAGAATTTCTCTGAGGCGAGCCCCTGTAAACAGCAGCAATCTTATAGCTGCAATCACATAAGGCCGTTGGCCCGCTTGTTCGACTACGCGCAATACCCGACCGAGGCGTTTTAATTCTCTTTCGGAGAGGAACCTCTCGCGTGACGTTTCCTTGAACTTTTCAACGTGATTAGACGGGTTTGAGCCATCCGCCCTAACGCCCCACACCTCAGCCATTTTGAACATATGCTGCATTAAGGACAAACATCGGTTCGCGGCGTAAGGCTTATCCCGCATGCCCAGGTGCAACCTTGTGACGTCAGCGCGGGTGATATCTTTCACCTTCATATTACCCAGAGTTGGCAATATATGGTTTCTTAGATTACGATGTTCGTCATTCACAGTCTTCGATTTTTTATGTGGTTCCGCATAGTCGGCCGTATATCTTTCAGCAAAAACCTTGAGAGTGTCTGCTTTCTGATCCGTAGTTCGTTCCGCTGCGGGATCGGCGCCTTCAAGTATCCGGCCAATTAGTTTTTTTGCTTCCTTGCGGGCGGCATCCGGTGTCCAAGGCGCTCCATGACGCCCAAAGGTTAGCCAGCGCTGAACTCCTGACCGGCGGTATTTAAGAATGTAACTTTTAACGCCGCCTTTTGATACGCGCAGACCGAAGCCTGGGATATCGCCGTCCCATATCGTCTGGCCAGGTTTGGCGGCATCAACCCGCCGCTTTGTCAGTCTTGATCCCATGCGACACCTGCTTGGGAGCACAGACAGAAAATCTCTTCATGCTACCACTGCGCTACCATGCGTGAGGAAATGCTAGGAACATCAATATCTATGAATGTTAGTGTTTACAAGGCCTGTAGGACTGTAATCTCACACCAGGAACCCCCAGCTTACATGAAACACCTGACTGTTAATCAGCTTGTCACTGGTTCGAGTCCAGTCCGGGGAGCCATGCTGGTCCATGAACCTTTTCCTTTCAATGACTTAGTGCTGATAAAAGTCCCATCCTTCGCAATGTCGATTTTGGGCGGGACTATTTCGACCTGTTTTTCGCCTCTTGTCCAGAGGCGCATTGCGTCATCGGCTAACTTTTCGCGATCGCGGGCGCGAATGTACTGCTCAAACACCTGAATTGAGTCATGGCCGGTGATCGCCGTCGCCTGGGCCGAACTGCACCCGGCTTCAACCAACATCACTGACGCTGCTTTTCTCAAACCATGGCAAGAACAATGCGGCAGACCTGCTTCGACGCACCATGCCTTAAATCGACCGCCGAATGATTCACGCGAGCCCCAGGGACGTCCGAACCGTGTGGTCAGAAACGTCAGATCACCGATCTTCGCCGCGTTGATACTGACGGCAAGGTATGGATGTATCGGAATCGAAACGCGCGTTCCTTTCGTGTGGGCTGTTTTCTTCGGTGTAAAGCTCAACCGGCCGGACTTTATGTGCTGGCGCCCCAATTCAAAAGCATCATCACGTCGCACACCCGTGTAGAGCATGAGGTCGAGTGCTAGGCGCTGTTGCGTACCAAGCGGAAACATATTTTCAAACTTTTCAATCTCTTCGAGCGTCCAGGTGTGATAGCCCTTGCTGCGGATTTTCAATAGCTTCACGTCGCGCGCGGGATTGGTATCCATATAGCCATATTCAACCGCGAAGCTGAAAAGCTGGCGCAGCGCCTTAATAAACCCGTTTGCGCCATGCGGTTTTTCCGCTCGCTTATTACGCATCGCACGGATATGCTTTGGCTTTATTTTCCGCACCGGCAATTCAGCGCATTTCTCCCGAATCGGATCAAGCGTCAATCGGCGCCGGTAACGCGTATCAGGATTAAGCGCCCGATACTCCGGCGATTGATAATACTCAACGCAAAGCCGGTCGAAAGTTCCCGCCGCCGGTAAGCCGCCGCGATATTTCGGTTGCTCGCGCGGCTTCAGCTTGCCCTGTTTTACGGCCTGATAGTCCGTCCAGAACTCTTCTTCAAAAAGTGGGCCGCGAAGCCTAATCTTTTTCTTGCCCGGCTCGCGATAATAGATGCGCGCGTTGCCGTGCCTATCATAATCAACGATGATATATTTCGGTTTTTTCACGCGGCTATTTTGTCCCAAGGGTTTTCGCCTTCGTCATCTTCCCCGTCATGTGGCAACGCGTCGAAGGCGTCGTCAAGTTCTCTGCAGTCCCAAACCTTGCGACAATCAATCCGCCGTGCTCTTGGCATGCGGCCATCCTTGACCATTTCATCAAATTTAGTGACGCCGACGCCAATATATTTCGCCGCCAGCGACCGGCTCATGCCGCGCGGCCACAAACCAGCTGGAACATGTTTTATCATGTCATACCCTCCGCCAGCTCGCCTGGCGGTGTTCCGTCCATCTCCGGTCGGGAATTCCAGCCCTCAACTTCGCGGACCTCGTTGGCCGTTAGAATGTTGTTTTTCACGGCTATTTCATGGGCTTGCCAACGCGCCTCTGGGTCGCTGCGCAAGAGCGATGTCATGTCGAATTCGATTTCGTGCGTCGCGCGCTCCGATTCGGAAAACAATGAACGCCGGATCGTTTCTTCCAGCTTGCGCACCCAGGGCATGAGCGTGAACTGTCCGAACCAGCGGCCGGCGCTTTGGCTGTTGGTGAATGTGTTATGCGTGTAGTCCCCGATGATCGGCGGCGGCACTTGGAAGATGCGCGCGATTTCCTCGACCGTGAACCGGCGCGCGGAGATCATTTCGAGATTTTCCGGCGTGATATTCAACGGCGTAAAGACCGCACTACCGGTGACCAGCGCCACTTCGCCAGCGTTCCGCACACCCTGCCACACTTCCTTCAGATTCGTGAGCAAACGGGTTACCTCTTCTTCCGTCACCTCATCCTTGATCGATAAAATCCCGCCTGGCGCCGCCTGATTTTCGTAAATATGAGCGCCATAGGATTCTTGAGCAATCCCGGCGCGAACAGGCGACGCGCAGCGCGACAGGCGCGATCGACCAATTAATCCGTCATCAGAGCGATCCCGAAGATGCAGAACGTCGCTGTCAAGAAGCCGCCGCATTTTTCCCGTTCCGCCATAGATCGAATTGATGTCGCTGACGTCATACACGAGGCGCCCGGATTTCAGCAGAACCGGGGTCACATTGCGCCAGGGAATGATGATTAGCGCCTTGATGCGGCCAGACCGGTCGCTTACGATTTCGACGAGGCCATTTCCATGAGCGAGGGTTTCAGAGACGAGCATTTCCAAAAAATCAGGGAACGCCTGATGCGCATTCGGCCCTTCACGAATCAACCGCGCGACCGGATGATCATTGTCGATTTCACGGCCATCGCCGCCCCTTTTATAGATATAGACCGGGAAGCTCGCCAACGCGCCGGCGATTGCCGCGATGCAAGCGCTATAGGCTGCGAGGTTTTCTGCAATACGCGGCGTCATCATTGCGCGGCCGTCGATTACCGCGTCAAAGCCGCCATGGGTGCCGGCCAGCGCCTGCCATGACAGATCGGCGCCGCGCGTCTCAACCGGCGGTTCGGCTTTTGCGGGCGGCGCCGGGTCGATGCGCTCGGCAATGCGCCGGATCAATCCCATTAGAGCGTCTCCAGATAGCGGCGAAGGGCGTCGAGGCGCGGCGTCGGGCAGGAACGACTGGAGACAAGCTGCCCTGCGGCCGGACGCGGCCATTGCCGCGCCTCGACTGAGGTTTCCGCATAGGCCGGCCATGCAGAAACAACACTGATTTCGAGGAGCTTGGCGCGTTCAATCACGCGTATTTCCCCGTCTTTTGATTCCTGTTCGACGATGAAGCCGATTGAGGCGCCGCCGAGATCGCCGCGCATGGCGAGCGCCAGGGCGTCACGCCCGGCGCCGGTGTTGGGCACGGCAATATCGAAAGCGAGGCCTTGAGGCTCATCACTGAGCTGCAGAGTCTTTGAGCGTGTGCGGCCAAGCACGCGGGTCGGATCGTGATCGAGGAGGGCGAGAATGTCCGCGCCGTCGCCAATCGATTCCGCGAACGCATCTGGGGCGATGCGTTCGCGAAACGGACCGATATCGGCGACGACGCCATAGCGCGCAGCGAAGCCGATAAGCCGTCTGGCGCTGGCGCGGGTGTCGGTGAGGATTTCCGCCGAGAAACGCTGTTCGATTTTGCCGGTCATGATCTCCGCCCCCCTATGCGGCCGGGAAGTCGGTCGCGGCGGCGAAGGATTCGATGTGGCGCACCGCAATATCGGCGGTGAGCATGCCGCGGACGCTGACATTGCCTTTTGAATAGGCGGTCGATTCGTATGGGTTCACGAGCAAATCAAAGGCCGAAAAGTAGCCGATGAAAAGATCAGACCACTGACCGAATATGATTGATGTTTCATCCGGCGTCGGTACGGTATCGATCGGCACCAGCGTCGAACGCGAGACCGGATAACCCGCCAGGCTGTCTGGCGCCTCCATCACCATCACCGAATCGGTGGAGGCGACTTTCGGCGTCTCACGCAATTTCTTGGCGACCAGCGGGCGCATGACAAAGCCGTTGCCCTGGGCGTCGGCTTCCTCGACGATGTTGATCAGATCGAGAATGTTGGACCAACTCGGTGTCGCCATTGAGACGCTAGTGTCGATCCCGGCGGCGATCAAACCCGTTGGCTCATTCGTCCCGCCGCCGACCAGCGCCGCCGCATCGAGGGCGCGCGCCAGAACCGCGGCAAAGTCGCTGCGAATCAACTGTTCGATATCCGGAGTCGATTGCATCAGCATATTACGAGAAAATTCCGTCAGTGCACCGACATGTTTCGGAGCCAAGGAAATTTTATCGAAGGCCTGGTCCGAGGCGGTGAGGGCGGTGTTCTCGGCCACCCAACCTGAAACGGCGCTGGTTTTGAGGAGCGGAATATCCACATTCCCGACAAGCCCAGAGAGCACCGTCGCGCCGCGCTGTTGCGTCACCAGTTGGCTGCGCAAAATATCGATGAAGTGCTCGCCGAGAAAATCGGTGGCGATGATATTGGTGCCCGGTCCGCCCGCCGGGGCGGTTGTGGTAACGACGCGTTTTTCAAAAACCTGCATCGGCACGGCGAGGCCCTGGAAAGCGCCGCCGGCATTGCGGCGCTTGATCTCGCCCGAGGCTTCACGCTCGAAGGCGTCATCCACATCGAGACCGGCGGCGCCGGCCATCGCGCGCACCAGGGAATATCGAGTGCGGATTTCACGGTCGAAATTGTGATCCTTGTCGCCGGCGATGACCTCGCCGCCAGCGCGGCGGTCGGCTTCATCGATCAGCTTTTGCCGGTCCTCCTGCTTTTCGACAAGCTCAAGTTCGCCTTTCAGGATGTCAAATTTTTTCGACTGTGTTTCGGAAAGATCGCCGCCCTTGTCGCTTTCCGGCGCATCATTTATGGCGCGCATTTGGGCAACAAGGGCGGCTCTCTTTTCCCTAAGCTCTCTGAGCTTCATGGGGCATTCTCCATCTAAGGGGGACGGCCGGCATCATCGCGACGCTGGTAAAACCGTCAGGCTACTGCGCAATTTCCTCTATCAGAGGCGGACCCGCAGCGATCCGATTCTAGTTAATCCGCCTCCTTACCTGTGGCATGGCGAAAAGCTTTGGCGAATAGTGTAAAAGTAAGTAACCCATTACGGGCCATGGCAGGCCGACCATTTCCGCAGCGTCTTCGAGCGTGAAAAACTCTCCGATTTCTATCCGGTCAAATAACTCACTGCAGCGTTGCTCAAATCCCGGTGTAGATATGCGATCAAGAAAATTGTGGCTCGAAAAATACGCGCAAATAACTTCGATATCGGGAATTTTGTCACTTACTGGGGCTTTCATTTCTTCTCCTCGGCCGTAAGTGCGTCGTCGACGTCGTGAATAAGATTTGAGAGAGGAAGAAAAATCGCCGCGTGACCGCCGAGAGCGGTCAATTTCGGAGCGGCTGCAAAGAAGTCGTCGGCATAGTAAGTTTCGAATTCATGCCTGTTTTTGCTGTTGCCTTCATCCGACGGGCGGTAAACCCACACTATGAGCCGCCGGGTGTGACCAGGCGCGATTTGACTATCTTTCAAGTCCGTGACGATGGCGCCCGCCAGTTCGACCGCCAGCGACGGGGGTGTTTTTGCAACACGCACCAACTCAGCAACGACTCTGAGCTGAATGATTTCCCGGCGCGAATAGACATATCGTCCCGTTGCATGCAGCTTGCCGAGGTCGTTGAAAAGCTCCCTTTGCCGCCATTGAAGGATGGCGCGTGCATCAAGCCCGGAGCCGACGACGGCCGATTTGTGATTGTATTCACGATTCATACTCATGTGAGTATCACATACGCATACGCTGCGCAAGAGAGTCTTTTCAAGGCAGCGATGATTTCCGAATCATCCACAAATGCCATGATCAGACATGCCGGCGAGAATTGATGTGAAATCGAAAGAAGAACTAGAAAAGGAATGGTGGGATGCCTGGTGGGAGGCCGACTATTCTTGGGAGGGTTTGAAAGAGAAAGTTGTCGTCGGGGGAAAGTACGAATCGCAATGGCTCCGAATCGCTCGTAACTTTCACAAATGTCAAACCTTCAACATGTTCCTGGCTTTTGCTCAAATTGCGGCCTGTTCCCGTCGACCTTTAAACTAGGTCCCGGCACGCACGGCCAATGGCTGAATTGCCACTCGAACTGCACAATATGCGGAAAACTTTCCTCTCTTCTCGACGGCGTCTACACGACAGACCTTCAGACCAATCTCAATATCCTCTTGGCGCCGGATACCTCGATCGAGATTCTTCAAGCACTGAAGGTGCTCGCCGAAGAAGTTGAGGCTGGCCAGGCCTCAATCGAAGAAGCCGACAAAAAGGCCGGCGAGATTTCGCCGGCTTTGCAGGGTATTTTCAGTAAATTCGGCCACGGCGCAGCAACTGTTTTCCTTGGAGTTGTTGCGGGTCTGATTGCGAATCGGATTGACCGGCCCCGCACTTCGTCTCCCACGGTCATCGATAATTCCGTCACGGTCAATTACACACTGACAAAAAATGAATTGATGAACACGGCGGTCTGCGGGCCAGGCGGACTCAAATTTCCGCCCACGCCGCGATTAAAACCGAAGCGCCCAGCAGGTCAGTGACGAGCTTGGTCACTGCCCGGAATGACGCACACGCCTTCACTGTACGAACACCTAATAGGAACTGACCGTTGAAAAGCCAACAGCGCAAAAACGATGACAACTCAAAACCGTTTTGGTTCGCCATAGGCCTTACGGCGGTAGTTATCGTTCTCGGCGGATGGACCTTCTACGAAAAGGAAGTCTGGTGTCTAAAAGGCAACGAAATCGGCGACTTCTTTGCCGGCTTTGCCGGTGCTCTTGCATTCATCTGGATCGTGGCAACCATATTTCTTCAGAAAGATGAACTGAAATTCCAACGCGAAGAACTCGAATTGCAGCGCAAGGAAGTAAAACGATTAGCGGATGAAACAGCTTTGCAGGGGAAAGCACTCAATGCCAATGCAAAAACATTCTTCGTGGATCGATGGGAGAATGGATTAATCGCCTTCGCTAGGGTTAACCATGAACACCTTGCGAATCTCGAAAAGCAATTGGTGAAGGAAAAATTGCTATCAAAAGAAATTGAGACGGATATTTTGGCAAAGGCGGCACACAGGTTTCGAAAGTCCACAATAGATAGCGTTTTGAAAGTTGAGGATACCAAAATTACAAACTTCCGCGTCGTCGACCATCATAACATTGAGTATACAATCGAAGGTACGTCTACGGTTGCTGTAGTTGAAAACTCTGCCGAGAAAACCATCAAGATCGATCCACGCTATCAAATCTCAAATTTGGAGTTGCATAAAAAGCTGCAAGATCAGCCGATTTACATGGACTATATTCGCGACCTTGTTTCTGAGGGGGTGTCACTTGGTTTGGCTTCGATGATGAAAAGTTCCGACGTATGGCTAATTAGCACGTCCCGACTCCCACATGCACTTGCTACTGACATCGCTCAGCTTACTAAGTGCATTATCAGTTTCATGATCCGTGACGCGTTAGATTTTGCTTCTCAGCAAGCAATCGAGAAAGCCATTAGCGAATAGGCTCTATCTAAAAAAATTCCTGAGATTTCGCGCCAAACACGCGACGCTTAGGGCGTTGGTCACGACCTTCTAAGGCTGGAGAGATATTCGGCTCACAAATCATTGTATTTATTGTGTATTTTTTTCTTCTGATTCACTCATTGATGCATTGCCGGCGCAATTGCCAAAAGGGCTATACGGTCACCTTCAAAATCCGAAATTGGCTAAAAAAATCTCTGAATGACAGGGGCGTGGGTCAGGGCTTTCGACAAAGCTGGAGAGATTTTTCATTAGCCAACCGCAGATGCGAGAGGCAGGTCATCATGGTCGCTGTCGTCAAGCGGATCGATTTCTTCCATCTTCGCGCGAATTGCGTCGAGAGCTATATCGCCGTCGCTCCATCGTCGCGCTAGATCAGCGGCGAGCGTCAACGAACCCAGCCTAATGCAGATTTGGTGCTGGCGCATCTGGAGTACTTTCGCCAGCCCCTCGATCGCGCTCAGCGCGTCACGAGCTTCTTCGCCGACACCGCTTGATTGGCGTTTAGGCAGCCGTTGGCGATGTTCGACAGGCTTGTGCGTCAATCGCCAACTCTCCGCACAAGCTAGGGTTTGAGGGGTGTGCTTTGCTTCGACCTCCCCACCTTTCTCGCCAAGCCTGCGACCTGGCAGCGCTCTCGATCGGATTGGCTCCTGCGAATCGGATGCCGCTTGCACCCTTTCAATTGACGGATCTGTATTAGAATCAATAAGTGGTTCGGGTGACATCACGTCGGGGGTGCCCCGACTCTGTGTCGGGGGTAAGCGACGTGATGTCGGGGGTGCCCCGACATCAGCGCCAGAGCAAGTTTTTTTCGATGTTTCGACCCCCGACGTGATGTCGGGGGTCAGTACCGACCCTGTGTCGGGGGTATTTACCGCGCTGTGGGTTTTTCCACGACCACTACTCGTCTCTCGAACGCGCTTCCGCGCCAAGCGGCGGGGCGCCGCTTCTCGGTCGAGTTCAGCCCGAATTGCAGTCGCGATGAGTTGCATCTTGTCATAGCGATTGCCGCCCTCCTGAAGGGCCTGTTGCTTTGTACGATAGATTGATGCCGCTGCTTTTTGGAGCCAATCAATATTCAAGCGATAGCGGTTGGCCCTTCGCCCGCCGCCCTTTTCGAATACCTCCAAGACTAGCAGGTCTTCTAACTCGGGAAGCGCCCGCTCCACTGTCCTCGAGGCCAGACCGGTATTCCATGCGATCTCATTAATTGATGGCCGACAGAGGCCATTTTCGTCGGCATAGTTCGCTAATGCGAGAAGCACTGCCTTTTCCGCTCCCTTAAAGATGGGGCCACAACGCATGATATCGCCGATAGCGCTGATGCTCATAGGAAACCCCCGGCCCAGTGCACGGGCTCTCCGATAAGCGTCCCCAACCCCAAAAGAGCGTCTTCGAAACGCTCGAATTTGACGCCGATCATGTCCTCGAATCCGTCGCGGATGATAGTCGGATAGCAATCGCGATAGATATCAACGCCCTGAGCGAGGTCTTCACTCATATCTTTGATATCGTCAGCCGAAAGGTCGGTGCTTATGCGTTCGCCTCTTTCGAAAGATTCGTATTCCGAAATGATGTGCTGGACCCAATAGCGGGCTTGATGAATGCGGTGGAACCCAGTACTAAAGGTGTCGCATCTTGTGTATTCAAAATCGTTTTCGTTAAGCCCGTCAGTGACCGCTGGCGGGTTTTTCTTTTGTTCAATGTCTCTATCGGGTGGGACTGCCCTTTCAGATTTCCCTGATGTTGAGCGAACACTTTTAGCGTCCCGCCTATCATCGCTAAGTTGTTCTATTTGTTCTTTTTTACGGCAGTCCGGGGAGCCATACTTTAGATCAATTAGGGCCAGCTTGGCGGAAACTGCACAGTCTTGTACCATGGTCTCATCTTCATGGATCATGGCGGATGCAGGTACGGGGTGAGCTATTCCAGCACTCAAAATCTTTGTGTTGCGAAGCCCCCCCTATTTCGACGACTTTTTTATGAGTACAAACACGCGGATTGTTTGCGCTATAGCAATCCCCCCTTGCGTGACGGTCAGGGCAACCAAGGCGCCAATACTTGAATGAAAAAATAGCCCTATACTGACCATCAGATACAATTGCGATTCTTCAAAAAGAAAAAACCGAAGATTTCGCTGAAGAAAATCTTTTCCAGACAAGATTTTCCAGGGCGCTATTCCAAAATCGTTCAAGACAAACATTTTCAAGTAAGGCAGATAGCAAATCAGAAAAACACTTGAGATCCCCAAAATAATTGGTGCGACTGTTTGCGCCGAGCTGTAGGCCTCAACTGACAGTGCCAGAATAACAATTGGAAATTTTACAAAATCGGACCATTTGTCCAAAAATGAACCGACTTTTGAAGCCACATTGCGATAGCGCGCAAGCTGGCCATCCATACAGTCGATTATGTACGAAATTTGCAGAATTACGCCTGCAGCGATCAGCAAACCATAGCCGCCTCGTAAAATCAAAGCGGCGGATAAAATCGCTAAAAAAAGTGACAGGACCGTCAGACGATTTGGCGTGACAATACGCCAATCGGCGACTGCTAAAAGGATGATGTTGGCGGCAGGTGTGGCGAACACTCTCGACCACCACTCTTCTCGTGGTTTGACGGTCGCCTTTAATTGCGATCTGCGCTGCGTAAAACCCATGAGATGAAAACCTCTACTTTTCCATCGGGGTCAAAAGTTCTTTATGCTGATTGAGATAAATTTGCCGCCCCCTCTGCCAGCTGCGCACCACCCCATAATAGAGTTGGCTCACTGCGAAGACCCAGAGCATCGGCATGATCGCATCAAATATGAGGGCTGCGGAAAGCAGAAACACAAACACCGCTTCATTGAACAAAAAGAACTTTCGCTGCTCGCGGATAAACCAAACTAAATTTTCCTTCCAACCATGGCCAAGCCCGGCCTTTTCTTGTTTTTGATCGTTAATGGCGCCAGCCTGCTCGGAAGCCTTTTCCAAATAGTCCTTATCGTGGTCGATTTCGATGAAAATAGTTACGTATTTAACGTACACTCGCAGGGAGTAGAAAGTGACGCCTGTGAACGCCAAAAATACAGCAACTACATTTTGTGTTTGCAAATAGGCGGCATAGGCAATCGCGCTGAACCAAAAGAAAATTTGAATCTGGTCAGTGACTTTGTCAAAAAAGTTTCCGAACCGGGAGGAGACGCCCCGATACTTCGCCATTTGCCCATCCATACAGTCCAGAATATGGCTGACATTGATGAGGGCGGCAGCGGCGTAAAAATTTACCTCCCCACCAAGAACAATAAGGCCAGACGCCATAAGCGCCGTAATTAGGGAAAGCAGGGTGATGAGATTTGGCGTTAGCCACTTGAAATCAACGACAACATAATTGATGAGAACGGCCAGGGGCGATGTTACGAAAGACGACCACCATTCATCATTTTTATTCTTGGTTTCCCCGCTGGAATTTGCCGTTCACCCGCACTCCTGTATTGGATTGTTGTGCTTCTATAAGTCCCAGATTAACCAGCCAGTAAACTTGGCTGATCGGTCATGATAGGGTGAGTTTCCTGTTTCATCAGCCACCCTTGAAGTCGTTGGTAATCCCCTAAGTGATCCACTTCCGTCCAAAATGTTCCCATCACGTCTTTATGATAGATGGCCATTCCGTCATCAATGAATGAATAAAGAACACCTTCCCACCAGTTCCGGAAATCGGCGCGCTGGATCATATGCTCCAGCCGGATTTTGAACTCACTGATGAAGCTCCTGTCAATGCGCACGATTCCAACGTACTCGC
>JAADIH010000081.1 GCA_013151435.1 Alphaproteobacteria bacterium
TTTCCCGCTGGCTTTCGAGACGCCGACGGCGCTGTTGCGGTTTATTTTGAAGCCGCCGCCGTCATCGTCGTCTTGATCCTGCTTGGACAAGTGCTTGAACTTCGCGCCCGTGCGGGCACCAGCAAGGCGTTGCGAGCGCTTCTGAATCTGGCGCCCAAAACCGCGATGCGTGTGCGTGAAGATGGCGAAGACGAAGAAGTGATGGTCGAGCACATAGCAATCGGCGATCTGTTACGCGTTCGTCCCGGCGAGAAGGTTCCCGTCGATGGCGAAATCGTCGAAGGCAGTTCGGCGCTTGATGAATCGATGATCACAGGTGAGTCGATGCCGGTTGAGAAAAATATTGGCGACATTGTCATTGGCGGCGCCGTCAACACAACAGGTGCATTCATCATGCGCGCCACCCGCATTGGATCTGAGACCATGCTGGCGCAAATCGCACAAATGGTCGCCGACGCACAGCGCAGCCGCGCGCCAATCCAACGCATCGCCGATGTTGTCGCCGGGTATTTCACCCCGGTGGTTATGCTTATCGCTATCGCATCGTTCATCGCATGGGCAATCTGGGGACCCGCGCCCGCTTTAGCCTACGCCCTTGTCGCCTCAATCTCCGTCCTGATCATCGCTTGCCCTTGTGCGCTCGGCCTTGCAACACCGATGTCGATCATGGTCGGCATCGGACGGGGCGCGCAAGTTGGCGTATTAATCAAAGACGCGAGCGCGCTAGAGCGCTTCGAGAAAGTCGACACGCTGGTTGTCGATAAAACTGGTACACTGACGGAAGGAAAGCCCAAAGTGGTGGCCGTCATCCCGTTGGATGAAATGCCCGAGGGTGAACTGTTGCGCCTGGCTGCCTCGCTTGAACGCAATAGCGAGCATCCGCTCGCAGCGGCAATCGTCAGGGCAGCCAAAGAGAAAGGCCTCCCCCTAGCCACCGTCGACGACTTCTCATCTGTCACCGGCAAAGGCGTGATAGGAACGATTGAAGGGCGCAAGCTGGCGATCGGTAACTCGCGCATGCTTGATGATTTCAATATCGATCCTGCGTTTGCCCAGAACCAGGCACAACAACGCCGATGGAACGGTGAAACCGTTATGTTCGTGATAAGCGAGACTGCCGTTTTGGGCCTGATTTGTGTCGCCGATCCGATCAAGGAAACGACCCCCGCGGCATTAAAGGCGCTGCACAAAGCTGGGTTGTCGATTGTCATGTTGACCGGCGATAATCAGCTTACCGCCAAAGCTGTTGGCGCCAAGCTTGGTATTGACCGGATTGAGGCCGATGTTCTGCCCCAGGATAAGAGCAATGTGGTCAAGGCGCTGCAAAAAGAAGGCCGTATTGTCGCGATGGCTGGCGACGGCGTCAATGACGCACCTGCGCTCGCACAAGCCGACATTGGCGTCGCCATGGGAACGGGTACAGACGTGGCGATGGAAAGCGCTGGCGTCACGCTAGTGAAAGGCGACCTCATGGGGATCGTCCGCGCCAGGCATCTTAGCCGCGCTACAATGCGCAATATCCGCCAGAACCTGTTCTTTGCGTTCATCTATAACGCGCTGGGCGTGCCCGTCGCCGCCGGTGTTCTTTATCCGGCATTGGGACTGACGCTTTCGCCAATCATCGCCGCCGCCGCCATGAGTCTTAGTTCGGTATCGGTGGTCGCCAATGCGCTGCGTCTACGAGGCTTAACGCTTCAGTAGGAGGACAATCATGAACTCTAAAGATGGCGACCATAGCGGCCACTTTCCCGCCAGCGCAAATGCCCGCGCGCTCAAAATCTCCGCCTGGCTGACTGGCGTCTATTTTGTAATTGAACTGGCGATCGGGATTTATACTGGCTCAATCGCAGTGATCTCTGACGCCTTTCATACATTCTCAGCGGTCGGCGGCGTTTTGCTAGCGTTTTTTGCGGCGCGTATCGCACGGCGGCCGGCTGACGCTAAACGCACTTTCGGCTCCGCCCGAGCCGAGATCATTGGCGCTCTTTTGAATGGCGTCTTTCTGTTTGTCATGGCCATCATCATCTTCATTATGGGAATTATGCGCCTTAGCGATCCCATTGACTTGCCAACGACGCCCATGCTGCTTGCTGCAGCTGGCGGGCTGTTTACCGAAATTATTTCACTAAAACTGCTGTATGGCGGTCAAAAGGGCGATCTCAATATGCGCGGCGCCTTTTGGCATGTGGTGCAGACCTTTGTCGGCAGTATCCTTATCATCATCACCGCACTCGTCATCCAGTTCACCGGCTATCTGGCGATTGACCCGCTGCTCGGCATGGCTTTTGGCGTTGTTTTGTTGATCGTTTCACTTGGCATCATGCGTGAAGCGCTTGCTATTTTGATGGAAGGTACGCCCGCTCATATAGACTTGAAAAAAGTCGTCCGGTCGTTGACAGCCTTTCCAGGCGTCAACAATGTCCACCATGTTCACGCATGGACATTAACATCCAACAAGCATGTCTTTTCCGCGCATTTACACGTGGATGAGGAAACATCGCGGGATGATCTTCTGTCTAAAGCACATAAATTATTGCGCAATGAATTCAGTTTTTATTTTTCCACGATACAGATCGAGACAAGCTGTTTGGACGAAGATCACGCGGGCGATCTCGACGTCAACCTAGCAACGAAACAAGAGCGATAGCGCCATGAGCAAGATGCAAAAAGATTTTGTTCCGGCGCTGGCTCATAACTGGCTGACACCACTTTATGATACCGCAATCGCATTAACTACACGCGAAGGTCGTTGGCGAAAATTGTTACTAAAGGCAGTTGATCCGCAACCAGGTGATACAATTCTTGATATCGGCTGCGGCACGGCGAGCCTTGCTATTAGACTAAAGTCTATCTGCTCGCAGGCCCGCGTCATCGGGTTAGACCCTGACCCTGCGGTCCTAACGATCGCCAAACGCAAAGCTGACCAAGCAGGCGTGAACATTGAGTTCGTTGAGGCAATGGGAGACGCACCACCCAAATCCGTAGAACAGGCGGGCGTCACCAAAATCACCTCTAGCCTTGTACTCCATCAAGTCCCTTTAGACGGTAAGCGGGCGATCATACGCAAAGCCTATGAGTTATTGCCGCCCGGCGGATGCCTCCATATCGCTGACTTCGGTGAGCAGCGCACGCCCCTGATGCGCTTCCTATTTGGCGCTGTGCAACGCCTAGACGGCATTGAGTACACACAACCCAATGCTGACGGAATTCTTCCAAAAATTATGAGGGATTGCGGATTCTCACCCGTAGAAGAGACAAACGTTATTCCGACCATGGTCGGGTCTATTTCGCTTTATCGGGCGATTAAACAATAGCTGTGCCATGGCGCGCGAGGGGTAAAATATGACAACACATATGCCGTACAGGTTAATTCTGATTGGGCTCTTCGGGGCCCTGTTTATGATGTTCACGCTTGTTTCGGCAAATGCTCACAAAGGGCACCAAGAACCCGATCCAGAACCAGTGCAGGTGGAAAAAACTGCCGACAATAATACTGACGACGGACATATGGAAGGCGACGCCCATGATGGAGAAGCACATGAAAGTGATGAGCATGATACCTCCAGCGCGGCTGGGGCTACAAATGAAGCCGCCGGTGGTCATCATGGCGCCGCAGAGACGTTAGATGATGAAACCAAGACTTTTTCTGAGCGGCTGACCTCATGGCTCGGTTCATTTCACCCGGCGGCGGTTCATATTCCCATTGGTCTTTTAATTGCAGCCTTACTGGGCGAACTGTTGCTAATGGTTACCGGTCAACCAGTTTACGCTTCCATCGTACGCTATTGCATATGGATTGGCGCCTTGGGCGCGCTTATTGCCGCGCCACTCGGTTGGCTGAGCGCTGGATTTCAACTAACGGATGCGAAAGAAATTATCACCACTCACCGCTGGGTTGGAACCAGCGCTGCCACTTGGTCGATTATTTTGTTATTCATCCTGGGGGCAACCAAAGAAGGCGGAAGTAGAACACTCCTTCGCCTCGCCCTTCTAATCGGTGCAGGACTGGTTGCCTATAACGGCTATCTCGGTGGACTGATTATTCATGGCCTTGATGCGCATGCATTTTAATTTTTTTAGTGAAAGCAACACTCTTAAACTCTACAATGAACAAGGGTCACACCGATGAAAACATTCAAAATCACTACCATCGCCATCACTTCAATTGCTTTGTTATTTGCCGCCAGCCATTCCGCCCTGGCGCATGAAGACGAACATCATGAAGGGCCGTTCTCGACACCCGAACCCATGGTTTCAGAGATAAAGGCAGTCTTAACCGGCTATGCAAACGAGGTTTCAAAATCGAATATAGAAGGCATGGCCGTTTATGTCATTCAATCTGATCAGTTCAGCATTATTGAGGGAAGTCACGCAAATTGGGGCTGGGTGGATTATCGCGACAACCACCTAAGACCGGAATTCGAATCGGATAAATTCAAAATTACCGCTTATAGCTATAGCGATATTCGTGTGTCGGTCGCTGATGATGTGGCTTATGCCACTTATAATTCACGGATAGAGTATATCTATGATGGTGAGGCTAAATCCAAAGACGGCATGGGAACCGTTATATTTGTCAAAACGGAGCATGGCTGGCGTATTCGTCATATGCAGTCATGAAAAAGACTGTTTTCAGAAACATCAACCGGCGATCCTTGAGGGGTTTATAAGTTGTTAAACTGCGGTGATGTAAATTTTAGAGGCGTTTATATAGTGGGACGCCACGCGTTGGAGCAATAACGATAATGGTGAGTTTTGTCGGGTTGATAGAAAGGAAAGGCCAGTTTGCAAACAACTGGTTGGCGTCAATTTTGATCGCCTCAATTCTCTCGCTCGCCTTCCAGGCTGTCATGGCTGAGACAATGACATCACCACAATGTGCGGATGCTCATGCTTCTGCTATGGCGGACACTCTTACTATGGCAGGTCATGAAGATAGCACAGACCAGTCGAGTTGTTGCAATTACAATGAATCATCCGCCGAACATGATTGTGGTAATATCTGCGTCATTTCCTGCACAAACATCACGATGGCAGACATACCTATTAGCGATGTGACCATCGCGGCGCCATCACACCAACATCGCGAACCTGATTCCAAGCAGCCACTGCTGCAGTTAACCGCCGCCATTATTCCACCGCCTCCGCGAACCTAAGCCACTGAGATACTCCTTTGTTTAAAAAAGGAGAGGCACGCGTTTCGCCATAAGCGATGCGCAAAGGTTTAGTTTTATAAACGAGGCTATATCATGTTTCGGATCATTTTTTTCACGCTTGCATTCATTGGCGCTTCCCTACACGTCGTTGCGGCACAGTCGGCCCCGCCCCTGACGATGGACGAAGCCGTCGCTATAGCTCTTGATGCGGGCGATCCCAGTGTTCTTCAGTTCAAAGAAAAATCGCTTGCGCTTGAAGATCGCTCGGTCGCTGATGCGCAACTTCCAGACCCAAAGCTCAAGCTGAGCGCAACAAATTTTCCCGTCGACACATTCCGCTTTGGTCAGGAACCGATGACACAAGTGCAGGTTGGCCTGCAACAGACGTTTCCACGAGGGAAAACGCTTCGTTACCGCGGCGAGAAACGGGAAGCCGAAGCCAACACGCAGCGCGCTCTGCAAAAACTTCAGGAATTGCAGATCGCTCTAGATACAAAAACCACATGGCTTGAACTTTTTTATTGGCGTGGCGCACAAGCCAAAGTCAGTGAAAGTCGCCAGGCCGTTAGCGAATTACGCGAAATCGCCAGCTCAATTTTCTCTACCGGTCGGCGTTCCGCTCAAGATGTTCTCCGCGCCGAACTGGAGTTAAGGATTTTGGATGACCGGCTTGTGGAAGTGGAGCGCAAACTTGATGTTAACCGCGCTAATCTCACACGCCTGATCGGATACGAGGCGAGCCAAAGGCCGTTAGCGAAAAAAATGCCACCGGATATCGCCTTGCCGGATCGAATCACGCTTCGTGACCGGCTTGTTCGTCACCCTTCTGTTTTGGCCAGCAACTCTGTGATTGAAGCTCGACAGAGCGATGTCCATATCGCCCGGCAACAATATAAGCCGGGTTTCACGCTGAATGGCGGTTACGGCGTTCGCGGCGGCGACCGGGCTGATTTCGCGACGGTTGGTGTAACGCTCGATATCCCTATTTTTACCGGAAAAAAACAGGATCGAAATCTTTCCGCCGCTCGACGCAATCGAGGCGCCGCAGAGTTGGCGCGCAAAGCGCAGCTGCTTGAACTTGATCGTCAACTTGCCGGCGCCTATGCCGATCAAACTAGGTTAGCGCAGCGCATTTCGCTTTACGAGCAAAGCGTCATATCGCGCGCAAGTGAAACGACTGAAGCAACACTAACCGCCTATCAAAATGATCTGTCAGACTTTGCCGAACTTGTGAGAGCCCGACTCGCAGAGTTGGACACCGAGCTGACATTGCTTCGCCTACGCGTTGATCGTGCACAAGTCATGGCGAAACTCAATTATTTGACGGGAGAAGAAAATGAATAAGTCCAATTTTGTTGCAGCACTTTTGTTTGTCGCAATTGGTGGAGGTATCGGCTTCTTTATCGCCCAGTCCCTAGGCCCACAAACTGCTACAGAAGACGGCGAAGAAATCCTCTATTGGGTGGCGCCGATGGACGCGAGCTATCGCAGCGATGAACCAGGAAAATCTCCCATGGGGATGGAGCTTGTCCCCGTCTATAAAGATGATGCTAGCGGCTCGGGGGATGGCGAGCCTGCCCTCCAGTTAAACCCAGCCGTCATCAACAATATTGGCGTTCGAACTGCACGTGTCAAACGTGGCGCCTTGCACCGCATTACCGATGCGGTTGGCTTTATTGAGCCCAATGACGACTTAGTAAGCGTGCTCCATGTGCGCAGCGAGGGGTGGATTGAACATTTGTTCTTCAAAACAGAAGGCGAGTTCGTCAACAAGGGAGACGTGCTTTTTCAATTCTATTCGCCAGTAATTGCCAACGCCAAGACGGAATACGTTCAGGCTCTGCGGATTGGCCGCTCGAGCCATATCGCTGCAGCGAATGAGCGCCTCCTCTCGCTCGGTATGGATCAAGATCAGATCGATGTGTTACAAAAACCTGGCAAGTCGAAACGGTTGGTTGACGTACGCGCGCAACAGGACGGCGTCATTTTGGATTTGAATGTACGTGAAGGCGCTTATATCCAACCCGGCATGACCGTTTTGAGTTTGGCGGACCTCAATTCAATCTGGGTGCAGGTTGAAGTCTTTGAAGATCAGGCAAACTGGGTGGGAAACGGGCAGCGGGTGATTATGCATCTGCCGTTCATTCCCGGTCGCATCTGGGAAGGCGTGGTAGACTATGTCTACCCAACTGTTGACGAAACAAGCCGCACTGTCCGTGTACGGTTAAAATTCGATAATGTCGATGAAGTATTAAAACCCGGCATGTATGCGGAGATTTCAATATATGGCAAGGAGTTGAAGGACGCACTTTCGATACCCCGCGAAGCGTTAATCCGCGCTGGAAAGTCCGAGCGCGTCATCCTGGCGCTGGGACAGGGACGTTTTCGCCCGGCACAAGTTGTCGCGGGTATGGAAGCCGACAATCGCGTGGAGATTCTCTCTGGTCTGAGTGAAGGCGAAGAGATCGTAATATCAAGCCAGTTTCTCATCGATTCCGAAGCCAGCCTGATTGGAAGTTTGTTGCGCCTGGACATTGGCAATAATGAGGTAGCGGCTTCACAGGGCTCATCAGGCACAATCAGGCCGGTCGCAATTGAGGCGCAAGGGATCGTGAATTCGGTAATGCCGGGCCATAGGATGATCAATATCACTCATGAGCCAATTGAAGCGTTAAACTGGCCAGTGATGACAATGGATTTTATGGCATCGACAAGCGTTGACTTAACAAAACTTGAGGAAGGCGCCGCGATACGTTTTTCGCTCATGCCGCATGATGACGGTAGCTATATGGTCACCGCCATTTTATCTCAAAGCAAGGAGGGTGGACAATGATCCCGAAGATCATTCGCTGGTCCATCGACAATCGCTTTTTGGTTGTCATGCTGGCTGTTCTTTTCGCCGGCTGGAGCCTCTATTCCCTGAAAAATACGCCGCTTGATGCGATTCCCGACCTGTCCGATGTACAAGTCATCATCAAGACCACCTACCCCGGCCAGGCGCCGCAGGTGATCGAAGACCAGGTAACCTATCCTCTGACGACAGCAATGCTTGCCGTTCCCGGCGCGGTGACGGTACGGGGATATTCTTTCTTCAACGATTCCTTTGTCTACATCATATTCAAGGATGGAACTGACCTTTATTGGGCGCGCTCGCGGGTGCTTGAATATCTAAGCCAGGTCGCCCCTACCCTGCCCGCCAACGCGCGCTCCGCACTCGGACCGGATGCAACCGGCGTCGGCTGGATATACCAATACGCATTGATTGACCGCACAGGTAATCATGATCTTGCGCAATTACGCAGCATTCAGGACTGGTTCTTAAAATATGAGTTGCAAACAA
>JAADIH010000238.1 GCA_013151435.1 Alphaproteobacteria bacterium
GGCAATAATGACATTCTTGATGGCGGCAACGGCAATGACGAGCTGTTCGGCGGCGGCGGCGCTGACACCCTTGAGGGGGGGCGTGGCGACGACACGTTAAATGGCAATGCAGGAAATGACCTCTTTTTGTTCAAGCTAGGTGACGACGCGGATGAAATTAGCGGTTTTACTGCAGGGGCCGCGACGGATGACGTAATTTCATTATCGGGTTTTGGCGCCGCATTTGATACGTTTGCGGAAGTTTTCGCTGCCGCGAGTGACGATGGCTTCGGTAATACAGTGATCGACTTCGGTGGAGGGGATACAATCACTCTCATCGGCGTTGCAGCCGCTAGCCTGAATGGGGATGATTTCATATTCGCCTAAGTTAGCCCACAAGCTTATTACTCACTGCCCGACTCCATAGGTGGTTCTTGCGTAAATCCGATCGCACCTACAGGTGTTACTGTTTGATCACCATTAAAATGGGTTGGTTTTCGGTCTTGACGTAAAAAGCTTGATGCGGAACAGTCCTTCCTCAAAGAATACAATTTCTCAATGCGTTAGCAGAATCAGATCTACAGGAGGAGCTTGATATTGGCATGATGCAGGAAAATCAAAATTCTTCTGCATTGCATGTGGTGCGTGTTGACAATCCACAGGCTGCACTCGGGCGCGCAGTCGCATATCTTATGACCAAACCGAATTTTGAAAATAGACAGTTTGGATCTTGGTCAAAAATATTGACCGGACAAATTAACCGTAAACATTATTTCTTTGTAGTGAGCGCCAAAAAGGTCGTGGGATTTGCCGGTTGGGCGTTGACTGACAAAGCAAGAGCACTCGCTTGGTTGAATGATAACGCTGAACTTTCTTTCGAAAATTGTAAATCTGGCGATTGTGTTATTATCAACGCTTGGGCGGCTGATAATGCAGCCGTAAACATATTCATCCGTAAATCAATCCGGAAAGTGCTTGTCAATAGGCATGTTTATGCAAAACGGTTTTATAAGGATGGGTCCGTACGGTTATTGCATTTAGGCGTTAATTCATTCGTGCAGGGTCATATTGATTTAGATGTGAATGGCTGACTGCCTAGCATCTGGGTAATAGATGATGCATTCTCCTATCCCATTAAAAACATTGCATTTTTGGGTGTCACAGTGTCTACGCCGATTGGGCGGGGAAAATATTTGCTAAATATTTTGTATTCTAGAGTTTGAAGCACTACATAGTTATATGAAGTACAAGACGCGTAAAACTACATGTTGAAATAATGCTTTTTTTTCATGTAGAATGGAATTTATGGCTGGTAGAAATGCCTGCTGACGACTTGTGAGGGAGAATTGGAGCGGCTGCCATGCTATGCGTGGTTGCTATGATACTTCACGCACATCTAACACTAGAAAAGGGGAGAACATGGTTCAGACACCAACGGAGTGGAAGCCGCAATTTAAAGTCAACACGTTTGATTCGCTGCCGGAAGGAAACGATCAGACAGATCCAGTTGTCGCCGGTCTTAGCAATGGCAATATTGTTGTCGTTTGGCAGAGCCCCTCAGAGGGTGGCTCTAGTGAACTAGATATCAAAGCACAAATTTACGACCTTCTTGGCAATAAAGTCGGCAGTGAAATCCGGCTCAACAACAACTTCTTTTTTGATGACCAATTCGCGCCCGCGGTTGCCGCAACAAACGATGGCGGCTTTGTCATTGCATACCAAGATGATGTTACAGGCACAGGGTCATTCAATATTGTTGCAGAGCGTTTTGATTCAACCGGCGTTACAGTGGGTGGCGTAGAAACAATCGCAACATCTGTTGATGAAGAGACAGCCCCAACCATCACTGCTTTCAGCGACAATAGTTACCTGGTGGTTTATGAAGATGACAGTACGGGGTCATCGAATATCAACGGTATCATTGTCAGTTCCGGAGGTGTCGTAGGAACGGAATTCACGATTGCTACAGATGCGGATGACGAAACAAGTCCGACCGTAGACACGCTCTCGAACAACAATGCTGTTGTCGTTTATCTTGACCCCAATGGGGGTGATACAAGCGATGTCCGTGTCGTATTTGAAATATATGATTCTAGCGGCGCTGTTGTAAGAAATGAAACCGTTATCACCACTAACGGGTTGATCAACCGTGAAGCCCATGTAGCAGCGCTCGCGGGCGGCGGTTTTGTCGTAACCTGGACAGATCCCGGTGTTGACGGCAATTCGGACGGCATTGCAGCTGCTGTGTATGATAACGCCGGAACTCAGATCGTCGCGCCTTTTCAGGTTAACAACAATGTTGCCGGGTCGCAAAATGAAGTACGCGTTGCGGCAATTGCTGATGGCGGATTTGTCATTATTTGGGATGATGACAATAGCGATATCATCCGTGGGCAGCGTTTTGATGCCTCCGCAACAGAAGTCGGCAACCAGTTTTCTATGGACCGGCAAACTGAAACCGCGCTGGATATTGCCGGCCTATCTGATGGGCGGTTTATCATCGGCTTTGAGCGTATTACGCCCGGAGGCAATTCCGACATATTTGCACAAATCTGGGATCCCCGAGATACGACAATCGTCGGAACACTTGGTAATGACGCTATCGCAGGCCGTGTTGAAGGGTCAAATATTTCCGGAGGGATAGGAAACGATACTTTAGCCGGGTTGAATGGCAACGACACTATCAACGGAAGCTTTGGCACTGACTTGATTTTTGGCGGTGGCGGTAATGATAGCCTGCTCGGAAGTTTTCAAAATGACACGATCATGGGTGATGGCGGCGATGACTTTATCGACGGCGGTGCTAACAATGATTCGCTTTTAGGCGGTTTTGGTAATGACGAAATCCATGGAGATACCGGTGCTGATTTTCTCGATGGCGGTGGCGGCAGTGATACCCTCTTTGGTGGCGACGACAACGACACACTAGAGGGCTCCACGGGCGATGATGAGTTGCGTGGTGAAGGCGGCGATGACAACCTTTCTGGCGGTGGCGGGAAAGACACCCTCATTGGTCGTGAAGGCAATGATTCTATCGAGGGCGGCGTTTCTGATGATCTTTTGTTTGGCGGTGATGGTGCGGATACCATCAGAGGCAATAATGGTGTCGATCAGGTGAGTGGGCAGGCTGACAATGACAGCGTGTTTGGCGGCGCCGGCGATGATAAACTGTTTGGCAAGAATGGTGATGATACTCTTGATGGCGAGGGCGGCGCTGACAGCCTTGTCGGTGGTGCAGGTGCTGATGAAATGTTTGGCGGCACCGGTGCGGACACGCTTTTCGGCATTAATGGAATGGATACGCTGAAGGGCGGCGGCGGTGCTGACTCGCTTGTCGGTGGTACGGATGACGATGTACTCTACGGTGATGGCGCCGATGACATACTTGAAGGTAATGCTGGCAATGACTTTCTTGGCGGTGGCGGCGTCTTCGGCGGCAATGGCGATGATACGCTTAATGGCGGCGGCGGGGATGATACTCTCTGGGGGGCAAATCAGGATGATGTGCTTACCGGAGGTCCAGGCGATGATGTATTCTTATACTTCTTAGGTGATGACAATGATGTGATTACGGACTTTGTCGCAGGAGGTACGGATGATCACATTGAGCTTGATGGGTTCGGAACGGATTTTGATACTTTCACAGAAGTTCTGGAAGCGGCAACGCAAGTTGGTCTTGATACCGTCATTGACTTTGGTGGAGGCGATGTGATCACACTCCAGAATGTGGATAAGAGCGACCTGACAGCAGCCGATTTCATATTTATGTAATTAACTCATCAGCATCTAGGGATTAACTGGCGCGCCATTAAGGCGCGCCAGTTTTTTTGTTGGGTGAAATTCATACCGGCGGGGGCGCTTCAAAAACTTGTATCAATGACAGTAATTGACCTGGCGCCCTCCTTTCCTTATTCAGCAATAATAAAATATTATCGGCTGTCGCTTGGTGTAAGGCGTGGCTATTACATTAGAGAAAGATATTCAATGTTAAGCTGCGATCAATTGAGGGAGAGAATTCGTCAAACATCTGCTGAAAAAGATGTTGTTAAGGCCTTGGGGCTGGATATCGCGCCGGAGAGGTTGCTGGCGGAAGCATCCGACCAATTTATTGTGAGAGCATTTGCGGACGGGTCGCTTCGATCAGACACGCTACTTAAAAAAATCCATACCCGCCCGATACCTGAGGTCGGGACACAGAATATCGATAAAAAGAATATGGGTTATGAACTCAACCGCGCGTTCTGGCATGCTAAGGCGTATACGGAATTTGGAGATAAATACGGCAAACCCTTTGAAACAGCGCGGGCAGTACTAGACTTTGGATGTGGCACATCGCGCTTATTAAGGTACCTTGTGGATTTCGTGCCCGGCCCGCAGTATTATGGCTCAGAAGTTAATCCAGAAAATATAGCCTGGGGTAAGAAAAATTATTCCGAGGTAAATTACGTTCAGCATGAACCGACACCTCCCATCGGATGTGACGACAGCGCTTTTGATATTATTTATGCGCAATCGATTTTTTCCCATTATGCAGAAAGTCTGCATTGGAAATGGCTGACTGAACTGCACAGAATTCTGGCGCCGGGCGGTTTGTTGATGATTACCAAAGAAGGGCGTCATCTAGTCGAGCGTTGCAAGTCTGAACCTGAAACGTTTAAACGGCTGGGCCTTGATAGGCAGGATGCTACTTCAATTTGGCAGCGGTTCGATGAAGATGGTTATGCATTCTATACACGATATAGAAAAGACCGCTTAGAAGTTCGTGGTATTGATGGTGACAATTGGGGTACAGCCTTTATTTCGGAACAATATATATTAAAGAATTGGACTTCACTCTTCGATATTTTGGAACAACAGGAGGGCGCAGTCGGTAACCGTCAGGATTACGTAATCATGAGGCGTAAGGGGTAATATTATTCAGGTCACCGATTGGTGATCATTGTTCCTGTTGGTTTAGGTTTATTTGAAAAGGCCCTGTAGGTAGTCCTGCCGAATTGTATAGATTTACATTCGGGTTACCCGCCCACCCATAGCGTATCCATGCTGGTGATTCGCCTTTTCTTAAAGTGATTTCGACAGATGCACCGTTAATTTTCGCTTTAACTGGTCTACAACGGCGCTCTGTGGCGCAAACTGCAAACCCAATAACAGCGTCTTCATTGCGTGTGGAAAGGCCTGTGCCAGTGTTGTCGAAGTCAATCCTGATGGTATTACCAATGGTCACGTGTGCACGGTATGTGGGGCTGAGAAATACTCCTTCTCGTCCATAGGTTGAGCCAAGGGCAGATAGGGCAATTCTTTTTCCGACGCTGCGTTTGTCGGAAGGGTGTATGTTGTTACCCTCACCAAGGTCAATTGTTACGACGAGCTGCGTGTTGAGCTCGTCATCAGCGGCTTTTCTTTGTTCTTCGCGAAGGCGCGCCCACCTTGAGTTTGCCGTTACGCTTGATGGTTCTCCGTAATTTGCGAGTTGTACAATCTGGAATTCGAGATTTTGACGAAACATCTCTCGCCAACTTCGTATGAGGTCAGTGAGTGCTAATCCGTATCCGTCCGGTTTGCGTGTGTCAGATTCACCCTGATAGAAAACGACACCCCGCATCCCATATGGCGTAATGGGGCTGATCATGCCGTTAAAGAGCACTGTCGGCTGATTGCGTGGCTCGGTACGCCAGTTCATTTCGGCGCGAGCAGCACGCGATTGAATAGGCGCCCAGGAAGTTATCACTGTACCGCCTGAGGCCGCCTGGATTAGCCCTATGGGCATGTCGAGGGTTTCTTGCAGTTGTTTTCCAAAGTGATAACAGGCTGCGGAGAAATCTCTCACGGAATCCGGACTTGCTGCATACCACCGACTTGGTTTGTCGAACAAATGCAATGGCTGTTCAGCATATGTGCGGCGCACCTTGAACAAGCGCAACGCTTTGTTATCGGATTCAGCGATATCTTTGTTCGCGCCCGAGGATCTACTGAGTGGCCAAAACATGTTTGACTGTCCTGCGCATAACCAGACTTCGCCAATCAGAATGTTATTCAGGCTAACTTCTATGTCGTTCGATGAAACGTCTAATGTGTAAGGGCCGCCTGCCTTCAGCGCCGGTAAGGTTAGTTTCCATCGGCCATTTTTTGCAGCTCTTGTTGTGTAATTTACATTTGCAAATCCGACAGTAATTTTTTCTCGAGGAGTAGCCCATCCCCAAATAATATTAGTTTGGCCTTGCTGAAGAACCATTTGATTTGAATACATAGGGTGAGTAAGCGGCCCTGATTCCACCTCTTCCTTTGTGCATCCAATGCAGAGTAGCACTACGGCCAAGAGAGTAATTCTTTTTATAAAATATACTGCGGCCATATATTCCTGGGTTGTTATAAAAATATTTTACAGTGTAGAATGGGTGATGTGACACCTATTAATACAGGATAGTTGATTTTCGCCATTCTTTTGGCAAGTGGCGCAACCCGCCATTGTCAATTGCAAACTCATAAGGCGCATAAACGGTATCAATTCGGTGCGTACTGAGCGCGTCAATTAGGAACTCCGGAAGGGTTTCGGGATCAATTGCGCCATCACGCAGCTTCACATGAATCTTTATTGGCGCACCATCACCGGCAATGAACTGGTTTTGATCGACGTCTTCTGATGTTGGTTGGTCAGAGTATGTAAGCCTCATGGCAAAACCACTGAAAGCGATAGGGGGTGCTTCTCCTAAGCTATTCATGTTTTCAAGAATTAACGTATGGCGCTGCGCGGAGAAATTATCTTTTAATGCGATTTCCTTAATGGGGTTGTTTGAAACATTTTGATTAAAATATTTCACTCTCATCAGTTGAGCGCCAGCTGCGTAGTTTTCGAGATGCTTTAAGACATCGATGATAGCAATAGCAAAATCTGCGGGGCTTTTCGCCGATTTACCATTCAAAAAGGGTTCGTTTTTTAGGAGCTTGTCGCGCCGCGAAAAAAGTCTAAATCGGGATGCATCTCCTGTGGCAGCCTGCACGCCTCCTTCTTGGGGTGGCAGTAAAGTTTCCAGCAGTGCAGTATTATCCATGACTACGAGAGGTTTACCCTGTAGGACTGCACGCCAGCCAAAAGCACTGCCGCGATTGTGATAAACTCCGGGGTTATAGGGCAGCAAAAATACATCTGTTTTGGCGCAAATGTCATTCAGCATTTCCACAGAAATGATTTCGTCGACTAGGATAACATTCGAAAACTCCTCCATAAGTTTTTCTTCTGCAAGCAAATTATCCATCTTACGCGGACGCTGAACAACAAAAACTGTATTGCGTGCGGCAGGCGTGGCGTTAAACGCCTCGACAATTTTTGGAAGTAAGTTCCATCCCTTGTCGCGTCGTCCACGACCAAGGCTTGAAATTACGTGGCTACCCGTAGGAATAAAAATAGTCTCTTTTTGAGAGAGCGCTGGTAAGTCTTTAGTTGCCTTCTTATACGCCTGCCGTACTTGCTGTGTGACACCATGCTTGTTCCCTGCCGACTTTTCGATCGCGCGCAGCTGTTCACTCTGGAAAAGATGTGGAGGGGCAAGGTATCTAACGCGCGCTTTAAAGGTGGTAGTGAGATCCGCTGCCATTTGCTGTGTTTCGGCATACAGAAAAAGTTTTTTTTGTAGATATCCAGACTTAAGTGCGGCACGCATTATCTGTTCAAGCGGATACCGGCCTAACAAAAACTCCGCTTTCTCAAACATGATATTCATGTGAAAACTTGGGGAAAGGTGGGTCTCCAAGGAATACAGGAACAGCAGTACACCTTCTATGCAAAAGCGATCCGTCGTCGGAAAGACAATTACATCGCGCCGTGAAAATGAATGTTGGCGGGCAAGCTTTTTAAGTAAACTGTATACTTCCAGGGATTTTTTGGAAGATCTGTCATGTTTAGCGATTTCTTCTGCGTCGATAGCGGGGCCACTGCGCTGGTCTTTTTCAGTGCGAAGCTTATCGTATATGGTCCAGCTAAGGGCATTCTCTGTGGTCCCAAATGGGTTTTTCAAAGTCGCTTGTTTATTGATAATGAGGTGGGGCTTAATGTTTGATGCTTGAAACATCGCCGCAAATGCAAGAACATGTTCAGCGTGATGCGACGAGTCGCCATGATTTACTGCTGATGGGTCAATTATAAACGCGCGCAGTCCTAATTCTTCGACGGGAGTATAAGGTACGCTCTTGTGGAGCTTGCCACTCTTGAATGACCGACTTTGTCGATATCGTTGAAGAGTTGCATCATAAACTTGCAAATAGCGTTCAACTGTTATTGTGGGATTATGCATCGCTCGAGATCGCGTAATTGCATTTTCACAAACAGTCCGTCTGTCCGAGCAATTTACCCACCACTCAATACCAGCGGCAAGTTCTTTCGTATTATATGGTGGAGCAATATAGCCATTTTCTTTGTGCGAGACCAATTCAGGCAACCCGCCTACATCGAAAACTATTGCAGGGAGACCCTGGCTTAGGGCTTCCTGGACAACCATTGC
>JAADIH010000071.1 GCA_013151435.1 Alphaproteobacteria bacterium
GCCAAGCCAGCCACCAGCATGCCCGTCACCGCGCCTGACCGAAACGCTACGGATAGGCCGGCGCCAAGGCTTTCACTTGCCGCTTGCGCTGTGCGTACATTGGCTCGGACAGAAACCTGCATGCCGATAAAACCAGCGGCGCCAGACAACACAGCGCCGACGACAAAACCGCCCGCAGGAATAAAGTCTCCCTTAAACACAACCAGCAGCACCAGGAAAACGGCGCCGCCCGCAATTGCAATCGTCGTATATTGACGATTCAAATATGCCGTCGCGCCTTCTTGAATGGCGGCGGCGATTTCTTTCATCCGGTCATTGCCCGCTGGTAGCGACATCACCGAATTTGCGGTGAAGGCGCTGTAACCAAGCGCGGCCAAGCC
This sequence comes from Alphaproteobacteria bacterium, assembly GCA_013151435.1. GTDB lineage: Bacteria > Pseudomonadota > Alphaproteobacteria > Caulobacterales > Parvularculaceae > Hyphococcus. The sequence continues at coordinate 381 of JAADIH010000071.1, forward strand.
AGCCAATATGACTAACCAAAGCTCCAAGCTCATTATAAACCTTTCATGGGATTAATCTGGGGTTTTTATGGGTTTCATTGCTGGAATGGCGGTGTTGCCGAACCCCGTGGCCCACACCCTTCAACCAGCCCCTCTTAACTGGGCGGGAAACTGGCAAAGCCGCCGGTTAAAATCAACCAAAACTTGCCGTGCCGCAGCATGAAAATGAGAATGATGAGAAGGTAAGGGCGGGGAAGAGCCTAAGCAGCCTCTGAGCGGCCTGCGTGTTTTGAGCTAGGCTCGGCATCGGTTAGCTCTTTAACCCAAGGGAACTTCTGGGCCATTTCGTCTGTGTAACCAAGATTGCGGGCCGTCGGGCTGCGCGGGGCATCAGCAATCTCGGCATAAAAAGTGCCGAAAACCTTGTCCCAAAAAAATTCTGCGATCCCAAAATTGCCATCCTCATTATGGAAATGATGCGCGAGGTGGCGTTTTTTGATGTTTTTCCAAAAATTCGACTTTGGCTCAAACGCCAGATGTTCTCCCGCATGTAAAAATTCGGTCATGCTGGTCATGAAAATCATCCCCGTCATCGCCCCGGCAACCCCTGGGACCCCATTGATCAAATATCCGATGGGCCCAACGATCAGGATGATCGGCGGCAAGGTGGTCTGTAATCCGCCAAAAAGCACTGACAAATCATTGGGAAAGCGGTGATGGTCATAGTGAACCCGCTTCCAAAATTTAGCCAGAAAAGGCGTTTTATACATCCAGCTGCCATGCAGGATGAACCGGTGGGTCACATACCAGGATAGCGGGAATATCAGAGCGCCGACGCCGATAGAGACAAGGAAAAGCAAAGGCGAAGTGAGGGTCCAAAGCCCCACCGCAATGGCAATGATCAAGATCGTCGCATAGGCCTGGATCGCAGGATAAGTGACATAGGCCTTAACCAGGTCATTGAAGCTCATATGATTGAGAAGATATTTCTCCTCTTTCCAAGCCTTATAGCCAATGAAAAGGCGCATTCGCAGGGGTTTCCTAAAGATCTGGCGGCGCGCCCAAGGGTCGCGGAGCACCGAAATTAAACTCCCAAGCGCGGGACTGCAAGCGTGACCGGTTGGCGCGCCTGGTGCTTACCTAGCCACAAGCGAGAAAGAAATGTAACATCTGCCAGTATTTATTGATGCAATGCAATAAAGCGGGGTCTTGCCCGTTGACCTAAGGCCTTGTATCCGCTCAAGATTAGATCGGCTCTGACCTTGGGCAGCTTGCTCGGGTGATGAACCAGTATTCGCGCGCATGTACTGCGTAGAGTTGCGTCAGGCAGGGGGATGCCAGACGCGTTAGAAGCCGACAGTAATGTCGGCGCAGTTACGGGGGCGCAAATGGCCGTTACCTCAGGACCAGCCTTGCCGACACCTACTCTAAATGAACATTTGGAACAGCGCGTCGGTGGTTTTGACAGCTTGCCGGAGGCCCTCGACTATGCGGCTAAAGGTAAGACCGGCTATAATTTCTTCAACCTGCGCGGCGAGTTATCATCACAGCTCTCTTATTCAGAATGTAGGACCCACGCCCGCGCATTGGCGAGCCGTCTGGCGGCGCATTTTGAGCGTGGTGACCGCATTACCATTGTCGCAGAAACCAGCCCGGATTTTCTCGTAACATTTTATGCGTGCCAATATGCGGGGCTCACTCCGGCGCCGCTACCCATGCCCGTCAATCTTGGCGGTAAAGACGGCTACATCAATCAGATCCGACAGATGATCACCGGCGCCCGTGCGGCCGCCGTCGTCGGCCCCCAATCGCTGGCTGAATTTTTGAATGAAGCCGCCGCAGAAATATCTGACGTTGAGGTTTTTGATTTTGAGAGCCTTGCGGGCCTCCCCGATAAAGGCGTTGAGCCGCGAGCCTTCAGCGCAGATGAAAATTGCTATATTCAGTACTCGTCTGGTTCCACCAGCGCGCCCAAAGGCGTCATCGGCACACAACAATCCGTGAGCAGTAATCTTACTGCAATTTCACGGCACGGCATGAACATACAGCCCGGCGATCGAGCCGCCAGCTGGTTGCCGCTATATCATGATATGGGACTGATCGGCTTCATCCTTGCGCCAATGGTCGGCCAGGTCTCCGTCGATTTTCTCGCCACTTCAGATTTTGTCCGCAGACCGCTTTTATGGCTGCGCATCATGACCGAGCAAAAATCTACGGTCACCTATAGTCCTTCATTTGGATATGACCTCGCCGCAAAACGATCAGCGCGCGCTGAGCCCGGGTCCATTGATTTATCGGCGCTTCGGGTTGCCGGCATTGGCGGCGACATGGTGCGCCCCGAAGCCTTGGATGCTTTTTCTACCGCCTTTGCGCCTTACGGATTTTCGCACGAAGCCTTCGCCCCAAGCTATGGCATGGCCGAGGCAACGCTGGCGATCTCGTTTCCGGAACTTGGCGCGCCGGTGATAGTCGATGAAGTGGATATGCGTCACTATACGCGATCCGGCATTGCCCAACCGGCCTCCGCCGTTACTTCCGCCGAACACAAACGCGGGTTCGTATTATGCGGACGGCCTTTGCCTGGCCATGAAATTGAAGTGCGCGATGACGACGGCGCCGCGGTCGAGGAACGTGTTGTGGGGCGGGTCTTCATCAAGGGTCCGAGCCTCACACCAGGTTATTTCTCCGACCCTGAGGCTTCTGCCGCCATGTATTGCGGTGATTGGCTCAATACCGGCGATATGGGGTATTTTCTGGACGGCCAAATTGTCATCACCGGCCGCGCCAAGGATCTGATCATCATCAACGGACGAAACATCTGGCCGCAGGACATTGAATGGGCGGTCGAAAAAGTCGAAGGCGTTAGAAGCGGCGGCGTTGCAGCTTTTTCTGTGGATGATGGCCGCGGTGAGCGCATCATCGTCATCACCGAGCGTCGCGGCATGGGTGATGAAGCCCGCGCCGCTCTGAAACGCGAAATTGCAACGGTCATCCAGAATGCAGCAGGGGCTCCTGCGGAGATTGTTCTCGCCCGGCCGCACTCCATGGTGATGACCTCTTCCGGAAAACTTTCCCGGGCGAAGGTGAAACAAAAATATCTGGATGGCGCCTTCAGTGATGATCCAACCGATCCGGCGGCCAATAAGCCGCGCGCCATCGCCGAAGTGCGGGTGTAGCCTTTGCGCGTTGCAGTCACTGGCGGGACCGGGTTTGTCGGCGCGGCATTGATCGACCGGCTGTTACAAGAAGGACATGACGTCATCGCGCTGGCCCGCGATCCGGCAAGGCTCCGCCAGGCGAACGATGTGCAGGTCTTAACGGGCGATCTTGATAGTGACGCTGCCCTTGAGGCATTAGCGACTGGGGCTGATGCGTTTCTTCATCTTGCCGGCGTCACCCATCCAAAGCGCGATGCGGATTATGAGGCGGTAAACGTCCAAGGCGCCATAAATGCGGCCACAGCGGCAGCTAAAGCTGGCGCCAAATTCGTTCATATATCTTCGATGTCGGCGCGCTTGCCGAACGTCTCGCCCTATGCACTAAGCAAATATCGCAGCGAAGACGCTGTTAAATTCGCGTCAGCGGCTAATCCATGGCTGGCTTTGCGGCTGCCGGCCATATACGGGCCCGGCGATATGGTAACGCTTCCCTATTTCAAACTGGTGCGCTCCGGCTTTGCCCTCGAGCCCAAAACCAAAACCCCGGCTAGCGCCTCACTGTTATATGTGGGGGATGCGGCGGCGGCGATCATCGCTGCGGCGACAGAGACGGCCCCCCGAGCGGTTTATGAAGTTGGCGATGAGCGCAATGCTGGTTTCGCATGGTCGGAAATTGGCGCCATTCTTGGAGGCGTGATGGATGTGAGTCCCAAAGCCATCCGGGTGGCGCGCCCGATCATTGCCGTCTATCACAACGTCATTCGCAGCGGCGAGCGCGCGCTGGGGCGGACGCCAAGCGTCCGGACCGGGCAAATCAACGAATTTTTTCACCCAGATTGGGTCGCACGTGATAACCTCCTCTCCGAGGCGTCACCCTGGAGACCAACAACGCCACTGAAAGAAGGGTTTGCAAAAACCGTCCATTGGTATCAAGAAAATGGTTTGTTATAAGCGCCCTAAATTATCGGCGATAATTTGATATCGCCCGATGACGGCTCAAAGGAGACACACATGTCCGGGATTCAGGAAGACGATGATCTCGTATTCCGTAAAATTTGCTCACTCGTCGAGCCTTTGAACGATAAGGGCGTGAAGCTAACGCGGGAGACCGATTTAATCGCCGATCTCGAAATCGACTCTGTTTCCGTGCTGGATATCGTTATGGATATTGAAGACAATTACGATATCTCGATACCGGTCAATACGATCTCCGAAATCAAGTCCATCGGCGAGCTTGTTGATGCGATCCATGTGATCAAGAAAGAGCAATCATAGGCCATGAGTTTGTTCGATAAATTCCAGGGCACTGCAGAGCTCTATACGTCGCTCGTTAGCGGTTTGGGGCGTGACCCGTTCGGCCTTTCCATGGAGAAAATGCTGGGGCCAACCCGCGCCATCATAGAGGGGCGAGAGATCGTCCTTGCCGGGACTAATAATTATCTCGGCATGACATTCCAGGAAGACGCGATCAACGCCGCTAAGGAAGCCGTGGAGCAATCGGGGACAGGTACTACTGGCTCGCGCTTTGCCAATGGCACCTATGCTGGCCACCGGGCGCTTGAGCAAGAGCTCGCAGCATTTCTCGGCTACAAACATTGCATCGTGTTCTCTACTGGCTATCAGGCCAATCTCGGCGCGATTTCTGCACTTGTGAGCCCGCCCGATGACGTCATTCTGATCGATGCAGACTGTCACGCCTGCATTTATGACGGTTGTCAGTTAAGCGGCGCAGAAACCATCCGTTTCCGTCATAATGATCCTGAAAGTCTCGATAAACGCCTCTCGCGTCTTGGCGATAAGGTAAAGGGCAAGCTGGTCTGCTTTGAAGGCATGTATTCGATGTTCGGCGACACGGCGCCGGTGAAAGAATTCGTTGAGATCGCCCATAAGCATGGCGCCTATGCCCTGCTTGATGAGGCGCATTCTTTCGGCGTCTATGGCGAGAATGGCAGAGGCGTTTGCGAAGCCCAGGGCATTTTGAATGAGGTTGATTTTTATACCGGCACTTTTTCTAAGAGCCTTGCCTCTATTGGCGGCTTCGTCGCCTCGAACCATCCCGAACTTGAATATTTACGATTTTCCAGCCGCCCTTATATGTTTACCGCATCCCCATCGCCGGCAAATGTCGCTTCGGCTTCTGCAGCCCTTGCCAAAATCGCCAGTGACAGCTCCATGCGCACGAAACTATGGGAGAACGCTCGGCGCATTCATGCCGCCTTCACGCAACTTGGGTTTGAGCTCTGCGCAGAGGTCAGTCCGGTGATTGCGGTTAAGCTCGCCAATAAAGAACAGGCCTTTGTGGCCTGGAATTTCCTGATGGAGAATAACGTTTACGTTAATCTCGCCATTCCTCCTGGCACGCCGAATGCAACGTCAATTTTACGGCTGAGTGTTTCCGCCGCCCATACGCCGGAGGATCTCGATGTGGTTGTGAATGCCTATACGGCCCTGGCGCAATCTATGGCTGATGGCGCGGTAAAACCCTGAAGACGCGCCACTTTTTGGCCAAACTGTATGGCCGTTTGCGCTCACCCCTTATTTCGGCCTTAATGGGGCCGTTAATGCAAATAGAGTGTGAATGTTAGTCTTGAGTAGATTGAGTGGCGAGGAAGGAATTGTTGCGTGAGAATTATTAAGGGACCCGGGCGGGGAACATCCAGAAACCTATGGACTACCGCCGCGCTGATCATGCTCGCCAGCGCTGCAAATATCGCCAGCGCCAACGCGGATGCGTTTGACTTCACTCATGTCAGTTGCAACGGCGCAAAAAACGAAATCAAGGTTATCATTAATGGCGTGAAAGATAGCGTCGGACTGATGAGTGCTGAGCTTTACCCGAATGATCAAGAAGTCTTTCTGAAGGGCGAGGGTCGGGTCAAGCAGGTTAAATTCGCCGCCCGGGCGCCCATCACTCAGTTTTGTATCATAGCGCCCGAGGCCGGGGCATTCGCCATCGCCGTCTATCATGACCGCAACGCGAATGGTCGCTTTGATAAAACTGGCATTGGCATGCCGAACGAGCCCTGGGGGATTTCAAACAACCCGAAAGTCCGGTTCTCGGCCCCACCCGTCACCAAAGCCCTATTCGATGTGTCCCAAGACGGCGCCAAGCTGGAAATTAAACTCCGATAAGGCGTTTCCGAGCGAAGTGGGCCCTTCGTCAGGCTCAGGATGAGGCCCGTTCGCATTTAAGGAAATGCGACTAAGCAAAACCACTTCACACTTTTCGCCCAGCGCTCTAGTAAAAGGGACGCGCGAAGAGGAAGCCAGAAAACCCATGACACCCGCCATCGACATCCGGCCCGTTGACACCCCAGCCGAGCGAAAAACATTTATGCGCGTCCCCAACGCGCTCTATGCGGGCGACCCCAATTATGTGGCCCCGCTGGAATTTGAACTGTCCGCGCGCCTTAACGCCGCCAAAAATCCGGGCCTCAAAAACTCTCTGCATAAATTATGGGTCGCCTATAAAAACGGTGCGCCCGTTGGGCGCATCAGCGCCCTTGTTAACCGCGCCCATATTGATCTCTATAATGATGGCGCCGGACATTTTGGCTTTTTCGACTGCGAAGACGACCCAACAACCATTAAAGCGCTTTTTGATACGGCTAGCGAATGGCTACGCGCTCAAGGCATGACAAAAATCGCCGGGCCCTATAATTTTTCCGTAAACGAAGAATGTGGACTGCTCATCGATGGCTTTGATACGCCGCCCTATATTATGATGCCCCACGGCAAGCCCTATTACCCCGCACGATTAGAGGCGCTTGGCTTTACCAAAGCCATGGATATGCACGCGCTGGAATATTACCCGGTGCGCGAGTTCATCCCCGAAAAACGCATGCGCTTTGTGGAGCGTGCGCTGGCAAAACCCGAAGTTTCTGTCCGTACCCTAAAGGCTGGCGATCTATTGGGCGACATCCGCACCATTCTTGATATTTTCAATGATGCCTGGTCGGACAATTGGGGATTTATTCCCTTCAATGAAGATCACGCCCACCATATGGCGAGCGAACTCGCCCCGATCATCCAAAAACACAATGTGGTCTTGTGTTATTACAAAGGCGAGGCCGTAGCTTTTGGGCTGGTCCTGCCGAATATCAATCGCATTACCCGCGATTTTAAAGGTAAGCTGTTGCCGTTCAACTGGGCGAAATTCTTGTGGCGGCTAAAGGTCAAAGGCTCTGATCAATCGCGCATGCCATTTATGGGCGTACGTAAAAAGCTTCACGGCAAACCCATCGGCGCCGCCTTTGCCTACAAAATCATTGAGATGGTCAACGCCGCCAATATGGACCACGGCGTTACCCATTCTGAGCTTTCGTGGATTTTGGACAATAACACAGCAATGCTTACCATGCTGACGGATATGGGCGCCAATATCTATAAGACCTACCGAATTTACGAAAAACCCCTGTAGTGAAGCCATGATGCGATTTGCAGCTTTCATCACGGGTCTAGCCCTCAGTCTCACCGGCGCCTGCGCTGAAAGCGCGGCAAACCCCACCTATTACGACTATCGGATCATTAACACCTACCCCCATGATGAAGACGCCTTCACCCAGGGTTTGTTTTTCGATGATGGAGCGCTTTTCGAGAGCACAGGGCTGCGTGGACAATCCTCTATTCGAAAAGTCGAATTGACAACCGGTGAAGTCCTCTCGCGCACGGATTTGCCCGATAATCTTTTTGGCGAAGGCATTGCGCTTGCGGGCGACAAAATCATTTCCCTCACCTGGCAGGCCGGGAAAGGGTTTGTCTTCGATAAAAATACCCTCGTTGAGCTCAGTAGTTTTTCCTATGACGGAGAGGGCTGGGGCATTACCTATGATAGCGCGCAATTCATCATGAGTGACGGCACAGCCACCTTGCGGATGCTCGATACTGAAACATTAGAAGTGACGGCAACGCTTGATGTCACCTTTCGAGGCAAGCCGGCGCCTCAACGAGCTTGAGTGGATTGACGGCGCGATCTTCGCCAATATCTGGGGGATGAATGCAATCGTCCGTATCGACCCCAATTCAGGCGTAGTGACCGGTGTCATCGATTTGCGTGGGCTTTTGCCCAAGGAAGATTTTACAGAGGGCAAAACCAATGTCCTCAACGGCATCGCCTATGACGCCAAGGCCAAACGACTTTTTGTGACGGGCAAAAACTGGCCTAAGCTTTTTGAGATCGAGCTGGTTGAGCGGACGCAGGGGTGAGCTGTCAACACTAATAACGCCTACTTCCGGCACATGCATGTATACAGCAAGGAATAGTTGTCATCGTCTTTTTGATTGCGACTACCGATTATCATAAATATCACACCTATCATACGTAGAAACCCATCGTAGAATCTGGTTCTAGAGGCTGCCTTTAAACGACTCCATTTGGGGCGTTGCAAAAAAACAGCTTGTGTCAGCCAGAAATTCCCCACAGCCTCGAACTCCTCAATCTCATATGCTGATAATTTCGACTGCAGCAAGGATGAAGAAAACCTGTGATAATCATCCGGAGCTCCGTGTTTGGGAAACAGCCAAGGCGTGCATAAAAGAAAACGTCCGCCCGGTTTCAATATTCTGTAGACCTCTGAAAAAACCTTGTCACAATCTTTAATATGTTCCAACGCACTCATACAAACGACACCATCAAATGAGCAGTCGGGATATGTAATGGCCGTGGCGTCAATTTTAATTCGCACGCCGCCCTTCGGGGGCTTGTAATCACTTCTGATATATTCAGCGCTTTTGCTGGCAATTCTTGAGTAATCATGAGTGCCGGCTCCAAGCTCTAAGACTTTGCCATCCATCTTTAGTAAGAATCTGTGCACAGACTTGTCATGTAGAGTGCGCGCAAGGATAGTTTTGTACCGTAAGTAATCCAGATATTCATTCAGCTTGAATGACATTCGGGCCTGGTTGATTGTCACTTAGCTTGCATCCTTATTGCTCACCGATGCACCCTCACTTGGACTGAGTTCCTTTGCGGCGGGCTTATCGAAAAAACGGCTCGTCAAAACTTCTGAGCTTACGCGAGTGCAGCGCCCCGGCTTTGGCTTCTTCCCGCAGCAATTGAATAGCGCGGATGCCAATGGCGAGATGCTGACTAACGCGTTCCTGGTAGAACGCATCGGCCATGCCGGGAAGTTTGATCTCTCCATGTAGAGGGCGATCAGACACACATAAAAGTGTTCCGTAGGGGACGCGATAGCGATATCCATTGG
>JAADIH010000241.1 GCA_013151435.1 Alphaproteobacteria bacterium
AAGTTCCCTAAAGGCGCGCATCCTATGGCGACGCTTCGAACCGCTGTCAGTTTCCTCGGCATCGAAGACAAGGAAATCGACGATCACGCGACGGATAAACTCTATGAGCGCTCGATCCGGATGTTTGCAAAAATCCCACAGATCGTTGCGACGGATTTTCGGTTGCGCAATGGCAAAGAGCCAATCGCCCCAAACAATGATCTCGGGTTTTCAGAAAACTTCTTTCATATGTGCTTTGGCGAGGTGCCTGCGCCGGAAGTCGTCAGTTTCGATATTTCCATGACGCTTTACGCAGAGCATTCTTTTAACGCATCGACCTTTACATCGCGTGTGATAGCAAGCTCGCTCTCAGGCATTTACTCCGCCGTAACGGGCGCTATCGGATCGCTGAAAGGCCCTCTCCATGGCGGCGCCAATGAAGCGGTGATGCATATGCTGAAAGATGTGGGCACAGCGGAAGGCGCAGAGGCCTGGATGCTCGATGCGCTCGCCACCAAGAAAAAAATCATGGGTTTTGGCCATCGCGTCTATCGCTCTGGGGACAGCCGCGTACCGACTATGACCGATGCGTTTGAGAAAATGGTCGATATTATCGATACGGACGAAGCCAAGATGTATTGGAAGATGTCACGTATTCTCGATAAGACCATGGTGGATGCTAAAGGCATCTATCCCAATCTCGATTTTCCTGCGGGACCGGCTTACTATCTGATGGGTTTTGAAATTCCGATGTTCACGCCGATCTTTGTAGTTAGTCGCATCACCGGGTGGACTGCTCATATTGCCGAACAGCTCGGTGACAACAAACTGATCCGGCCGCTTTCAAATTATACGGGTCCGGCGCAACGCGATGTAACGCCGATCGATAAAAGGTAGAGTTCTGATGGCTGGCCAACCACGCGAGAGAACACCCGAAGAACGGATGCGCGCCATGGCGGCGGTGCGCGAGTTGATCAGTTGGGTTGGCGACGACCCGGATCGCGAAGGGCTGAAAGATACGCCGCGCCGTGTGGTCGACGCCTATCTCGAATATTTTGTCGGTTATGAACAATGTCCGGAAACATATTTGACCCGTACTTTCGAGCAGGTCGGCGGGTATGACGAAATTGTTCTGTTGCGCGAAATTCCGTTTCAATCTCATTGTGAACATCATATGGCGCCGATTATTGGCAAGGCGCATGTGGCTTACCTGCCTGTGGACAAAGTTGTCGGTATCTCGAAATTGGCCCGCGTAGTGCGCGCTTACGCTAAACGGCTGCAAGTCCAGGAGCGCCTGACGGCGGAGATTGCTGATTGTATTCAAAAGGTTCTTGAGCCTGCTGGCGTTGCCGTGGTGATCGAGGCGACTCATGCTTGCATGACGTGCCGGGGAGTGGAGACGCCAGGCGTCATCATGACCACAAGCCGGATGATGGGTGTTTTCCGCGACGATGATAAAGCGAGACTTGAAGTTATCAGACTGATTGGGTTGGCGTAACCAAATACGAACGAGGACTAGACTATGGCTTATGAATGCATTCTCACCGAGACCGATGGTCATGTGGGCATCATCACACTGAACCGCACAGAGGCGCTGAACGCATTTAATAATCAGCTCATGGATGAGCTTACCGATGCGGTCAAAAAATTTGAAGCGGATGATGATATTGGCTGCTTGATTGTGACGGGCTCCGAAAAGGCCTTTGCGGCAGGGGCTGACATCAAGGAAATGGCGTCTAAAGATTATATGGATGTCTTCAAAGAAGAATTCATCACCGCCAATTGGGAAGAAGTTACACGCACCCGCAAGCCGGTGATTGCCGCGGTCTCCGGTTATGCGCTGGGCGGTGGCTGCGAGCTTGCCTTGATGTGTGATTTCATTATCGCTGCGGAGAATGCAAAATTCGGTCAACCGGAAATTTCCATCGGCGCCATGCCGGGTGCTGGCGGCACACAGCGCCTTGCGCGCTTCATCGGTAAGTCTAAGGCCATGGAGATGTGCCTCACGGGCCGGATGATGGATGCCGAAGAAGCTGAGCGCTGCGGTATGGTGAGCCGGATCGTTCCTAAAGGTGAGCTGCGTGAAGAAGCGATCCGCGTCGCCAAGCAGATTGCAGGATTTTCACGGCCGATCACAATGCTGATCAAAGATTCAGTCAATCGTGCTTATGAGACGACGCTTTCGGAAGGTGTGCGGTTTGAGCGCCGGGTGTTTCACTCGGTCTTTGCCACCCAGGACCAAAAAGAAGGCATGGCCGCCTTTATCGAGAAGCGGAAGCCGGCGTTCAAGAATCGGTAATTGGAGTTTCAATGGTTGGACTCTTGACTGGTCCTTTGCGATGCATCTTTGCTGCTCTTCACGATCAGGGCGGAGCGTAAATGGATAATATTGTTCTCGCCGTTACGGTCATCGGTGTTCTTGGCATTGGCGCCCAGTGGCTTGGCTGGCGGTTTAATCTCCCCGCAATTGTTTTAATGGCGCTGGCAGGGGTTCTCGCCGGGCCGGTCTTTGGCGTCTTCACCCCATCTGATGCGCCTCCCGGCACGCCGCCCATGGAAGCGTTGTTCGGGGAATTTTACCGCCCAATCATTGCAATTGCCGTTGCGGTAATTTTATTCGAGGGCGGACTATCTTTGAATTTTGCGGAATTGCGCGGCCTGACCAAAGGCGTGCGACGCCTGGTGTTTCCGGGCGTTCCTATCGCGTGGTTTTTGGGAGCTGTTGCGGCTTATCTTATCGGCGGGCTCTCCTGGCAGGTCGCTTTGATGTTTGGCGGGATCATGGTTGTGACCGGGCCAACGGTGATCATTCCCATGCTGCGGCAATCGAAATTAAGCGGGCGCCCGGCAACCTTGTTGAAATGGGAAGGTATCGTCAACGACCCCGTGGGCGCACTGCTTGCGGTCGTCGTCTATGAGTTTCTGGTTTTTGGCGACAGCCATGCGACCCCCATTGAGATCATCAGTTCGATCATTTTGGCGTCATTGCTGTCGATTGGTCTTGGTTTTGCGATTGGTCGGCTTGCTGCTACCTCCTTTCGCAAAGGCTGGGTTCCAGAATATTTAAAACCGCCGGTGCTGTTGGCGCTGGTCCTAGTGTGTTTTGAGATGGCTAACCTTTTGCAAGATGAAGCCGGTCTGCTCGCGGTGACGGCTATGGGCATCACGCTTGCCAATTCACGCCTCGCCAGCATCAATGAGTTACGCTTCTTCAAAGAGAACATCTCCGTTCTTCTGGTGTCGGGTGTTTTCATTATCCTCACCGCCAATCTGACTTTTGACTCGATCAAGGCGTTTGACTGGTCGGTATTCTGGCTCATCGTCACGATGCTGTTTGTCATTCGTCCGTTGTCGGTGTTTGCCTCCACTATTGGCACCGGGTTGCCATGGCGGGAAAAGCTGCTGGTCGGCTGGATCGCCCCGCGCGGTGTAGTGGCTGTGGCAGTATCAGGATTTTTTGGCGCCGCACTCCTGGAGAACGGATATGCCGATGGCGGCATGCTTTTGCCGCTGGCGTTTGCCATGGTGTTTGCAACGGTAACGCTCCATGGATTCACCATTACCGCATTGGCAAAAATGCTGGGGCTCGCCTCGCGTGAAAAGCCTGGTGTGCTGATTGTCGGCGCGTCGCCCTGGTCCACAGAACTGGCGGTAAAACTACAAGACCTGGAATTGCCGGTGATGGTCGCGGACACCAGCTATCGGCGCCTAAGGCCTGCGCGTCTCGCAAATATTCAAACCTATTACGGTGAAATTCTTTCGGAGGTGACAGAGCACCATCTCGACCTTAATCGTTTTGGCTATCTCTTGGCACTCAGCGGTAACGAGGCGCATAACGCGCTTGTTTCAACTGACCTGGCGCCGGAATTGGGCCGCACCGCGATTTTTCAGGTCAATGCACGCGGTAAAGACGAAGAAGATCGTCAGGCTTTGTCCTACACCTTGCAGGGACGGACATTTCTTCATTCCGGCGCGCCCCTCGATGAGTTGCTGCGGCGTCATTACGGCGGATGGACCTATCAACGGACAAAGCTTTCAGAAGAGTATCCGCCTGAGCGCTATATGGAAGATCTGGATAGCGAGGCGGAAATTGTGCTGCTTATACGCAAAGATGCGGTGATGTTCGCTTCCCGTGAGGCGCCGTTAACGCCGGAAATTGGTGATTTGGCGCTTGCCTATACACCAGCGCCCCCCGCCCCTAAGCCGGAGAAAAATAGCCCGGATAAATCTCCAAATACTATAGTTCAGCCAAAACTCTGACCGATAACTTAAGACATGCTTAACGACGACTTGAAATGGCCTTCCGTGAGGTAGTGCTTAACCACGCATTAGCGCTTGCGCGCTACGGTTTTCTTAAGGAATAACCGTATGCGTACGCCGAAGCTTTTTGCTCAATCGGAAGGGTCTCTCATCGCGGACTATGCGTCGCGTATGAGTGAGGCTTTGGTGCGTCGAAGCGCCGAGATTGAAGTGCGTGCGGCGCGCGTTGAAGCAGAAATAGCGATCAAGGCGCGGTCCGAGTTTCTTGCCAATATGAACCATGAGCTGCGCACGCCATTGAATGCGATCATCGGCTTTGCAACCATGCTGCGTGATGTAGACCAGTATAAACTTGATGAAGAACAACACTATACCTATGCGGAATATATTCTGCAATCTGCGGACTTGTTGCTGGGCCATATCAATACGATTTTGGAAGTTGCAGCCCTCGATAGTTCCAGTGTTGACATGACCGATGACGCTGTCGATTTCAGCGACCTGTTGGATGAAGCGATTGAGCGCGTTCAAATTCGGGCAAAGGCGGCTTGCGTTGTTGTTGAACATAAAGAAACGGTAGGCGAGGCCATAGGGTGGGGAGACGCCCAGCGAACCGGCCAGGCCCTGGACCATCTCCTGCAAACGGCCATTAAAGCCTGTGATGAAGGCGGACATATTCTGGTTCGCGCTTCAGTCAACAAGCATGATTGGGCTGAAATCGCAGTGCGCGATGATGGCGCCGGACTGTCACCGGATGCTTTGCGTGAATCGCTTGATGCTTTCAAGCAAATGCATCGCGGTCTCGACCGTTCATTTGCCGGTCCTGGCATTGGCTATGCGGTTGCCAAGACATTTATTGAGATGCAGGGCGGGCGGTTTTCGATCAAAAGCTATGAGGGGCAGGGAACGCTTGTACGCATATCGTTACCATCGCCTGCTCTGAAATCAGCTGAAAAACCATCAAACTCTGGCGACGCGGCAGACGAAACGAGTATTGCTGATAACCATGCGGGGAAAATCCATGACGCCGCCTAGACCAGCAGCCCGGAAAACCAGAGCCGCCAGCAGAGTAAAAAAAGGCGCTGCTGCGCCGACTGCTGAAGCATTCGACATGGCGTTTCAGGAAAAACCGCGTATAGGGACGATTGTGTCCATCACCGGATCTCATGCGCTTGTCATGCTGGACGATGACAATGCTAGCGCAGACCGTGCGCTGCGCCCGCAATTGGGCGCAATTATGAGCGTTGACGCAGGATCAAGTGTCGTTTTGGGGCTGGTTTCTGCGATGAGTGTCCCGGCGCCATCGCTAGATAACGCCGCCGCGACATTGCGGATCGTGGAAATCGAATTGATCGGCGAATTTTCAAAGCCGACGATCAATGCGCCCCCGACCTTTCGCCGCGGTGTTTCATCTTATCCAACACTTGGTGATGTGGTGCATGTGGCGACTCGCAGCGAGTTAGCGTCCCTGTTTGTTGTCGATGGTGGGGCGAGCGTTCGCATCGGCGCCGTCAAGCAGGACACGCAAATTCCGGCCACCGTTAATGTCGATGAGATCTTCTCACGCCATTGCGCCATTTTGGGGACTACGGGCGCCGGAAAATCTTGTGCGGTCGCTTTATTGCTAAAGGCCGTATTGCAACGCTTTCCTCATGCGCATATTGTCATTCTTGATCCGCATAATGAGTACTCAGCAAGCTTTGGCGATAAAGCAGTAGTATTTGATCCTTCCAATCTAGCGCTGCCATTTTGGATGCTGACCTTTGATGAGTTTGTCGAGGTTCTTTATCCAGGTAAGGATCGTTATTCGGAAGAAATAGAAATTCTGGCGGAACTTATTCCGGCGGCAAAGAAAATGAACCTTGCTGCATCAACTCGGCCGGGAAAATTGCGCACTGACACCAATGCGATCACCGTTGACACACCAGCGCCCTATCGAATTTCAGAGATATTAACCCAGATTGATAAAACGCTCGGCGCTCTGGAAAATTCCAGAAATGTTGGACCCTATAAGCGCTTGCGTGGTCGTCTCCAATCCATCAGCCAGGATGCGCGATACGCATTTATGTTTGGCAGTATGGCAGTGCGCGATAACCTTACGGAACTCTTGGGTCAGCTCTTCCGAATTCCGGTCGAGGGTCGACCAGTGAGCGTGATCGAACTTGGCGGCCTGCCTTCAGATGTAGTTCAGGTTGTCGTCTCTGTGGTCTCGCGCCTGGCCTTTGAATTCGGGCTGTGGAGCAATGGCGCCGCGCCGATCGCATTGGTGTGCGAGGATGCCCATCGTTATGCACCGGCAAATCCTGATGATGGTTTTGGGCCCACACGACAATCTTTGATACGGATTGCCAAAGAGGGACGCAAGACCGGCGTTTCGTTGTGGATTGTTTCCCAACGCCCCACAGAGCTTGATCCGACGGTGCTATCCCAGTGCAACACTATTTTTGCGATGCGCCTTGCCAATCAGGCTGATCAGGAAGCCTTGCGGGCTGCGGTTCCCGACGCATCAACCAGTCTCCTCAGCTGTCTTGCCTCGCTGGGTCTTGGGGAGGCGATCGCGGTGGGTGAGGGCGTGCCAATGCCAACCCGGATGCGTTTTGACGCTCTTGAGGAGGCCGAAGTACCACGCAGCCTCACCGCGAGCTTTACCGATGGTTGGTCCGTAGAGATCGAAGATGACAGTTTCATCGAGCGAATCGTTGAGCAATGGCGCGCGCAACGGATGTTGACCCCAGAGATCTGATTTTGCTCTAGAATTCCACACGACCATGATTGCCTCTTGATCATTGGCTCCCTTTGCGAGCAAATAACGTCAGGAGGGCTTCTTACATGTATAAATTATTTCTCGCCTTAACTGGCGTCTGGATGGTCAGCACTTCGGCGATGGCCCAGGATATAAATCGCGCAACCACGGCGCCTTTGACGCCAGCACCCTTGACGATTGTCATTCATGGTGGGGCCGGCGCGCTGGAGCCTGGCCGTTATACGGCTGAAGAAGAAGCCGCCTATAGGGCGAAGCTGAACGAAGCGCTGGAGGTAGGTTATGCTGTTCTCGAAGACGACGGATCTGCGCTTGACGCAATTGAAGCCGCCATTGTTCTCATGGAAAACTCACCTTTGTTTAATGCAGGCAAAGGCGCTGTTTTCACGCGGGAAGGAAAGAACGAGCTTGATAGCTCGATCATGGATGGCGCTACGCGCAATGCCGGCGCCGTTGCAGGCGTCACTAAGGTGAAAAATCCCATCAAGCTTGCCCGCGAAGTTATGGAAAATTCTGTGCATGTGATGTTTGCACGGGAAGGGGCCGAAAAATTCGCCAAAGAGCACGGCCTGGAGATGGTGAAGCCAAAATATTTCCGTACGGAACACCGCTGGCAATCCTATAAAAAAGCCCTGAAGGCTGAAAAAGAAAATAAGCAAAGCGCACTGCCCATCGATTATAAATGGGGCACGGTCGGCGCGCTTGCGCTGGATGCTAATGGTAATCTCGCAGCGGGTACATCGACGGGCGGTATGACTCTAAAGCGCTATGGTCGTGTGGGGGACGCGCCGATCATTGGCGCGGGAACCTTTGCCGACAATAATTCCTGCGCGGTTTCCGCAACCGGGCATGGCGAATATTTCATGCGCCTCACCATTGCACGCGATATTTGCGCGCAAGTTGAGTATGCTGGCAAGACCGTCGACGCGGCGGCGGATGACGTTATCCATAATCGCCTTGAAAATTTTGGCGGCGATGGCGGGGTGATTGTTCTGGGGCCCAACGGCGACTATGCGATGACATTCAACACCGCGGGTATGTTTCGCGGGGTGAAAAACGCATCAGGCCTCCAGGAAGTGGCGATCTATGGCGATTAAGGATTGAGGGGTTTCTTGCCTTATGCCCATTGCTCTAGCTTTGTACATACACGGATAGAATATGAACTCCACTTACACAACCGATGTCGACTACCCTACTATGTATTTCCACGAACAGACGCCGATCTTGATGTCGATGATCGCGCTTCTTTCTGGTCAGGTGCAAAACCTTTCTGCATCGCGCTTTACCTATTGCGATTTTGGTTGCGGCAAAGGGTTGACGTTAAATCTATTGGCTGCGTGCAATCCGGATGGAGAGTTTTACGGCGTTGACATTAATCCCAGTCATATTGCGAGCGCCAAAGAGCTAGCGGAGCGCACCGGGCTCACAAATGTCACTTTCATTGAGGCGAGTTTTGATGATTTGAAACCGGAAGACCTGCCGGAGCTTGACTATGCGGCGGTCACGGGAATTTATTCGTGGTTGCCAACGGGGACCCGCACACACCTTGTTTCCTATATTGAAAACCGCCTCAAAAGTTCCGGTCTGTGCTTCATTCATTACTTATCGATGCCGGGGATGAGTACAACGCTTGTCACGACAGCGTTGACGCAATTGCTGGCCAGCCAATATGAGGGTTCCAGTCCTGAACGCGCCGTAAGGGCCGTCAGAGAATTGGATAATGCTCTTGGGTCGAATCCAAAACTTGCCTTCAATCAAGCCATGCCGCATGTGCGTCCAAATCTCGCTCGACATCTCCAGATGGACCCAAACTATCTGGCGCATGACATTTTAAACCGTAGTCAGGAAGTCATGTGGTTTCATCAGGTTGCACGTGATTTTTCGGCAAGCGGGATGGATTTTATCGGCCATGCACGCGCGAGCATGAATGTATTCGGAGACCTTTATCAACCGGCATTGACCGCGCCCTATCATAAGTTTTGCGAAGGTCACGAAGACTTAATCTTGCGCGAGGAAATTCTTGGTTTATTATTAAATCTATCTGTCCGTATGGATATTTTCGGGAAAAAGAAAAATTATAAGGAGGAAGAGATTGGGGGTGGGTTTTCCAATGTTTACTTCCACAATCTTTTTGGCGAGGACCATGTAGAGGCGCGTAAACAGTTGAAGTCGCAGATTTCTATGGATCTGTTTCAGCCAATTTATGATGATATATTAGAAGGTGTCGCTAGGGGTGATGTCGAGGCCGGGAAAATATATGGAGGCTGCGCTCAAAAATATGGCGGTGCTAAAACACGGCTTGCCTTGATGCATCTTATCGGTGGAAAGTTGATCACTTTTGGACGTCATTCGATTTCTGCGTCGACCGCTGAACGCACGCTCAACCCTAGTCAATTTGATCGCTTCATGCTGTTTGACAAGATGGATAACCCTCGCGCTGCGCCGCTTCCATCAAAGGTGATGGGGGCTTGCGTTCAGCTTTCGCGAATGGAGCGAATATTGCTCGCGGCGTTGATCACTGATGATGCGAGAGAGATTTACGCGCTCGTTGTGAAGCATAAGATTACTATAGGAAAGCGCGGCGGTCGTGCGATTGGAAGTTATGATGAGTTCGCAAGCGTGCTGCCTATACTTGTGGAAAGCTTCAGGGAACACAGACTTCCGGAACTTCTGCAGCGCGGTTTGTTGAATTAACGGGCGGATTTAGCTCAGCGCATTCCTCACCATGGGCATGATCCGGCGGCTTACCGGGATTTCCGAGTTGGTCGTTAACAGCAATTGCCCAACACCGGAATTCTCACGGGTCAA
>JAADIH010000014.1 GCA_013151435.1 Alphaproteobacteria bacterium
TTTATTCGTCAAAAAGTGGCAACGCATTAAATACCATTGAAATTCTTGATGATGGAACTTACAAAAGACCACCGACACGCTTTAGAGAGTTTTTCCTTAAGGAGCAATTGAAGGTGCTCAGTGCCCTCTAAGGCAAAGCAGGCACCAGTTGTAGTTTTGGACGTTGCTAATATCGGTAGCGCTAAAAATCTATTTAAAATATTTCCGACATTTTATAAGCATCTACTGAAAGGGCGTGTGCGAATAGTTTCTGGGGGAAGAGTATTTAGTAAGGAGTTGAGGAGTGCGAGGTCATTGTTACCTTTGTTTGTTGAACTATCAAAGTTAAATTTGATTCTGAAGTTGGACGAAGAAGAAGTAAACAATGAGCAAAGCAACTTTGAGCAATTGATTATTGCTGAATTTGGGCATTCGGTTAATGATTGTGATGACCCACATTTATTTGCGTTGTTGCAATTGGCTGGAGCAAAGTCAGTCATTTCGGGTGATAAAAGGATTGGCGCATGCAGGAAATGTTTGAGGGAATCTGGTATACAAAATTCAAAATTTGCGAATGCAATATTGATATCATCTAATCAGCAGTATGTGGCAAGATTTAATAGAAAGAGACTTTAGCGGATCAGCTGCCACTGGCCATGGTCGTGCCTGACCGCGCCGCGCAAGAACAGATGCAGTTCAGTTGAATCTATTCTTATCAACACAACCCAGACTCTCGTTTCATTCATAATGCCTCTTTTTGGTGTGGGGCTATCCCCGCTCATTCCCGCGAAGGCGGGAATCCAGATAACGAAATCAAACTGGATTCCCGCCTTCGCGGGAATGAGCGGAGTTGGTGAACTTCTTCGTGATTACATTTAACACGTCATGCCGGACTTGATCCGGCATCCAGTAATGTTGGATGCAGCTTTTGCTATCTGGATCCCCGGAATAAATCCGGGGATGACAAACTTTTGTGTCTGTATGTTTTCCCGTCATCCCTGATGCGCTGCAACACGGCGTGTTGCTGCGTGGGGCCGGGATCGGGTGATGCTGGTTTCTATGGATACTGATCCCGTGTCTGCGTAGCAGCATTTCATGCTGCAAAGCGCACGGGATGACGCTTGGATAAATCCAAAAGACTGGATCCCGGCCTGTGCCGCGATGACGACCGTCGCAATGATTTATGATCACTCATGTTGATGAAGGTAGAAATAAACGCAGTAGCGAGCTCTCATTCTTCCCCCGTTTACGGGGGAAGTGGGCCGCGCGTTATCGCGCGGGTCGAAGGGGGTGATGCTGATGACGCCCCATGCCAAGCGAGAAGCAGCGCTCAAAGCAATGTTGAAGCATGACATCTCTCAGGGCCTCGCGGCTGGTCAGCGTCGATCCGAAAACGGTGCGCCGAAAGCGTGTGCCCGATTGTCCACAGTCCCTAGTCTGCGCTCGCCTCTTGCGCCATAAATCGCATTCGTTATGGTCTGGCGCAATTATAGGACCGATCCCATCTTAGGATTTAACAGGAGGCTTAAATGGCTGTCGACGGAAAATGGAACATCACAATTAAAACCCCAATGGGCGAGCAGACCGGCGTTTTGACGCTGAAGGAAGAAGGCGGCGCCCTGACCGGAGAGATGTCTGGTTCGTCTGGCAACGCGCCAGTAGAAAACGGTACTGTCGATGGTAATAAGGTCACCTGGCATTCGAAAGTAACCTCGCCAATGCCGCTCACATTGGAATTTGATGGCGCCATTGAAGGCGATTCAATTTCCGGCAATGTGAAGCTCGGCGCGTTCGGGTCTTCGACTTTCTCCGGTACGGCGGCTTAAGTCTCTCGACATGAACAAGATTGTCGCCGCCATCATTGCTGGTTTTGCGCTTGCGGGATGCGGCGGCGATCAGTCTTCTGAAACGCCAAATGAGAGTGTCGCCATTGTTGCGACGACCGAGAGCGATCAGGCGGTTGCTGTCGATTTGGCGAGTCTCGATAATATTGCTGAGGCTTTCGTAAAGCTGGCGCTGGCGGCGGGCCAGCACGACCCGGCTTTTGTTGACGCCTATAACGGTCCGGCCGAATGGGCGGATGAAGCAGCGGCCCAGGCGCGCTCCTTGGCTGATCTCGAAAATGATGCACAAGGATTGTTGATCAGTGTGGCCCGCGCCAATGCCGATGAGCCGTCTATTCGTGGGGCGATGCTGGAGAAGCAGACCCGCGCTGCGCTCGCGCGTATTGAGATGGTTGGCGGCGAGGTCTTTTCCTTTAACGACGAGACCCGGCTTTTATATGACGTTGTGCCGCCGGACTATGATCTTGAAGAATTTGACGCTGCGCTGGCGCAAATCGATGCATTGCTGCCAGGCGAGGGGCCAATCAGTGAGCGCGTCGAGGCGTTTCGCAATAGTCTCGCCATACCCACGGATAAATTGCAGTCGGTTTTTGATGCGGCCATTGGTGAATGCCGCCGCCGCACGCTAGCGCATTATGACCTGCCGGCAACGGAGAGCTTCTCGCTAGAGTTTGTCACGGATAAACCCTGGAGCGGCTATAACTGGTATCAGGGTGAGTTTGAAAGTCTCATTCAAGTGAATACAGACTTCCCGATCATCATTGATCGCGCCGTGGACCTTGGGTGTCATGAGGGTTATCCGGGGCACCATACCTGGAATATTATGCTGGAGCGTTTCCTTCTAAAGGAAAAAGGCTGGATTGAGTATTCCGTCTACCCATTATTCTCACCCATGTCGGTGACGGCGGAAGGGTCAGCGAATTACGGAATTGATTTGGCGTTTCCGGGTGATAAAAAAATTGCCTATGAGCGTGATGTGCTTTTTCCCATAGCTGGCCTTGATCCTGCGAAGGCTGAAACACTCGCTCGCTTGAATGATTTGCGCCGTAAGCTGGCCCATGCCCGCAATCACATTGCGCGAGAATATCTTGATGGCCGGTTGTCACGCGAAGACGCGATCATCATGACCATGAAATATCGGTTGGAATCGCGCGAGCGGGCCGAGCAAAGCGTCCGCTTTGTTGATACCTATCGCGGCTATGTCATCAATTATACGATCGGGCTTGATCTGGTTGAGGGTTATGTAGATGCTGGCGCGGCTGATGGCCGTGACCCTTGGACAGTGTTTGAAACCCTGTTAAAAACCCCGCTTTCGGCATCTGATATAAAGGCTGTGCAATAATGGTCCTGTTCAATAAGATTATTCAGCGGATTCATTTGTGGGTCGGGTTGCTGCTCGGAATTCAAGTTTCGCTGTGGATGCTCAGCGGCGTTTTCATGAGCTGGTTTCATATTGATTTGGTGCGCGGCGATACAAACGCATTTATCACGCCTCCGCCGGAGCTGGAGGCGTCAGCTTATGCCTCGCCGGGCGGCGTAATTGCGCAAGTTGATGGCGCTACGTCGCTTGAATTGCGCAGCTTTATGAATCGCCCCGTCTATGAAATCACAAGCGCTGACGGCGTTGCGTTATTTGATGCGTCCACGGGCCAAAAACTCTCGCCAATCTCTGAGGATACAGCGCGCGCCGTCGCGAAGCAGGATTATGTGGGTGAAGGAAAAATCGTCAAAATCGCGCTGATGAGCGAGACGCCTTACGAATACAGAAAAGAAAAACCCGTCTGGCGCGTAGATTTTAACGACAACCTGCATACGCGAATTTATGTTTCCCCCTCGACGGGTGAGGTCGCATCAAGGCGCAATGATGTCTGGCGGATTTTTGATTTTTTATGGATGCTGCACATCATGGATTATGGAGAGCGAACAGACTTCAATAACCCGCTACTCAAAGCCGCTTCGGCGACAGGGCTGTTGTTCGCTATCTCCGGATTAATCATGGTGGTGATGAAAAAAGGCCGCAATCAAATTGCACGTGATATCGGATTTATTACGCGCCGCCGACGTAAGCAGGCGCCCAAATAAAAACGCGCCGGGCAGAACATGCCTCAGCGCACGGTCGTCCAAATTTCTTAAAGCTTAAAACCCGAAATAGAGGGGCTCTGGACCGGTGGGCTCCTGGTCTTTTGCTTCAGCCCCTTCGGCTTCTTCATCACCTTCAGTAGGGGCCGCGTCACACTCTCTTTTTGTATAAGAGTATTTATACGCGTCACCGTCTTGGGTGGCTTGATGGGGACGATCAAAGATTACGGAAAACGAAATCTGGATCTGCTCGACCACATAAGAGACGACGCCAACCTTTTTATGGCGCTCAGCTCTATCACCGGTATCGGTAACGCTATTCGCGCCGCCCAGTTGAGCTGCTGCAGGTTGCAGACATAACGCCGTGGCAACGGCCACGGCGGTGACGAATTTCAACATATCCATTCCCTCTTCATAGCCGATTATGCCCGCGACCCGAGCCCGAAAGCAAGGCGGCCAGCCTCACAGCCATGGCCCATGTTTCTTACCTTCTCGTAAGAAACTCCCTAAAACTGCCGATTTAAGCGGTTTATCACAGTAATTTTACCTGAAATCCCTTTTACACATCAAGAACCACCCACGTTTGAACCGTTAACCGAGGGCCTCAATCGCGGGTACGAAATCAACGCCCAGCGCCTCAGCGACGGCCTTATAGGTGACCTGACCGTTATGGATATTGAGACCATTCCTGAGGCTTTCATTCTCGCGCAAAGCATCAAGACCTTTATTGGCGAGCATCAACCCAAATCCGAGCGTTGCATTGTTTAACGCATGAGAAGATGTGAGCGGTACAGCGCCCGGCATATTGGCGACGCAATAGTGGAGAACATCATCAACCACGTATGTTGGATCTTCGTGGGTTGTGGCTTTTGACGTTTCAAAACAGCCACCCTGATCGATTGCCACATCAACCAGCACCGCGCCTTCTTTCATGCCTTTCAGCATTTCGCGGGTGACGAGTTTAGGGGCGCTGGCGCCGGGGATGAGGACTGCGCCCACAACCACATCAGCGCTTTCGATTTCTTCGTCCAAAGCCTCGAAGGTGGAATAGCGGGTTTTTGCGCGGCCCTGAAATAGCTCATCAAGTTCAGCCATCCGGCGCAGGCTGCGATCGAGGATGGTGACATCAGCGCCAAGGCCGACGGCCATGCGCGCGGCATGTGTGCCGACAACACCGCCGCCGATAACCAAGACTTTTGCAGGTAAAACACCTGGGACGCCGCCCATCAACAGGCCGCGCCCGCCCTGATGCGCGGTTAGCGCATAGGCCGCAGCTTGAATGGAGAGCCGCCCGGCGACTTCACTCATAGGCGCCAGAAGCGGCAAGCCGCCGCGAGGATCCGTGACCGTTTCATAGGCAACCGCAGTGACGCCGGATTCCATCAGTCCACGTGCTTGTTTCGCGTCGGGCGCCAAGTGCAGATAAGTGTAGAGGATTTGGCCTTCGCGAAGCTGCGCCCATTCATTTGGTTGCGGTTCTTTTACTTTCACGATCATGTCGGAATTGGCGAAAACTGTTTTCGCATCGGGTGCGATTTTAGCGCCAGCAGCTTCATAATCTGCGTCGCTAACCTTAATGCCAACACCGGCGCTGGTTTCAATAAGCACCTCATGACCGTTGGCCACATATTCACGCACGCTGCCTGGCACCAGGCCCACACGATATTCAGAATTCTTGATTTCCTTAGGGACACCAACGCGCATAATTTCCTCCAAATGACAGGTTTTGGCGGGACTATATTCTCTTGGCAGTGTATATTCTTGATTATTTATCACGATTTAGGCCATATATCGAACAATATGCAATAAATTAGCTCTTTTCCGAATGGGATTCTAAAGCCATGGATGAATTCGACGCAGCGATTCTAAATGTCCTTCAGGAAGATGGGCAAACCCCCTTCACTGAACTCGGTGAGAAAGTCGGTCTGTCACCGTCGGCCTGTCACAAGCGGGTGAAAGAATTGCGGCGGTCGGGAATGATTACACAGCAGGTTGTGCTGGTGGATGAACGAAAGGCTGGGTTAGAGACATCCGTATTTGTCCAGGCGACGCTGAAGAACCAACAACAGGCGACGCTAAGCGCTTTTGAAAAAGCAGTGATGCATCATCGCGAGATTATGGAGTGCTATTTGATGTCGGGGCTTTCGGATTATCTGTTGCGTATTCTATGCCGTGACGGCGCTGATTATGAACGTATCCATGCGGATATTTTAACCCGTCTTCCCGGTGTTGATCGGGTGATTACAAATTTCTCTATTCGCAAAGTTCTTCGTCGAACTGCTGTCCCGCTTTGACATCGATAATAAGCGATAAATGAAAATAAATTTTGCATTAACAAGTTAAACCCCGGGCAAAGTCTTGGCGCCATCCTAGTCTTCTATCTATAGCAGGAGACAAGGAAATGCTGACGACTGCGCGTGTTGATTTGCCGGTTCCGGTAGAAGTACGACTGAAAAACGAAGCTTTGTTCACGGATAATGTGAACGATTATGCGCGCGATGATCTCATTGGCTTTAAACGCCCAATTGCTGCGGCTTTTGCGCTTGTTGCTCCCGTCGCCCTGGCGCTTGCCTATCAGGGGCAAGGGTTTTCAGAGATGTTGCAGCTAGCGATGGTGTTTGTCGCGATTGTTGGCGGCGGCGTTTATTTAATAGGTAAACAAGAATGGCCAAAACTTGTCGTAGAGTTTCAGGAGCATGCTCTGGCAAAGCGAAGAGCCGTCGCTGACTTACGCTGCGGGTTTGGAGAATCTTCCTTTTTAAGCCATGGCCGCTCGCCGCGCTTTTTTGAGCATGAACACGGCGTTCTTGTGCTTGCGGATGCCGGTGATTTGAAAACGCTATTCTTTTCGATCGAAAGTGATGAAGGAGACCCGCGATGGGCGCTCTATCTGAACGGTGAATTGCACCGTCGGGTGTGGCGGTGGTTACGCTTGCCGATTTCACGCGAGGTTGTGAAATTCTCCACCGAGGGCTCAAAGCTCGCCCGTATTCTCGAGGCCCCGATGATCGATTCGATTGATGCGTGGGAGGCCGTGAATGTGGCGCTTGGTGAACCATGTGATGGTGCGATCATCCATCGCTGCTTTGATGAGTTGTGCGAAGTCATCGACCGTATGATTTGATCGCCCCTAACGGATTTCAGTGTATAGAAGTAGCACCCCTTACATTCATCGGGGGCCACTGCTACATGCATGTCCATGGCTACCATCATTAATACAATAGGCGGGTCCTCAAGCGATAAGGCAAAGCCACGCCACCCGGAAAAGCAGGCAAGACCCGATAGTCCTGTCTTGCGCAAACCGGCATGGATTCGCGTCAAAGCGCCGATGTCGAAAGGCTATTCTGAAACCCGCGACATCGTGCGCTCGAAAAATCTCCACACCGTATGCGAAGAAGCGTCATGCCCGAATATCGGTGAATGCTGGGACAAAAAGCATGCGACCATGATGATCATGGGCGACACCTGCACACG
Organism: Alphaproteobacteria bacterium; assembly: GCA_013151435.1. Taxonomy (GTDB): domain Bacteria; phylum Pseudomonadota; class Alphaproteobacteria; order Caulobacterales; family Parvularculaceae; genus Hyphococcus. The sequence goes on from JAADIH010000014.1 coordinate 7,377, forward strand.
CGCTTGCGCCTTTTGTAACGTGAAAACCGGACTTCCCAATGCGCTGGACCCTGATGAACCGCGCCATGTGGGGGAGGCGGTTGCAGAGATGGGGTTGAAGCATGTTGTGATCACCTCGGTTGATCGTGATGACCTTGCCGATGGCGGGGCGGAGCATTTTGTGAAAGTCGTGCGCGCCATTCGCGTTGCTGCACCGGACACCACGATTGAAATTTTAACCCCGGATTTTTTGCGTAAAGATGGCGCTGCAGAAATCGTTATCGATTCCAAGCCTGACGTCTTTAATCACAATCTGGAAACCGTGCCGCGGCTCTATCTCTCGATCCGCCCGGGCGCCAGATATTTTCACTCCATGCGCTTGCTGGAAAAAGTCAAAGAGCGCGACCCGGAGATGTTCACCAAGTCGGGCATCATGGTTGGCCTCGGCGAGACTCGCGCGGAAGTGATGCAAGTGATGGATGATATGCGCTCAGCCGGTATCGACTTCATCACCATCGGGCAATATCTCCAGCCGACGCGCAAACATGTGCCTGTTGATCGATTTGTGCATCCCGATGAATTCAAATCCTACGAAACCATGGCGCGGGCCAAAGGGTTTTTGATGGTGGCTGCGTCGCCGCTCACGCGCTCTTCTCATCATGCGGGCGAAGATTTTGCACGATTGAGAGCGGCGCGTGAAGCCAAAGGCTAATGCCTCTGTTTTAGTTGCCGCAGTGATTGCATGGATTGCGGCAGCGCCGGTCGAGCAGGTTCTTTGCATCACCACATAACATCAACACATCCTGATCTTCGATGCGATCGCCATTCTGGTTGTCACTTCGATTATCATTGGTTTGGCTTTGATCTGAGCGTTGGTCATTGCTTTGGTTGACGGTCAGATTAACCGCGGGCTTGCGCCCTCCATGACTTCTTGCATGGGCTCTTCTTGCATCATAGTCGCGCTCAATTCTGCGGAGATCTTCGGATAGGTCAGAAAATCGGCGCTCAGCATCTTTGCGATCACTGGCGGCCATGTAACATGCGGCCTCATTATAATTGTGAACTTCAAGGCAATGCGTATGGGTTTTACAGCGCATCACGACCGCGTTGTAGGCAGCGTTCACTTCCGCGCGAAAACGATCTAGCGGTGCATTGCGGGCATTGGGCAGGCTTTGTCCGGAAGCAATAACCGACTGCACCGCCGAGAGATAATTCTGCTTGTGTTTGACATATTGCGCATCGCAGGTATCTGCGGCGACGTTTGATCGTTGAGCAATGGATGGATAGGGCAGTGGATAGCTTGTGGGTAGTTGTTGTTTGCAGCCAGAAAGAACGGCTGCGCTAGCGGCGATCATTGCAAGATATTTATTCATCTCACCCCCCTGAGGTTAGTTGCCAATTTGATTGTTAGTAAAATTTCATGCGTCTGCGTCTGACGCGTCAAAGTCGAAATTGAGTTCAAGAATGCCGAAGCAACAATGGCCGTCTGGTGGGGCAATGAGCCCGGCCTTCACACATGCGAGATAGCCCATAGTGAAAAGAAGAAGCGCTGACAGAACGATTACAAGAAATTGCAGAAACGGGTTTCGGCTATTCTTCTTTTCTGTCGGGGAAAGCTTTTTCCCCACATTGATAATGACGATATCCTGATAGCGTTTTTGAACGCGCCCCATCATAAGACCCCCATGTGATAAGCTGCCACCCCAAAAACACCACAAAAGGGTATTAATAATCATATACAACTATCGCGAGTGCCATGTCTAGCCTTTTTCCTGTGAAATGGGCTGGGTTTCGCCAACTTGCGGCAGCGGGCCAGCCAGCGCTAAGACATGGGCCATTCCAAACGCATGTGTAATTTCAACAGGATAGTACCGACGATGACCCTTCAGCTTTACGATCTTGCGCTTAGCGATATTGACGTCAGACCCAGTCCCTATTGTTGGCTGGTAAAATATGCGCTGCTCCACAAGGGACTGAAATTTGAGACCATTCCTTTGCGTTTCACGGAAAAAGAAAACTATCCGGACCCGGAACATGGCCAATTGCCGATCTTAAAAGACGGTGATCAGGTTATTTGCGATAGTCTCAACATCATTGCTTATCTTGAAAAGCACCATGCCAATGATCCGCTGACATCGACCAAAGGCGAGCGCGCTGCGGTTGATTTTTATCTGGC
>JAADIH010000254.1 GCA_013151435.1 Alphaproteobacteria bacterium
GTCAATGCGCCCGGTCTCGCCAAGATATTCAGCCAATCGCCCGCGTGCGCTCAAGTCTTTGGGGCGCGCGGCGACATATCGCTTCAGCGCCAGGGCCGCACCATCAACATCGCCAAGCGCATCGCAGATGCTGCTTAGCCTGCCCCAGGCGACGCCCGGTGCTGGTTTCTCCGCCGGGCTTTGCGCCAATAAGTCGCGACAAATACGGTAAGCTTCGTGCTTTCGTCCTGTCTGCAAACAGATTTGCGCCTGGTCGAGAGACCGGATGTTGTTTGGAGGAGAAGCACTTTGCGTATTCATAAGCACCGTTATTGCGAATCTGGCCAGTATCATAGCGCTCTCACACGGCTTGCTACAATCCATCCATCGATTAGTGATAGTTCGTGATCGTGGGGCTGGACAGCTCCACATCTCCTTTCATGCGATTGCCTGGGACAGTCCAATTCGTATTTTCAAAATCTATCTCATCCCACATTGCACCGATCGCTTCGCCAACCGACAGTTCACCGATCTCAGGAAAGATGTAGTCACGCAAGGTGTTAATCCATTGGTTCTGGTGTATCACATTCTTGCGTGCAGGAATAATCTGTTGCTGGTGAACCTGTTCTGCTGCTTCTCTAAATGTGGGTGCGGGTGCCTGCGTGCGAAAAGCAATGGGATTGCCGCCACTTCGGGCAATTGCCCGGTATTTTCTGGTCGTTTTTCGGGCGTCAGCAAGAGACACGGTTGGATAACCGCCTAAACTATATCGCGCCGCTTGCCAGATATCACAGTCCGCAGAATCCAACTCTTCGAGCCCCTCTCGATAACGCGCAGATAAAGACCCGGAACTTCACCATTGAGGTGCATACCGAGGACTTTTTTGTTGCGTACAGCCTTATCCGATAGCGAATTTCTACCCATCATTGATGATGGGAAATAGTGAATCACAATGTTCCACTATCTGAAAGAAGAAAGTATATAATTGTGGAAAAACAATGTGTTGTGTGCTTGGGTGGAATGCTATGTTCTACTCTTTATACGGACACTCTCTCCACTATCTCTATCCGTGTTCCGATTGTATATCAAAAAGACCGCCTCTGAAAAGAGAGAGGCGGCACGACATTCTATGGTGCGCCCACATCCAATCATTCTCTGGGCTCATGGTCGGAGAGTGAGAGATATGCATACGAAGTATTAACCTCATGACGCAGCTGTAATCAGCATGCGAGATGCGGCCGCATAGGAGTAAAGATTTATTAACTTTCTAAACTACCGGACCTCATTGCGAGTTAAGAATAAAATATACTTTCTTCGCTATTAACCGTCTTGAGTTGTCTCAAATGGGTTGCATGGAGGGATAAGCTTTGAGTGCGTCTGACAAAAATTCTGGAAATCGTGAAATTTCGCTCATCCCCATCCTTGATCTATGTGCTGCCTCGCCTTTAGCCGAGGAGTTTAAGGCGCAGCGTGGGGAAGATTTAGTCATAGATGCATCGCAAGTAGAGCGCATTGGCGCTCAGTGCATGCAGGTCTTGTTATCCGCCACAAACACTTGGGAGGCGGATGGAAATAAGCTGACGATCGCAAATGTAACTCCAGTGTTTTCTGAAACGACATCTGAACTTGGCGTTCATTTTCAGACCTATGCAGTTAATGAGGAAGAAACATGTCAATAACAGTTCTTGCAGTCGACGATTCTAGAACAATGCGGGACATGCTTCGTCTTGCCTTATCAGATGCGGGTTTTGACGTAACCCTGGCGGAAGATGGCGTAGATGGTCTTGACGTGTTGGCGGGCATCAACCCTCAGGTGATCATTACCGATATCAATATGCCAAATATGGATGGTTTCGGATTTATCGAAAATGTCCGCAAAACAGATAAAGATCGCGCCACACCGATCCTGGTTTTAACCACGGAATGCGCCGCAGAGCTTAAAATGCGCGCCAAAAACGCCGGCGCGACCGGGTGGATCGTCAAGCCTTTCGATAAAGACAAATTAATCAGCGCTATCAAGCGCGTTGCAGCATAGTTTCGGAGAATTTCCATGGATGCGATGGATGAAATTAAGCAGACATTCTTTCAGGAATGCGAAGACCTGCTTGAAGAAATGGAAACTGGCCTCAATGATATGAGTGACGGCGAAGGTGACTCAGAAACAGTCAACGCTGTTTTTCGAGCCGTACATTCTATCAAGGGCGGCGCCGGCGCTTTCGGGTTGAATGACCTTGTTAGTTTCGCACATGTTTTTGAAACTACACTGGATGAAATTCGCTCTGACCGGCTGGAAGCATCACATGATGTGATGAATTTGTTGTTGCGGTCTGCGGACAGGCTTGCCGATCTCGTGACTGGCGCCCGTGATGACATACCGGCGGACCTTGAAGTATCAAAAGTGCTCATAGAAGAGCTGTCTGCTGCTGCCGGCATTGCAGATGATGCGCCGGAAGATGCTGCGCCGGCTGCAGAACTGGAATTTGAACCGCTGAGCCTCGACATTAGCCTTGACGATGATGATGATTTTGATCTCGGTGAAGATCCGGCCAAGGCCTTTATTGTAAAGTTCAAGCCAACCTCTGAGCTGTACGCAAATGCGAATGAAACCGTTTTGTTGTTGCGCAGTCTTGCAGAGCATGGCGACATAGAAGTTGAGTGCGATACCTCAGATCTTCCGATGCTGGATGAGCTTGATCCTGAAGGGGCGTATCTGTCATGGACTATCGAGATCCGCACAGAAAGTGACGAGACGGCGCTCCAGAATGTATTTGAATTCGTTGAAGGGTGTTGTGAGCTCAACATAGCGCCGCAAGATAGCGACGACGATGATGATGACGTGGTAGAGCCTTCGACCAGTTCTATGGATGGCGAGGATGAACCTGATACGATTAGTGAAGAAGATCAGGAGATGGCCGAAACGCCAATCGAACTCGTCGTCAATGAAGCCTCTGTAGGGGAAGAAAACCCTACACCGACCGCGCCAACAGCGAGCGCCGCGGAAGCCAATACAGCGACTGCGTCGAAGTCTTCCTCCTCACCGGATTCAACCATTCGCGTAAGCCTTGGCCGCGTAGATCGGCTGGTCAATCTGGTTGGGGAATTGGTGATCAACCAGGCGATGGTTGCACAAGGCGTGATTGATGCAGGTCTTGAGCGCGATGACAATGTTGAACAGGGGCTTGAAGAGCTCAAACAATTGACTCGTGAAATCCAGGAAAGCGTCATGGCTATTCGCGCGCAGCCGGTAAAAGCGCTGTTTCAGCGCATGTCACGGATCGTGCGTCAAGCGGCCAATGCAACAGAAAAAACTGTTCGCCTGGTGACGGAAGGGGAGATGACCGAAGTCGATAAGACTGTTGTTGAGCGGCTTGCGGATCCATTGACCCATATGATCCGCAACGCAGTTGATCATGGCTTAGAGACGCCGGAAAAACGCATAGCAAGCGGTAAATCTGCAGAAGGAATTGTGTCTCTGACCGCTGCACATCGCTCGGGCCGGGTGATCATCACAGTTTCTGACGATGGCGCTGGCATCAATAGAGAGCGCGTAAAACAGATCGCTGTCGAGAAAGGTCTGGTGCCTGAGGATGCTCAGCTAACGGACAGTGAAATTGACAATCTGTTGTTCATGCCGGGCTTTTCAACGGTGGAGCATGTGTCCAATCTTTCAGGGCGCGGCGTTGGTATGGATGTTGTGAAGCGGGCGATTCAGTCCGTTGGTGGAAAAATTTCCATATCTTCACAGCCGGGAAAAGGGTCGACCTTTTCAATCAGCCTGCCGCTAACGCTTGCCGTGGTGGATGGTATGGTGACGGAAGTTGCTGGCCAAACTTTAGTCGTGCCGCTCACCGCAATAGTTGAGACTTTAAAGCCGGAGCTTTCCGATATTCATGAAATTGGCGACGGCGGTCGGGTGATTTCTATCCGCGGTGAGTTTATTCCGTTGATCGATGTAGGGCTGAGTATGGGATATCGCAAAGAGCTTACCGATCTTGAAGAAGCCGTCGTGCTTTCAATAGAAACCGAAGACCAGGAGCGCCTGGCTTTGCTTGTCGATGGTATTCATGACCAAAGGCAGGTTGTGATCAAAAGCCTTGAAGAAAATTATGGCCATGTCTCAGGGGTCGCAGCAGCGACTATTCTCGGCGATGGTCAAATTGCACTCATTCTCGACACAGATGATATTGCGAATAAAATGGATGGTGCGAAGTCATCTCAACAAACGCAGCTTGCAGCAGTAGGATAATTACTATGACAGAAATTAAAAACAATGAGTATGGTGAAGATCAGGAGCTCGTCGCCTTCAAAGTCGGTGATCAGGAATATTGCGTCAGTATCATGTCGGTGCGCGAAATTCGCGGCTGGACAAAAGAGACCGTACTGCCAATGGCCCCAGACTATGTCCGTGGCGTCATCAATTTGCGTGGATCGGTCGTACCCATTGTGGATCTGGCCTCACGGTTGGGTCTTAAATCCGTCGAGCCCTCAGCACGGCACGTCATTATCATTTCTGATGTGGATGAGCAGATTGTTGGATTTGTTGTGGATGCGGTCTCAGACATACTCACGACCAAACGCGACAATATTCAGCCGACACCAGATGTTGCATCCGAGGCGGCGCGAGATTTCGTCAAAGGTGTGATCGCACTCGATGACCGGATGATCAATTTAATTGGACTGGACAATGTGTTGCCGATCAACTCACTTGAAGGGGTAGCTGCGTGACACAAGCGACGAGCACACGGCGTAAGAACTCCAAGCCTATAACGCCTGGAGAATATATGATGACGGCTGCTGATTTTCATCAGATTGCCGACACGCTGAACAGTGACACGGGTATTTACCTATCGATTGAAAAAGCGCCGTTGGTTTATTCGCGCCTTGCCAAGCGCATCAGAGCGCTCAAAATGTCCGGTTTCGAAGAATATTGCGCATTTATTGCATCGAAACGCGGCGTTGAAGAACGCCGGAATATGATGAATTCGCTTACAACCAATGTAACGCGGTTTTTCCGCGAGCCGCATCATTTTGAGACGATGAAGAATGAAATCCTGCCGGATCTGATTGCGCAAGCCAAACGCGGTGGAAAAATCAGAATCTGGTCTGCAGCCTGTTCTAGCGGCGAAGAACCATATTCTATTGCGTTGACGGTGTTGTCGCTGCTACCCGATGCGGCTTCCTATGATATTAAAATCCTGGCCACAGATATTGATGAAAACATTCTGAGAAAAGCCGCGGCTGGTGTCTATCGGAAAGGGGATGTGACGATACCATCAGAAGCTCAAAAGAAAAAATATTTTTCAAAAGAAGATGCTTCTGGCGTATCGTTGGTTGCAAGTGATGAGCTAAAGCAACTGATCACATTTCGTCCTCTCAATTTGATCAAGCCTTTGCCATTATCAGGGTCATTTGACATAATTTTTTGTCGGAACGTGGTCATTTATTTTCAAGAAGAAACGCAGCGGGAACTTTGGAGCAAGTTTCATAAGGCGATAAAACCAAATGGTTGGCTGTTTATCGGTCATTCGGAACGCATCACTGGCCCTGCAACATCTTTATTCAAGTCTGAAGGATTTACGGCTTATCAGAGGATTGAGTAAAGCGCGTAATGAGTTTGGTAATGTGGAAATTGTATAAGCTTTCCAATATTAGTTCGCACAGTGAGTAGAAAAAATGTCGATCAAAGATAAATTGCGGGTTATGGTTGTTGACGACATGTCTACAAGTCGGAGCCTAATCTATGATTGCTTCGATAAACTCGGCATCACCAATGTCTCTGCTGCCAAGAACGGTGCTGATGCACTAAAATCTTTGCAAAAAAACCCGGTGCATTTGGTTGTTTCCGATTACAATATGCCGGAAATGGATGGGTTGGAGTTGTTGAAAGCAATCCGTGAGCACCCAAAGCTTAAAAAAATTGGATTCATTCTTGTTTCCGGCAGCCCAGATCAAACGCTGGTTGATAAAGGGCGCGCGCTCGGGATGAACAACTATTTAAAGAAGCCATTTGATCCGCGCGACTTGCAGAAATGCGTCCGACAGGTGTTTGGGCCGCTGGATTAGATGTTCGATGCCAAGCTCAGAAAACCAACGCTCAAATGAAAATACCCAACTTGAACGGGTGCTTCAGCTCGTCAGTGGTGAGCTGAGTCTGCTTGCATCCGCCAGCAACAGGCTTCAAGGATCGATCGGTGACGTGCTGAAAAATAGCGTTGTTGGACAGCCGGAAACTATCTATGATTTGCAAAATCTTGATCGCCTGACCCAGACCATAGAAGCGCTTGCCGACTTTATGAATCAGCTCTCACTACAGATGCAGTCTGATTGGTCGGTTGATGCAGAGCATGCCGCAAGGACAATGACATTGGCGTCTGTGGCGGCGCGTTTAAGCGCCTCTGGCGATGAAGTCCCTCAAGATAACCCAGATGAAGATCTCTCAGGTGAGTGCGTCTATCTTTAATGAACTGTGCACGGAATTTCGCTGAGCGGAATTTATTATGGTTACTCAATATTTAGCAAAGTCGCGTTAACCATTCCGCTGTATGCATAACCTAACGCAATCGCATTATCAGGGAGAATCCCAAATGAATCTTAATCGTCAAATCGCTTTAGTCGCTATGCCGCCATTATTTTTTATGGTGCTCAATGCAATTTATGCATCAGCAGTTGGCTGGGAAGGCGTGTTTGTCCCTGTTCTTGTTACAACCTTGATGGCTTCTGCTGGCATTGCGTTGTCATTTATGGTAGCACAGCCCTTGCTCAAGAATTTGATCTCCTTATCCAAAACGGCCAAAGCGCTTAGCGGTACTGAAAGTACTGGCGAAGACAGTGGGAAAAACACTGGCGATGACTTGGGTGATATTACTGAGGCGTTGAAATTTGCCAGGCGCCGTCAGGAAGAAGTCAAAATATTATTGCAAGATAGCAGCGCTAAACTTGGCGCGCGCGCTTGATCGCTCTCAGGCGGTGATTGAGTTTGATACAACCGGGATCATTCTTTTTGCCAACCAGAACTTCCTGGATACGCTCGGCTACACGATCGAAGAGATCAAAGGCAAGCATCACTCAATGTTTGTTGAAACTGATTACGCACAGAGCGCAGAATATAAAGAATTCTGGGCGGGGCTGGGGCGCGGCGAATATCAGGCTGCGGAATATAAGCGTATTGGAAAAGGCGGCAAAGAGGTCTGGATTCAAGCTACATACAACCCAATTCTAGACAAGAATGGCAATGCAATTAGCGTTGTTAAGATTGCGACGGACATTACAAAAAAGATGGAAGCCCAGTGTGAGTCGCTTTTCAAGAGCTCCGCTTTTGGGGGGTCTTCGGTCGCCATGATGATGATTGATCGTGACTTCCAAGTGACTTACATCAATGAATCCACGAAAAAACTTCTGGGTGATAATGCAGAAGTGTTCCGTACGATCTGGCCTAACTTCAATCCAGATGCGATTGTTGGGTCATGCATCGATATGTTCCATAAAAATCCGGCGCATCAACGTCAATTGCTGTCAGACCCTTCACGCCTTCCATTTAGGACAGATATCGAAGTCGGCGATTTTCGCTTTGAGCTGAATGTCAGCGGTGTGTTTGGCGCTGATGGCGAATATGTCGGTAACATATTGGAATGGTCGGATGTTACGGCGGATCGTTTGAACTCAGGCATGCTCAACGCGCTGGATAAATCCCAGGCGGTTATTGAATTTGGCCTAGATGGCGCAATCGTTAATGCAAATGAAAACTTCCTCCAGGTAATGGGTTATTCTTTACGAGGTCCGTGGGAAGCACCACAGTATGTTCGTCGAAACGAGCTATAAGGACAGCGCTGAATATAGAGCGTTTTGGGATGCTCTGCGGAACGGAAAACATCAGTCTGGTGAGTATAAGCGTATTGGCAATAATGGCGCGGAACTCTGGATTCAGGGAAGTTATAATCCGATCTTCGACGGAAATGGCAAGCCATTTAAGGTTGTCAAATATGCAACCGACATCACGAAAATGGTGGAAGAGCGGATCGAGGCACTTTTCAAGAGCGCTGCTTTTGAGGGGTCATCGGTCGCCATGATGATGATTGATCGTGATTTCCAAGTGACATATGTCAATGAATCCACGAAAAGACTCCTGGGTGATAATGCGGAAGTGTTCCGCACTGTCTGGCCTAACTTCAATCCAGATACGATCGTAGGATCATGCATTGATATTTTCCACAAAAATCCGGCGCATCAACGTCAATTGCTGTCAGATCCTTCGCGTCTCCCTTATACTACTGATATTGCAGTTGGTGATTTCCGCTTTGAGCTGAATGTTAGCGGTGTGTTTGACGCAAGTGGTGAGTATGTCGGTAACGCTCTGGAATGGGCGGATGTAACAGCCGACCGTTTGAACGCCGGTATGCTTGGCGCCATCGATAAATCACAAGCGATCATCGAGTATAAGCTTGATGGAACGGTTGAAAATGCAAATGATATATTCCTGAGCACTTATGGGTACTCACAGGATCAGATTAAGGGCAAGCATCACAATATACTTGTCGATAAGAGCGAAAGAAACAGCCCGGCGTATAGCGCATTTTGGAGTGGGCTAAGCAAAGGTGAATACCAAACTGGTGAATATAAGCGTGTCTCAAGCGGTGGCGATGAGATCTGGGTCCAAGCCTCCTATAACCCGGTAGTAGATGGCAATGGCAAGCCGTTCAAAGTTGTAGAATTTGCAACAGACATAACTGACATAGTTCATGACCGTCAAAAGCGAGAATCAGAACAAAAAGAACGGACAGAAGCGCTGAATACGGTTGTGTCTTCGCTTGCTCACGGTTTGGGTAAGCTGTCAGAAGGAGATCTCACAAATCAGATCGATGAGCAATTCGCTGAGGAATATGAGGAACTACGCCGCAACTTCAACAGTGCTGTGGTCAAACTACAAGAAACAATGTCAACGATTATCACGACGGCTGATGGCATTCGCCAGGGCTCAAGTGAAATCAGCACCGCAACTGGAGATCTGTCAAAACGCACCGAGAGCCAGGCGGCGACCCTTGAAGAAACAGCGGCGGCACTCGATCAGATTACTGCAACGGTCAAGCAATCTGCTGAAAACGCTAAAGAAGCCAATGATGTTGCTTCGAAAGCGCAAACCGAAGCTCAAGAGAGTGGCGAAGTGGTCCGTGAGACCGTAGAGGCGATGGATGAAATCGAAAAGTCAGCCACGCAAATCTCGCAGATCATTGGCGTCATCGACGACATTGCTTTTCAGACCAATTTGTTGGCGCTGAACGCCGGTGTTGAAGCGGCGCGTGCAGGGGACGCTGGTCGTGGCTTTGCGGTTGTGGCCCAGGAAGTTCGGGCGCTTGCGCAACGCTCTTCTGATGCGGCGAAAGAAATCAAGGGTTTGATTACCGCCAGTTCGCAACATGTTAGTACAGGCGTTGAGCTCGTAGGGCGTGCAGGAACAGCACTTGAAAAAATTGCTGAGCGCGTCGATTCGATAAACGCTCTTGTTTCCGACATTGCCGTTTCAGCAAAAGAACAGTCAGACAGCCTGGCGGAAGCCAATACGGCCGTGAATAATATGGATCAGGTAACGCAACAAAATGCATCCATGGTGGAAGAAACTACGGCCGCAAGCCATACGTTGAATGGCGATGCCAATGAGTTGATGCGTCAGGTCGCACACTTTAATATTGGCAATGGAAGCACTGTAGGAGCGGGATCCGCATCGACAGGTGCTGCCGCTGCAAATGACCAAAACGTGGCTCAGCAGCAAAAGCGTGTGGCGACATTTGCCGCCAATGGCTCGGCTGCCTTGCAAGCGAATATTGGGGGTGAGACTGAAGAATGGAAGGATTTCTAGCGGCACGATTTATTGTCGCGAAATAGCCTAAGCCGAATTCAGATATCACTCTAATCGTAAGTCAGTAGAGGTCTCATGTCTTTGCCAGTTCGCGTACTCGTCGTAGATGATTCAGTTACAATGCGTGGTATCATCTCCGGCGTGCTCCGGCGGGATCCCGACATCGAAGTGGTCGGGACGGCTGGTGACCCTTATGAGGCGCGTGAGTTGATCAAGGCGCTAAACCCGGACGTTCTAACACTCGATATCGAAATGCCAAAAATGGATGGCATTGAGTTCTTGAAAAAGATCATGAAACTCCGGCCGATGCCTGTCGTGATGATTTCTACACTGACCCACAAAGGCGCTGAACTTGCGATCAGAGCACTAAGCAGCGGCGCCTTTGATTGTTTGGGCAAGCCTGCAGACGGTAATGTGGCTGAGGCATTTGCAAGGCTGCCCAGCATCATCAAGGCGGCATCAAAAGCCAGATTGAGACAGACGCCAACTCTTGAGCGTTCGGCGGTCGATAGTAGTCCTTTAGACTTCACACCCAATGGAAAGATCATTGCGGTCGGTTCTTCCACTGGGGGTGTGGAGGCCTTGGTCACACTGCTTTCGGGGTTCCCCAAAAACTGCCCGCCGACAATACTTGTTCAGCATATGCCCGAACTCTTTACGGCGAGCTTTGCCGCGCGCCTAGATAAGTTATGTGCGCCAAAGGTTGAAGAAGCCAGAGACGGTGCGGAGCTGCATCAGGGCTGCATTTATCTGGCGCCCGGCGCGGTGTCGCATCTGACCATTGAACGTGAAAGACAATTTGTTTGTCGATTGACCAAAACCGACAAGGTCAGCGGTCATCGCCCTTCCGTGAATGTGCTGTTCAATTCAGTCGCAGAGGTTGCGCGCAGGCGCGCCGTTGGCGTCATTTTGACCGGGATGGGAAGTGACGGCGCCAAGGGGTTGCTGGAAATGCGCGAGGCGGGTTGTGCGACATTTGGCCAGGACAAAAAGACTAGTGTTATCTATGGTATGCCGCGGGCCGCCTTTGAGCTCGGCGCTGTCGGGAAACAATTGCCGCTCCACAAAATTGCCCGTGCGGTTTTAGGGGAGTGTAACAAAAATCAAAAAGATGAGCGTGCCGCGTGACAATTATTGGAAACACTGCGCTCAAAGTTGCGCCAGATGAAGCCCCACGCGATAAGCGCGTAAATGTATTTCAAGGCAGTTTTGAAGTCTCCAATGATCCTTCAGTGTTTTTCGCCACTATTCTTGGGTCCTGTGTCGCTGTCTGCATGCGAGATCCCGTAGCTGGTGTTGGCGGTATGAACCATTTTCTTGTTCCTGGTGACCAAAGGGAAGATACGGCTAATCTCAGCTATGGCGTTCATTCCATGGAGCTGTTGATCAACGGGCTCTTAAAAAAGGGCGCCCGACGTCATCGTCTGGAAGCTAAATTGTTTGGCGGGGCAAAAGTCATTGCAGGCGTCATTGACGTAGGCAACTCCAATTCGAAATTCGCACGAGAATTTCTCAAAAAAGAAAATATCCCTTGTCTTGGTGAAAGCCTCGGTGGAAATAGTGCGCGCCGCGTGCATTTTTGGCCGGTGAGCGGCCGGGTGCGTCAGCTATTTGTGACTATAGACGCTGCGCCGCCAGTGAAAACGACTGCACCGCCCAAGCCCGCCGATGATGGAAACGACATCGAATTCTTTTGATCCTTTAAAAAGCGTTACAACGCACATTCTCACAAAAAAGAGGCGCTGAAATGGCGCCCCTTTTTCAATCTAACATGATGTGAGATTACTGCTTGCTGAAATTCGTAATTTTATTTTTTGGCGCCGACTGATCAGAAATGAAAACACGCACATGCTCAGCCAATTCTTCAAACCCTTGCTGGTGGAGCTCGATTGGATTTGCAGCTGTTATTTTGACGCCAGTTAGCTTCTCGCGTGCTTGACGATTAAGACTGGAAGCGGAAAGGTCATCAGCATACCCCTCAAGGCTTACGGTTTGACGAGCTGAGGCGAGCTCATCTGCAAAAAACGCCGCTTGCTGAATAAAAACCAAAAATGAAGTAGCAATATTTCCCCGCGCAACACCGTAATCACTGATCTCATAACGGCTGAGATAGGCGGAGCCCGTAGGGTCAAGGCCAGCGCTGGCAAATGCGTAACGATAGTTAAATGCATTCACGGTTTGCGCATTCGCCTGACCGGAAAACCCTGCAAGCATGCTTAAGCCGGCGCATTTTTTAAATCCGTTAGCACGGCAGGAAGAGGGGATGAGGCGAAAATTCACGGCGCCGGAAAAATTGGCGTCAATATAGGGCTGGCCGCCATCAGCTTCATAGGCGTTCCAGGTGACACCAAGCTCGCTCAAAATCGGGCCGATCGATTCAACGCTGAACTCGCTAATCACGCTGGTGGGGTTGGCGACAGGCGCTCTTGAATTCGTGATTTGGCTGTTTTGCGCACTGGCGCTGGATAGAAGCGCAGCACTGGCGCAAATTGATGCAATAAATATTTTCATGTTTTCCCACTTTCCCCTGTTGGCCCCTACTGGTCTTCAATAGGTTGGCCGTCAAAAAGCCTCATACAACTTCCCCAAGAATGGTTAACCTAGACCAAAGCAACGGTCTCGCAAAGCCGCTCTGGCAATGCATTGTTTTTAGTGACTTTCACCGCGCGCCGTGGTTTACGCGGGGGCTTATGAGTGAACATCTTGAAAATCCGAAACCCGCCGACCCTAAACCAACTGGCCCCAAACCCACTGGTCTTGAGGCCAGAAGCGCAGCTTTAGATATCTTGGAGCGCATTCGCGGCGGACAAACCCTCGATGAGGCGTTAACGGAGTGCCGATCCTTTGAAGTCCTTACCGGCTCGGATCGCGGCTTTGCACGGGCCCTGGCGACAATGGTGCTGCGTCGGCGCGGCTCGCTCGATCATATTCTTGGTGCTTATATTGATAGGCCTTTGCCGAAGAAGGCGGCGCGGGTCATGGATATTTTGCGTCTCGCTTCGGCGCAGCTGGTGTTTATGGGGACGCCCGCCCATGCGGCCGCCTCCACCGCTGTATCGCTTGCTGGCGAGCGTCGTGAGACTGCCGGTTATGGCAAGCTAATCAACGCCATCGCGCGCAAGATAGCCAAGACGGGCGCTGCGGCGGCCGAAAAACTACCTGCCCGCGCCGATACGCCTGCATGGTTATGGCGCTCCTGGGAGCGTAACTTTGGTCCGCAAAAAGCTCCGGCGATCGCAGCGGCGCATACTCAGGAACCGCCTCTCGATATCATTTTGAAAGACCCTGCGGAGACGAGCACATGGAGTGAAACTCTTGGTGCAGAGGTTCTTTTTGACGGAGTGTTGCGCCTTCAGCGCGCCGGTGATGTCACTGCGCTTCCAGGATTTAACGAAGGCGCCTGGTGGGTGCAGGATGTGGCGGCGAGCCTCCCGGCACTCCTCCTCGGCGATGTCACGAACAAAACCGTTTACGATCTTTGTGCGGCGCCGGGCGGCAAAACCCTGCAGCTGGCGTCGCGCGGCGCTAATGTCACGGCAGTCGATATCTCTGAGCCGCGTCTTGCGCGGGTTTCAGAAAACCTTGAGCGCACCAAGCTCAACGCAGAGATAATGGAACAGGATGTCCTTAGATGGACGCCAAAAGAGAAGGCCGATGCGGTCCTTCTTGATGCGCCCTGTTCTGCTACCGGCACGGTCCGGCGCCATCCGGATATTCCCTGGACGAAAACCGAGACCGATGTGAAGGCTCTAACCTCTCTGCAGGCGAGAATGATTGACCGGGCTTTGACGTTTGTAAAACCCGGCGGCGTTCTGGTTTACTGTGTTTGCTCCCTGCAAAGCGAGGAAGGGGAAGCCCAGGCGAAAGCCGCGCTTGAGCGCCACTCATCGCTTTCGCGTCTTCCTATTACCAAAGACGAGATTGGCGGCCTGGGGGAGGCGATCACCCGTGATGGCGATCTGCGCACGCTTCCCTCAATGTTGGCGGGAAAAGACGGCGCTAGTGGCGGCATGGATGGCTTTTTTGCGGTGCGGTTCAAGCTTAACGATTAATGAACAATGTAAATTAAGCAGGAATAAGAACGGGTTATGGTAAATTTCCCTTCATCGAAAACTGCTGATTTCGCCCCAGAGCCCCTTGATCCCAAGCCCGTTGCCCCCGATATTACACTTTGAATTTGCCTTAGCCCTATTGGCTATAATGGCGAGACTTAAAAAGGACCCCTGCTTTATGAATGATCCACATCGACAATTTGGGGGCGGAGCCACCACCAGCCGAACTGGCGTCGCCATCGACGAAGGCCTGCGCCAATATATGCTCGGCGTATACAATTATATGGCGCTCGCCGTAGCCGGTACCGGGTTGTTGTCGATGATGATGGCGAGCAACGATGCCCTGATGCTTCAGATTATGACCACGCCGCTAAAGTGGCTTGGGTTTGCGGGCATTCTCGGCATTGGCTGGTTCGCTCCAAAGATCATGATGAATGGTTCCAAAGTTGCCGCCCATGGTATGTTCTGGGCTTATGCCGCACTTTGGGGCGTGATGATCGCGCCGATGCTTTATATGTTCCAGCAGGCGGGCGCCGCGCAGGATATTTATCGTGCGTTTTTCATTACGTCTTCCGTCTTTGGGGCGGTCAGCCTTTATGGTTACACGACCAAGCGTGATCTTTCCGGTTGGGCGAGCTTTTTAATGATGGCCAGCGTTGGCTTGATCATCGCGATCATTGTCAATGCGATCATTTTTAAGAGCGGCATGATGAGCCTTCTCACATCATCCGCAGTTGTACTCGTCTTCTCCGCTGTCACTGCTTATGAGACCCAGGCGATTAAATCCTGGTATCGCGAAGGCAGCGCCATGAATGAACGCGCATCAATCTTTGGCGCCTTCATGCTCTATGGCTCCTTCGTCACGTTGTTTGTTCACATCCTCAATATTCTCGGGATCATGCGCGACTAGCGTTACAACAGCACCAATCGAAAACCCCGCCAGTATATGGCGGGGTTTTTTTGTCGCATCAATTATGACCCCGCTGTGATCATTTGTCAGCAAAAGCGATTTGCCGCCATGGATTGCTATCCGTAGAGTTAAGCTGTGAGTATACGTGATCGTTTTGACCTTCCTATTACCAATGCCGACGCTGGTGCAGTGAGTGGCTATGATAGCTATGTCTCGGAATATTTAAGCTATGGCGCAAATATCCGTGGGCTGTTCGAGATTGCCGACGCCAGTGAAAATGCCCCGCTGCTAAACGCCCATGCCGCGGCGCTGCATATGGCCTTTGAAGGCGCTGAGGGCTGGGTCGCAGCGGCGCCCTATCTTACGCAGATGCGAGCGCATCAAGATGCCGGTAATGAACGCGAGCAATTATTTTGCGCCGCGACCAATGCCTGGGCCGCAAAGGATTTTGCCAGGACTCTCGCTCTTCTCGATGAGTTGACGGTGCGCTGGCCCGCTGATTTGTGCGCCATCAAATGGGCCCAGTATCACGCCTTTAATCTCGGCGACGCGGGTGCGCTGTTGCGTCTGGGTAAACGCGCCATGATTGTCCATGACAATATGCCTTATGCCCATGGCATGATCGCTTTTGCGCTAGAGCAGAACCATCATTTGCGCGAGGCCGAAGACGCCGGGCTGCATGCATCCGAAATCGCTATTGATGACGCCTGGGCCCATCATGCGGTGGCTCATGTGATGGAGACCGAGGGCCGTGCAAAGGAAGGCGCCCGCTGGCTCGATCACTGCTCCCATACCTGGGAGAAAAAAGGCGTTTTCATCCGTGATCATAATTACTGGCACGCCGCTCTGTTTCAGATTGCGCTCGGCCATCATGACCTGGCGCTGAAAATATATGATGACCGCTTATGGGGCGCCTGGCCGGAATTCCCGCAAGAACAGATCGGCGCGGTCTCTATGTTATGGCGTTTGGAAATGCGCGGCGTTGATGTGGGCGAGCGCTGGGCCCCCGTGGTCGAGCAGGTTCGCTGCCGCGCCGGGGAGCATTTGTTTCCATTCCATGACCTTCATTATCTCTACGCCTTGGCGCGCGCCGGAAATGATGGTGAGGCAGACAAGTTCATTGCGGGCTTAAAGCAAAAAGCATCGGCCAGTATGGGGTGATGTCTGCATACCTACTGCCGAGGGCCTTCGTGCCTTTGTCGCCGGTAGGCATATTGATGCAAACGATAAAATAAGTCCCATACTGAGCGATCTACACAAGATAGGCGGCAGTCACGCGCAACGCCATATTTTTGTGGAAACCGTTGAGGCTTCCAGGGGGGCAACGCCCAGTGCGACTACGGCGCGTTAGGGCATAGAATTTTAGCGCCCGCCTGTCGAAATTTACGTTGCGAGTTTCAATTTTTGGCGATCGAGCGATCGAGCACCCGCAAAACCTGGCCCAGATCATTGCCGCGTTTTAAAATCGCGCCGCTCATGGAGACGATCAAATAGGCGCCTTGCTTGCGCGCCAGTTTCGGGCGTTTCTCGATTCGATATAGCGGCATCTCAGATGCGCGGCGAAAGATGCTGAACACCGCAACATCATCGAGGCAATCAATGGCGTAATCGCGCCAATCGCCAGCAGCGACGAACTGGCCATAGACTCCAAGAATTCGGGTCAATTCAGAACGGGTGAAAGCAATGGTTTCGGCCTGGCGGTGGCGCTTTGGTACGGCAGGAACAATACGCATGGCGAAAGTTTTGCGCGGCTCGCGGCTCTGGGCAAGAAAAAACTGGATTTCGCCGAGGTTTTCCACAACTCGCGCGGGAAATCTTCCTTAATATAGCCTTAATTGGCCCCTCTCAGCGCCTAATTCCGGGGCTATTGTCATTAAGTCGGACAGGTGTCGTGGTCGGAGTTTCCGGTTTTAACCATCGCCCCCAGCCCCCGGGAGATCAGGCTATTTGCCTGTCCGACGCATTTCTCATCTCCCAAGCTTGACGGCAATCACCAATGGCTCGACAGACGTCGTCATTATGAATGTCGTATTTTCCGTTGCCTTTCCTGTTTTTGCGATCATCGCCGCTGGTCTAATGGCTGGGCGGATGGGGTGGATGTCTGCGAGCGATAGTGCAGCGCTCAACAAGTTCGTCTTCCGCTTTGCTATGCCCGCGGCGCTTTTCGGGCTTACCGCCAGCACCGCAGCGCCGGGGGGCGAGGACTTCACCATCGCAATATCTTATGGCGTCGCGGCATTGGTTGCGATCTTTGGCGGATATTTTCTGGCGCGGGCGTTGTTCCCGGTCACCAAGCCAGAGGCCGGGGCGCATGGATTTGCATCAACCCTCGGCAATGCGGTTTTCCTCGGGCTGCCCATCGCGCTCACTATTGATGGATGGGCTCGGCCTTTTGTGGCTTTGATGCTGGTTGAAGGTATTTTTGTCATTGCCATTGGCGCCGCATTGATGGCGCCGCGCCGCGAAGGCGGGTCGCCTTTCCAAAAGCTCACACAGTATTTTGCAGGGCCAGCGCGCAATCCGCTTGTGCTCGCCATGATCGCCGGGTTCATTTATTCAGCGCTCGGATTTTCATTTGTCGGACCGGCTGAGACTTTCTTTTCATCTTTGGCCGCGCCGCGGGACCAACAGCGTTATTCTCACTTGGGTTATTTCTTGCGACACACAAATTTCCAAAACTACAATCAGTGGCGGGGCGTATTTCGACAATTGCACTGGTTAAAATGGCCCTGTTGCCTGCGATTGCGATCACCATGGCGCTTGCGCTGGGACTTGAGGACCCGAACTATCTCGGCGCACTAGCGCTGTTTGTTTTTGTACCGTCTGGCGTCGGGTCATTCATTATGGCGAGCCAATATGGCGTCTATCAAAGTGAGACCGCAGCGGCGGTGAGCCTTACCACATTGCTATCTGTGTTGACGGTGTCGGGTGTATTGATGGTGTTTGGGTGAAGCTACTATCGATGTTCTTCGATATCATTGATCATGATGCCTATTAAATCGAGCTTTTTGAGGCCCTTGTTTAGTAATCCAAGGTCTTTTCTTATTTCATGGTAAAGCTTATCCATACGTCCAAGCATATCCATCGGTTCCCCCGCTTCAATTGCGGGTAGACTTTTGAATGCTTCATAATATGCTCTAATCACACCCGGCGAAGCCCATAAGATTAAATTTTTGCCTAGCGCCCATGTCTTGTTCAGAAATTCTTCTGACTGTAAATAAGAATCAACCTTTTTTGACCCTTCTAATTTATCCAGCTTTAGAAAGTCGAATATGAAACTTATAAGCTCTTCATAAATTTTTACTTTTACTTCCTTGTGCCTATCAAGTTCTTCTTTTCTGCGTTGACTGCTCCAACTAAAAGTCGCACCTCCAAAAGCAAACAGGCCTGCAATAATAGAAGCCTGAACATTTGCATCGGAGGCACGAAAGAGGCCAATAAAGTATGCTATAAGGAATAGTAAAAGAACACTGCCAATAATCACAGCCAATCCCGCTAGCCAAGCTTGTGATTTGGATGCGCTATTCTTCATGTGTTAGGTTTCTATTTTTAAGTGCCAAAATCTTCTTCACCGCATTCACCAACTCTGCACGCTTAACCGAAATTTGCGCGCGTTTTCCTTCGCGCCATTCTGTGTTGTCTTCGATCTGTTTCGAAAGTTTGGCTCCTTCTACAAGATCCTTGATCGTGACTTCCTTCTTCTCGCGTTCATCCGACCCTCGAATGATCGCGAACCGCGCATTTCGTTGGCATATTTCAGTTGTTTGGCGAAATTTGATCCGCCGAGATAAACTTCAGCGCGAATACCGGCGGCACGCAATTCCGCCGCCATTTTTTGATATTCCGCCATCTGATCTTTTTCGAGCGCTAATACAACGACCGGTCCTGTAGCCGCTTGGCTTGAGTTTTTCTGCAACTCAAGCGCCGCCAAAAGACGGGAAATACCCACAGAAATTCCAACGGCCGGAACTTCAATGCCTTTGAAGCGCTTGACCAACCCATCATAGCGTCCGCCGCCGCC
>JAADIH010000179.1 GCA_013151435.1 Alphaproteobacteria bacterium
ACCTCGCCCCACACTATGTCGCCCTGCCCTGCGGCATGACCAATGTCATCGCCAAAGATTGCGGCCTTAAAGGCGCGCCGGCAAAATCTCTGGATAATTTTTTATGGCGTCGTCAGAAGGGCGAGGTCTCGCCGCTTAGCCGCCCGCTGTTAAGCGTTGGCATCGGCGAGCAAGACCCCATCCACGGATTCTTTCTGGGCGCCGGCGCGTTTCATTCTGCTGTAAAATTCAGCCGCTCAGACATTCAATCCAAAGGCGCCAAACGATCGCTTGCACTGGTGCTTAGCGTCTTCAGCTATATCATGAAAGTTGCAACCGAGCCGAACACCACATTCGATCCTGTCGATCTCAAATTTCTGGACGGCGCACCCGCTGAAATATCGGCGGATGGTTTGCGCAGTTTGTTCATGGCGACGACCTTATCGAAACTCGGTTCCGGGATTTTTCCTTTCTGGGGCGACGAGCCCGGCGCGATGGCGGCGACGCTTATCGATCATCCGATCCGAAAGGTTATCAGCGCGGCGCTGCCGGCGCTGCGCGGAAAAGAGCGGCCGTGGTTTAAAGAATACGGTTATCGCAGCTGGCGTTCAGACCGGATGGCGCTGAACATTGACGGACCTTTCGTCTTCGATGGCGAAATTTTTCACGCCGATAAAGCGCAACCGACAAGCCTTGAGACAACGCATAATGTTAAATTTCTAAATTAGGACCCCGACATTGCCGAACACCAGCGATCATGAACGGTCTGTCTTCATAAACCAGATGCTGGCCAGGCCCTGCTCGGAGGCGGTCGCCCTCCTCGCTGATTGGCTGCAGGACAAGTTTCCTGGTTGCGCGATACTGCTTTACGGCTCCGGCAACAGCGTCTTAAGCCAAGCCGACCCAAGCGAAATCCTGTTCGATTTTTACGTCATCGTTCCTTCTTATCGCAAAGCCTACGGCTCCCGGCCGATGGCGTTTTTGAACTACGCTATCCCGCCAAATGTTTTTTATCTGGAAGAACAGTTTGGCGACAAAAAGCTGCGCGCAAAATATGCGGTTTTGTCGATTGCGCATTTTGAAAAACTGGTCAGCAAAAAAACTTTCCACTCCTATTTCTGGGCGCGCTTTGCGCAACCAAGCGTTATCGTCGCGGCGCCCGACGACATGCGACAGCGCCTCGAACAATCTGTTGAAACGGCGGTCGATACATTTGTCAGCCGCGCCGCACCGCTTGCCGGCCCCGACGCATCGGTCGGCCAAATCTGGCGCCAGGGGTTGGCCCATTCCTACAAGGCGGAGCTGCGCGCCGAACAGCCCGGGCGGGTCGACGATTTGCTTGAGAATTATGGCGACTGGCCGGACCGGGTTACCCGCCTGAAAGGCTCCTCCCAAGTTGGCCGCGCCTGGCAAAGCCGTCTCGCCTGGCGGTTACGCGCTCTACAGGGCGCCTTTTTATCGGTCATCCGCTTGCTCAAGGGGACAGTCACATTTCAAGGCGGGGTCGATTATATCGCATGGAAAATCAGCCGTCATGCCGGCTTTACGCTGCCGGTCAAAAACTGGGAGCGGCGCTTTCCAATCCTCGGCGCGCCCTTTCTAGGGGCCCGATACTACCGGCTGAAGCGGCAGTTGGCTGCACGCAGCAATCATCCCGGATAACCACATAACGGCCGGACTAAGAATCAACAGCCACGAGGCAATTTCCTTGCGCATTGCCTACCAATTTCCTGGCGAGTCACTGTAACAGCGCCCCATGAGATTGAGGCTTACCAGATTCGCCGCTTGTTTCGCAGGCGTTATGACTATTGTCAGTGCCTGTGGCGCCGCATATTCTCAATCCCTCTACCCGGAGCCGCCGGCGCCCAAAGCCGCGGGGCCCGATGGCGAGACGGTCAGATATGCAATCACGGCGGCGCTCGCGCACAACCCTGAAATCGAAGTAGCGCGATCACGCGAGCAGGCCGCCAGCGCCGACAGACTGCGCGCTGTCGGTCGCTTCTTGCCCAATATTGAGGCCACTGTTTCCTACGCTGATGATAGCTTGCGAAGCCCGTCCCTTGGCACGCTCGAAGATCGCGATGGAACCACCCTTGGCGTTACCGCGTCACAGCCGATCTTTCAGGGCCTTTCGGCGATAAACGGATTTCGCGAGGCGCGCGCGCGGCTTTCGCAGTCCAAATACTTGTTGATGAGCGCACGTGAGCAAGTGTCGCTTTCAGCCTCGCAAGCCCATTCGGGCGTAATTCTTGCGCGCCAGATTGTCGCCCATCGCCAAGCGAACCTGAAGCTCGTCAATCGGCAACATGAAATCGCCGAACGCCGGCGCCAGGCCGGCGCCCAAAGCCGCACAGGGGTTGAGCAGGCAAAGATGCGCCGGGCCCAGGCGCAAGTTGACCTCGGCCGGGCGCGCGCATTCGTTGCTGATCGCGAGGCCGCATACGCCCGCATTGTCGGCCATGAACCGCCGCAAGAAATGATCATCGATCCGGCGACGGAAGATTTTGGCCTCGACACGCGAGAAACTGCATTATCAGCAGCGCTCGCCAACAACCCTAATCTCAACGCCGCACGAGCCGGCGCCAAAGCCGCTAAGCATGCCAAGAGCGCGGCCAAAGGCGGCTTTGCGCCAACGCTAGCGCTGGAGGGCACCTATTTTAGACGATATGGCAACGGTGTCCTGCCGGCCGATGAGAAAGAATACCAGGTTGTCGCGCGCGCGCGCGTACCGATTTTCGCGCAAGGCAGGAACTATGCAGGCCTGAAATCAGCAAGCGCCGCCGCCGCCGAAAGCAATGCACAGCTTCGTGGAACCCGGCTGTTCATTGAAGAAACGATTTCGCGAAGCTGGCGCCAACTGGCAGACGCCGAGGCGCGCCGAATTGCAGCAGCGCACGCCATCGACGCTGCCGCGGCGTCAGTGAAAGGATTGCAAATTGAGTATGAAACGGGTCGGCGAACAGTGATCGACGTGCTCAACGGGCAACGCGATTTGGTGATCGCCATGATCAGCCTCTCCCAGGCCGAGCATGACTATCGGATAATCCAATATGAGCTGGCCGCCACCGCCGGCCGCCTCCTCACGCCTGGCGATGAACAAGCTCGCTAATGCACCGTTCAAGAGGGGGCCAAAAAATTACGTGATCTGATCGACGTCGGTAAATGTAATCGTCGATCCATCGTCCAATGTGATTAACCCATCGGCATTATCGCTAAGTTCAATACTGTCTTCGCTGCTTGAAATAATTGAGCCTTGCGTCAGGTCAATTGTCCAATCAACGCCAAGTTCGCCGAGCGAACCAATGCCATCGCTAAACTGGATCGTATCCGTCCAGGCGCCGCCGCCGGCATTAAATTGATCCGAACCGTCGCCCATTTCATAGACAAAGACATCCGCACCGGCGCCGCCGTTTACCAGGTCGTTGCCTGCCCCACCATAAAACGTATCGTCGCCCAGACCGCCATATAGCCGGTCATTCCCCGCCCCACCGATGATATTGTCGTCGCCGGTTGAACCGATAACCCGGTCGTTACCTGCCCCGGCGTCAATCGCATCTATGCCGTCAAGATTGGTCCGCGAGAAGTTCAGCGTATTGTTTCCAGCTGTGCCAACGATGGTGACGCCGTCGTTGCCGTCCGCAGAGATCGTCTCAACCGAGTTGTTGAAGTATGCCAGCCCAATCGACGTATCGTCAGATCCGGCGACAATCTGGTCATTCCCGGCGCCGCCGCTGAAGCGGTCAAAGCCGTCATTTTGGCCAGTAACCACAAACGTGTCGTCTCCATCACCGCCGCTGAGCCGGTCGTTACCCGCACCACCGATAATGATGTCGTCGCCGGCAGAACCAGTGACGCGGTCATTACCAGCGCCGGCGTCAATCACGTCTACGCCGTCAAGCTCTGTGTTCGAGAAGTTAAGCCAGTTGTTACCGGCTGTGCCAACAATCGTGACGCCGTCATTGCCGTCGGACGAAATTGTTTCTACCGAATTGTTGAAGTATGCCAATCCGATCGAGGTATCATCAGACCCAGCGAGGATCTGGTCATTGCCGGCGCCGCCGCTAAAGCGGTCAAAGCCGTCATTTTGGCCAGTGACCACAAACGTGTCGTCACCGTCGCCGCCGCTGAGCCGGTCGTTGCCTGCGCCACCAATGATGACATCGTCGCCGGCAGAACCAGTGACGCGATCATTGCCAGCGCCGACGTCGATGACTTCGATGCCGTCGAGATCGGTGTTCGAGAAGTTGAGTCTGTTATTGCCGGCAGTGCCAACAATCGTGACGCCGTCGTTACCGTCCGCCGAAATCGTTTCTACCGAATTATTGAAATAGGCCAGCCCAATCGACGTGTCGTCAGACCCGGCGACAATCTGGTCATTGCCGGCGCCACCGCTAAAGCGGTCAAAGCCGTCATTTTGACCCGTGACCACAAACGTATCGTCTCCGCCACCGCCGCTAAGCCGGTCATTACCCGCCCCGCCGATGATCACATCGTCGCCGGCCGAGCCGGTGACCCGGTCATTACCGGCGCCGACGTCGATGGCTTCGATACCGTCGAGCTCGGTGCTTGAGAAGTTGAGCCTGTTATTACCGGCCGTACCGACAATCGTGACGCCGTCATTGCCGTCCGCCGATATCGTCTCGACCGAATTGTTGAAGTATGCCAGCCCAATCGAGGTGTCATCGGACCCGGCGACGATCTGGTCATTGCCGGCGCCGCCACTGAAGCGGTCGAAACCGTCGCCGGTCCCATTGATGACAAACGTGTCGTCACCGTCGCCGCCGCTAAGCCGGTCGTTGCCTGCGCCGCCGATGATGACATCGTCTCCTGCTGAACCGGTAACCCGGTCATTGCCGGCGCCGACATCGATCGCTTCGATGCCGTCGAGCTCGGTGCTCGAGAAGTTGAGCCGGTTGTTGCCGGCCGTACCGACAATCGTGACGCCGTCATTGCCGTCGGACGAAATTGTTTCGACCGAATTATTGAAATAGGCAAGCCCAATCGAGGTGTCATCGGACCCGGCGACGATCTGGTCATTGCCGGCGCCGCCACTGAAGCGGTCGAAACCGTCGCCGGTCCCGTTGATGACAAACGTGTCGTCGCCAGCGCCACCGCTAAGCCGGTCGTTGCCTGCGCCGCCGATGATGGTGTCATCGCCGGCAGACCCGGTGACCCGATCATTGCCAGCGCCAACGTCGATGGCTTCAATACCGTCGAGCTCAGTGCTCGAGAAATTGAGCCTGTTATTACCGGCAGTACCGACAATCGTGACGCCGTCATTGCCGTCGGACGAAATCGTCTCTACCGAATTATTGAAATAGGCCAGCCCAATCGAGGTGTCATCGGACCCGGCGACGACCTGGTCATTCCCGGCGCCGCCACTGAAGCGGTCGAAACCGTCGCCGGTCCCGTTGATGACAAACGTGTCGTCGCCAGCGCCACCCGTTAACCGGTCATTGCCCGCCCCGCCAATGATGGTGTCATCGCCAGCCGAGCCAATCACCCTGTCGTTACCCGCCCCGGCGTCGATAGCTTCGATGCCGTCAAGGTCGGTGCGCGAGAAGTTCAACGTGTTGTTGCCCGCCGTGCCCTCAATCGTGACATTGTCAAAGCCGCCGGACGAAATCGTTTCAACCCAGTTGCCAAAATTATTGAGACCTATCGTCGTATCGTCGGCGCCTGCAACAATTTGATCATCACCGCTGCCGCCTATTACACGATCAAACCCCTGGCTATCTCCGGTAACAACAAACGTGTCGTCGCCTGAGCCACCATACAGCCGATCATTACCTTCGCCGCCAATAATGACGTCATCGCCGCCGCGACCGCTGATAATGTCATTACCGGCAAGCCCGTCAATAACGTCATCATTGTTTGTTCCCCTAAGCCTGTCATTGCCAGGCGTACCGATTATCGGCGGCGGCCCTTCATCTACGTCAGTAACCGTTATCGTGAATGTTTCACTTGCACTCTCGCCATGCTCATCCGTCGCGGTGACAACAACATCGATTTGCGGCTCAGTTTCGTAATCGAGCGCCTCGCCCGATTTCAACTTGAGCGCCAAGCCGTCATCAGTTTCAACAACCTCAAACCGATCATCGCTAACGCCAAAGGATATCGCATCTCCTTCTGCGTCTACCGCGGATAAAAACACCGCGATATCGCCATCGACATTCTCTGTCACCGAGGTGTTATCAACGTCGAAAGCCCCAGGCTGAGCCAGTGCGGCCCCGTCAATGAGTTGTGTAGCGCCGCCAGTGTCCGGCCCGCTCCATGTCATCTGCAATGTCTGCGCGCCGCCATTTTCAAAATAACGCACTTCAATTTCATGCGGGCCCTCATCAAGCTCCAGCGTGATGCTTCTGGTGCGCGTTGCATGAAGCCCGTCATTGTCGAGCACCGCAACACCATCGACAAAGAGCACGCTGCCGTCATCGCTTGCCAGATTTATCGTATAAGATCCCGCCTCGCCCACAACCAGTTGGCCTTCATATTTCGCAGCGAAGTAGTTGTCGGGGCCGCCCTCCCAGAATGTTTCGTTTCCAGTCATATAATCGAGATTGGCAACTACACCGGTAGCATCCGGCTCGGCATCAAAGTCAATCTCGTCCAGATTACGGATTGACCCACCGACATCATAGTAGGACGCCACAAGCCCCTCGGTATTCGCCACGGCCAATGTCGGTGCAGAATTGTCATCGGCAACTGCAATCGAAAAATCAGCCTTATCGCTTTCGCCTGCGGCATCGAAGACGGTCACCGAAACATCAACAGAAGCTTCTGTTTCATAGTCTATGCTGACGCCGTCTTTCAGTTTCAAAACCGGTTCGCCATCAACCTCGACAACCTCAAAACGGTCATCGCTGACTTCGAATGTGAATGTATCGCCAGCGTCCGGATCAGACACGGCGAGTGTCGCGACAACAGCGCCGGGGGTGTCTTCAGAAACCGACAAGGAATCCGGCAAGGCGCCATTATAGAAAGAAGCGCCGTCCACCAGTTCTGTAGCGCCGCCAGTGTCCGGCCCGCTCCACGTCATCTGCAATGTCTGCGCGCCGCCATTTTCGAAATAACGCACTTCAACTTCATGCGGGCCCTCATCAAGCTCCAGCGTGACGCTTCTGGTGCGCGTTCCATGTAACCCGTCATTATCTAGCACCGCTACGCCGTCAACAAAGAGTACGCTGCCGTCATCGCTCGCGAGGTTTATCGTATAGGACCCAGCCTCGCCGACAACGAGCTGGCCTTCATATTTCGCAGCAAAGAAGTTGTCGGGACCGCCGTCCCAGAATGTTTCATTGCCAGTCATATAATCGAGATTGGCGACTATAGCGGTTGCATCCGGGTCGGCGTCAAAGTCAATCTCGTCCAAATTGCGGATCGACCGGCCGACATCATAATAGGACGCCGCCAGCCCTTCGCTGCCTGCAAGCCCCAGCGTTGGTGCGAAATTGACGTTCTCAACATTCACCGTCACGCTCTCGCGATAGGTCTCGCCGCCACTGTCGGTGACTTCAATCACGATGTTGCGCGCGTCCGCATCCTCATAGTTGAGCGTGACGCCGTCTTTGAGTTTCAACTGGTCGCCCACAACTTCGAACGCGCCTGACGGATCATCGACAATCACGAATGTAGCAGTGTCGCCAACATCCGGGTCCGATGCGGACAAGGTAGCGACAACGGCGCCTGGATCATTTTCGGAAACAATATCATTTGAAAGCAACAGGTCTGTCGGCGCCTCATTGACGTCGCCTACTGCAATCGCGAACGTCGCATCCGTCGAAAGCCCGCCTGAGTCCGTCGCCGTGACGGTGACGTCGATGCTGTCGGCTTCCTCATGATCGAGCGTAACGCCCTCTTTTAGTTTCAGTTGACCATCGACCACCTCAAAACGATCATCCGAAACCGCGAAGGTGTGGCTGTCGCCAGCGTCAACATCGGTAAGACTAAGATCGCCAATCACTGCGCCAGCGGCGTTCTCGGCAACATTGGCGTTAGATAGTTTCAGGTCTTCTGGCGCCTCGTTGACATCGCCTACTGCAATCGTAAACGTCGCGTCGGTCGAAAGTCCGCCACTGTCTGTCGCCGTAACGGTTACGTCGATGCTGTCGGCTTCCTCATGGTCGAGCGTAACGCCCTCTTTTAGCTTCAGCTGCCCGTCAACAACCTCAAAGCGGTCATCCGACACCGCGAAGGTGTGGCTGTCGCCAGCGTCAACATCGCCTCAGCGACAGATCGCCAATCACTGCGCCAGCGGCGTTCTCGGCAACATTGGCGTTGGAGAGTTTCAGGTCTTCTGGTGCCTCGTTGACGTCGCCGACTGCAATCGCAAACGTCGCATCCGTCGAAAGCCCGCCTGAATCCGTCGCCGTCACTGTCACATCGATGCTGTCGGCTTCCTCATAGTCGAGCGTGACGCCCTCTTTTAGCTTCAGCTGCCCGTCAACAACCTCAAAGCGGTCATCCGACACCGCGAAGGTGTGGCTGTCGCCAGCGTCAACATCGCCAGCGACAGATCGCCAATCACCGCGCCAGCGGCATTCTCGGCAACATTGGCGTTAGATAGTTTCAGGTCTTCTGGCGCCTCGTTGACATCGCCCACTGCAATCGCAAACGTCGCGTCCGTCGAAAGCCCGCCTGAGTCCGTCGCCGTCACCGTCACGTCGACACTGCCAGCTTCCTCGTGGTCGAGCGTAACGCCTTCTTTTAGCTTCAGCTGGCCATCAACCACCTCAAAGCGATCATCCGACACCGCAAATGTATGGCTGTCGCCGGCGTCAACATCGCTCAGCGACAGATCGCCGATCACTACGCCATCGACATTCTCACCAACGCTGGCATTAGATAGCGTCAACCCCTCCGGCGCCTCATTGACATCAACGACATTGATGGACACCGTCTTTTGGAAAGTAGCGCCAGAGGCGTCGGTGACCTCAAGCGTGATTTCGTATGTATTTTGTGCTTCGTAGTCGAGCGCAACGTCCTCTTTCAGGCGCAACTCATTGCCGACAATTTCAAATGCCCCGGAAGCGTCTCCAACGATTGAATATGTCGCCGTATCGTTACTGTCTGAATCGACCGCGGAGAGCACAGCAACGACGGCGCCGGATTCATTTTCGTTTATGACGTCGTTTGACAACTCAATTTCGGTCGGCGCCTCATTGGCGTCCGTGCGGTTGACGCCAAGTCCAAAAACGACAGGTGGGTTTTCGCCTGTTGATGCGAGCGGAACAGCGTTTTCACCAGCTGCGAGAATATCAGCAGGCGGGCCATCCGAGCGTACTTGCACAGGCCCGTTTTCAGATCGTGGGTCTAATGTTGGCTCGGTGAGACCGCCATCCACAGGGGCGTCATTGCGGCTAGAATCTCCGGCCCGGTTTTGCTCTGCGGCGCCACCGGTTTCATCTTCTTGGCGAGAAAACGGTTCCTGAAACTCACCCGACGGCTCTGCGTCACTCGCTGCGCCCTGTCTCGGAGGGGCATCTTTCTCTAAATCGCCCTTTGGCGTATCACCATAGTGAAGGTTGCCATAACCCGAACCGCCCTCATCCGACTGAACAGCGCCCGCGTCCTGCTCGCGCGCTTTTTCCAGTGCGCTGCGCTCATCCTCTATCTGTAGATCCTCTTGATGCCGACGTTCAAGCTCCTCCTTGGTTGGAGTTTTACGGCCGGTATTATCCGAGCTGGACTGTTTTCCATCAGCCATGGCAGACCTCAATACGCAACTAAAACTGATGTCAGATTATCAACCGGAGATTAATCAGGAATTTATCAAGCTAGTTAATAGCTCGTAAATCTTCTTTTCCCCCAGCTACGCTTATGTTTCCTAAACAATTTATCCTTAACCTGAAATGACTAAGCGAACATCGGCCGTGCGTGTAAAATACTATGTATCATTATGTAACAAATTTTCTGGGCAACCTGCCGGGAGGTCGGCCGCCCGGACAGGCTCGTCCTGATCTCGCTGAACCGACGCCCGGCGCTTCGGTCTATGCGGGTTCAATTATTATCAATCTGTTCGCGCTCGCCCTGCCGCTCACTGTGCTGCAGATTTACGACCGTGTTTTGCCAAATGCATCCTTCGATACGCTGGTGGTCATGATCGGCGCCCTTATCGTCGTTGTTATTCTCGATGGAATTTTAAAATACTGCCGGTCTTTCCTAATCAACTGGGCCTCGGCATCATTCACGCACAACCTGTCTACTAAAGCGCTGGGCGTCATGATGGCGGCCACGCCATCGCGCCATGCCGCCGTTTCGGCAAGCGAACATCTCGACAGGCTGAACTCAATCAGCGGCCTTGGCGGCTATTTGGGGGGGCAATCCCGCGTCATCCTGGTCGATATTTGTTTTATACCAATATTTGCTGGCATTATTATTCTGCTTGGCGGGCCGCTTTTCCTTGTTCCCCTTCTCTTGTTCGCACTGTTTGGCTATTATGCCATGCAACGCACAAAGCATTTATGCGCAACTATTGAAGAGCGCGAAAAATCAGATTCACGCAAGTATGATTTTGTTATAGAAATCTTACAGTCCATGCAGACGGTCAAATCGTTAGCCATGGAGCCGCAAATGATGCGTCGCTTCGAACGATTGCAATCCGCTGAGAGCGTGCTTGTCAGGCGGCTGATCAAGCTTACTGGCGCCGCGCAAAACACCAGCGCTCTATACGCATCTATGTCGGCGGTGACGATTGTTGGCGCCGGCGCATTTCTCGTGCTTGCCGGCCAGATGACTATTGGTGGTCTTGCTTGCAGCATGTTATTGTCGTCTCAACTGCTTCAGCCAATTATGCGGTCGCTTTCTGCGTGGAATGAAATCCACCTCGCCGATCATCGTCGCGACCGTATTGCAGAGATTTTTGACCCTGATCAAACGACGCTTGCGGAAAACCAAAACAAGCAAGAGTTCCGCTACCCTGAGCGGCTTCGTGCTGAAGCGGTGTCTTTAAAGGGCGTCACCATCCAATATGGCGACGCGCAGCCTATTTTCGACCAGGTCGACTTCAACGCCGCCGCCGGCGCCTTAATCGCTCTTAAAGGTGTCGATGGCAGCGGCCGGACATCGCTGCTTCGGGCGATCGCTGGCGACATCACGCCCAGCGCCGGCGAAATTCGTATTGGCGGTAAGCTAGTCAATGACAAAGACGGCAATGCTACAAGCGCGTCCATTCGCTATGTCGAACAAAAGCCTACCACTTTCAAAGGCACAATCTTAGAAAACCTGACGCTGTTCGGCGCGCTTCCAACGCCATCAGCACTCTGGGCTTCGCGCCTTATTGGCTTGGACAAAGAAATTGTCCGTATGCCCCTTGGCTACGATACACCGCTCAGGAGTTTGTCTGGCCGCGGCATTCCAGCGTCAACAGCACAACGCATATGTATCGCTCGGGCGCTAGCGACGAAGCCATCCGTTCTAATTCTCGATGAAGCCAACACATCGCTCGATATGCCCAGCGAAAAGGAATTTGCCGCTGCACTGCGCCAGCTGCATGGTCAGATAACAATCATCATCGCCACACACCGTCCGTCGCTCATTCGCCTGGCCGATGAATCATATGAAGTCGCAAACGGTTCACTCACGCGTCACACATCTGCGCCAAGCAGAAAGGCGGCGGGGTAATGGTCCATCAAGTCGAAAATATTGACGCAAGCGCCGTCAATCCGGATATACCGGAGCGTGAAGATGGTGTTGCAAGCCCCGTAAACGAGTTAATCGACAGGCTTGAACGCGCCTTTAGTAACAACGCCCGTGTAGGAACAACAACGAGCGCCGAATGCGCCGTAGCGATAGATCGTTTTCTGAGAATAACCGGCTGGTCGCAAGGATCAAGGCGGGTTTTCGAATCGATGCCGCATGCAGACTCACTTGAAACCATAGATGCGTTTCGCACAGTCCTGTTTCACCTCGGTTTCAACACAAGCGTTGAAGAGGCTTCTGTCGAATGCCTCCGCAATGAATTTCTACCGTGTTTTCTGCGCACGCCTTCCGGCAGCCTGATCTTGATAGAAGCGGCCAGCAACGCAGACTCGGTGAAAATCTTTGATCCGGTTTCGAAAATGCATATCGAGGTGTCGCCAGGCACAATAAAAGGCGCCTTGATTTTTCCCGAACAGATTAAGCTGCCAGAAGACGCAACGCCAGCATCGACGCCCAAATGGTCGACTACCGCCCTGAAAGTCTTCAGACCAGACATTGTCAAAATCTTTTTCCTGAGTTTCATTGTCAATATTTTCGCTCTGGCGCCGCCGCTTTATGTCATGAATGTTTATGACAAGGCGATCGGCGCGAAGGCGCCAGACGTTTTACTCGGCCTGACTATTGGAATTGTAATGATTGTCGCTGCCGATTTTGGCTTGCGCCAAATTCGGTCGCTGTTTCAGGCTTATCTGGGCGCCCGACTGGATGAGCAGGCAAATGAAACAGCTTTTCGTCAACTTCTCCATATGCCGCTCTCTTTCGTCGAAGATGCGCCGATTGGATCACAGCTAACCCGGTTGCGCCAAATGACTTCTGTGCGCGAGACGTTTACCGGCGTTTTAGCGACTGCGCTTTTTGATCTGCCGTTCATCGGCCTGTTCATCGTTGTAACGGCAATGATCGGCGGCCCTCTAGTGTGGCCGCCTCTCATACTTATTGGCGTCTATATCGCTCTTGCTGCATGGGCAATCCCACGAACACGTCAATTGGTCACCGCCGCTGGCAACGCAAAATCGCAATTGAACAACCTCACAGTTGAAGCCGTTTCCGCGCAGAGAGCGATCAGAGACTTATCTGCAGAAACGATATGGCAAAGCCGACATCGTCGCTACTCAGCCGATTCTGTAATGCATAACATGAAAGCGCGTCAGTTCAGTTTCTTAATACAAACGCTGTCCCAAGCCCTGGTTGCCGCGGCTGGCGTCGCGACCCTTGCCTTCGGCACCGGTATGGTAATTGCCGGCGACCTGAGCGCGGGCGCCTTAATCGCTGTCATGGCTCTTGCGTGGCGCATCCTAGGTCCAATCCGCAGCACTTTCCTCAGCGGGCTGACGCTCGGCCAGGCGCTGCAAAGCATCGAGCAAATTGACCGCCTTGTTAAAATGCCGCGCGAACGCGAGCCAAACGCCAATCCCTCCATTTCGCGAAATTTTGTCGGGCATATCGTTTGCGAAAACCTCGCCTTTCGATATCCCTCACAGCGCGAGCCAGCGATAAGATCCGTTTCGTTTGAACTCAAACCGGGCCAGCTTATGTGCCTGTGCGGACCCAGCGGTTCTGGTAAATCGACAATATTGCGCATTATTCTTGGGCTGCATCAACAGCAGGCTGGATCGGTGCTTGTCGACGGACTGGACCTTCGCCAACTCGACAAGGGCGAATGGCGGCACTCGCTTGGCGTCGCGCCTCAGTCGTCGGATCTTTTCTACGGTACGGTAACCCAAAATTTAACGCTTGCGCATCCCGCCGCTACGGATGAAGAGATCGAAGACATCGCGCACCTTTTCGGGATCGACGACTACTACAGCAGCGTACTCAACGAAGGGCTTGAAACAAGATTCAAATCCGGCTCACATTCATCATGGCCTGACGCTTTGGTCCGGCGGATAGTGCTTTGCCGCGCATTTATCGGCAATCCGCCAATCTACCTGCTTGATGACCCGGCCGCCAATCTGGATATGGCCGGCGAGAAGGCGTTTCTGGCTTTGCTTGAAGAGCGCCGCAAAAAAAGCGCGATCATTATGACTACCCACCGACCCAGTTATATGCGGATGGCAGACACGGTTATTTGGCTCGACCGCGGCGTCATCCGTGATATGGGGCCACCAGAAATCGTCCTGCCACGGCAACTCGCCGGATAGATTCGTTATCAGGAGTAAAGAGGTTCGTACGATGAACACCGATCAGAAATTACCAGCGCACCAACCACTCAGCGTCGGCGAGCGGCACGGATTGTCGCTGCCGCTCGAACTCGAAGAGGGCGCGCCGCCTGTTCTCATGCGCTCGGCAATGGCGATTATTAGCGGCCTTGTCCTGATGCTACTGGTGTGGGCCAATATTGCACAAATACGCGAGCTTTCCGTCGCCACTGGCGAAATCTCTCCTTACGGATCAACACGTGAGGTCGCACATCTTGAAGGCGGTATCGTCGATGAGGTGCTAATAAAACCTGGCGATAATGTCCAAGCCGGCGATGCGATTGTCCAATTGCGCGTGGAGAATGCGGGCGGTGAATATGATCGTATCGAATCACGGCGCGCAAACCTCCTGATGGAAGCCGAGCGCCTGGCAGCGCAAATCGAAGGCCGAGCCCCGGAATTTACAACAGACGCCGGAAAATGGTCCAGTCTTGCTGCCGAACAGTTGGCAATTTTCAATTCCTCGGTCAATCAACACACGGCCATGATGGCAACGCTGGCTGCAAAACAATCTTCCGCCCAGTCCGACATTATCGGCGCCCGTGCCGACCACAAAGCCAAAGACCAACTTGTCTCCTACGCACGCGAGCAGCTTCAGATTCAAGAAGAGCTGATCGAGGACGGATTCACTTCCAAGCAAGCATTTCTTGAAGCCAAAGCCGCTTACGCCGGCGCACAAGCCGCAGCCGCCGCATCAAAGGCGCGGTTTGAGCAAACCAAGCGCGCGTTTGAAAGCGCAACCTCTGAACTTGAAAACGGAGACGCAACCTATAAAAACCGCGCCGCAGAACAACGCGCCGATGCAATCGCAGAACTTGCCGAGCTCGCCCGGCCGCTGCGTTCGCTCGAAGATCGGGCGCAAAGGCTGACAGTACGCGCACCTGTTGCCGGGATAGTAAAATCTGTTGCTGTCGACGGCGCGGGCGATGTCGTTCGCCCTGGCGGGCTGGTTGCGGAAATCACGCCGGCCAGTAACACTCTATTTGCTGAAGTGCGCGTCAACCCAAAAGACATCGGCCATGTCATCATCGGTCAGGAGACGGATGTTTCCGTAACCGCATTCGATCCCAATCGTTACGGCAAAATAAAGGGCCGGATCATGCATGTCTCAGCTGATACGTTCACCAATGAGCGCACGCGCGAGACTTATTTTATTGCCTATGTGGCGCTCGACGATGATAGCGGTTCTTCGGACCGCCTTATTGAAATGCTTACGCCTGGCATGCAGGTACGGGCCGAAATCATCACCGAATCTCGGTCGTTGATGCAATATATGCTAAAACCTGTGCTACGCCCGTTGAACCGGGCATTCTCAGAGCGCTAACTTCTCCACCTTCGCTCAGACCATTGTCGTGGCTAAAGCCATCTAGCGAGACGCGATATCCAGCTCTAACTGCGGGAAAACAGATTATATAGCGGCCCAAAAATCAGCGCCGTATACCAACCATATAAAAAAGTTTCGACCACTCCAATTGCGAATGCCCCCCAACTCAACCATACAAATCCGGGCAACAGGCCTTCCCATGCGCCGTGCATGGCGTAGCTTGGAAATATTAGATCAAAACTAACGCAGAGAATAAATGAAATTACCAAAAACAGGCCCAAGCTCATACCTAATGCAAAGATTGGCAAACGACCTGCAGCATTTTCAGCGTTTGACTTCGCCATCATGGTCTCCCATATTTTTTCTCGACATTAGCGTAGCGAGGCTTTTTACCACATCCAACGCACACAGGCCGAAATCCTCGGGCCCGACGGCAGTTTCCATACCTATCAATAAACCTCAACTGCGAGGCAAATAATACAACGATCGAGATGGTTGCCGTTTTTAAAACTCTTCTGCATTTGCCTCTTTTTTATCGCCAATGCGATAAACCGCATCAACCGGACTGACGGCGACGATGCCGTCATCCTCCGACCCTGTGCCGCCCGCATCCATAATCGCGTCAACGATTTCAACCACACGATTTTCGGGTGCGTAAATTTGTAGCCGAGCATGGGTGGTCATAAGATCGCGCTGAAAGAAATTTTTGTGGGCGCCGTAACCTTGCACCTTCGATACGCTTAAACCCGGCGCTGCAATCTTTCTGAGACGCTGCTCAACCTTGTCTACCATGGATATATTTATGGTTGCTGTTATGAATTTAAATTTCATCGCCTTCTCACCAATGCTTCTGGCGCCCTGCGTCATCCGATACATTAGCAGCGAAAAATTTTATCCGTGCAGCATAGAAATGTAACGAAGAACAAACATGCGCATAGAATAATACGAATGGCGGCAACATATCCCTCACCAATTCTTGGTGCGCAGGTTAAAAACCACCCCTTGTTCTGTACAAACCCTACCCATGGCAGGCGACACATGCGCGCACTGCACAACAACGCCATCCTGTCACATGACAAACAAGCAGGAGCGGCTTATAGTATACATGCCCTGTTGCAACCAGTCTTCCTTGGGAGTAGCGCAGCAGCGCCTGTTGCCTAAAACAAATGTGTGCACAGGAGAAGCCCAATGAAACATCCGTTTTTGAAAATACTGGCCCGTCTGGCGCCAGCGTTAATTTTGATTTCGACTGCTGGAACGGCCTTCGCAAGCGAGCCCGAAGGATATAAAACCGTCGACGGGACGGTGATATACTTCGCAGTCGTGCCCGCAGAAATCATCCGGGGGCACGCGCAAGGACACGCCGAGGCCACTATGCATGGCGGCGTTCCCGATGGGAAACATATCCACCATATTATGGTCGCCCTATTTGAGGCCGATTCTTTCGATCGCATCACCGACGCCGAGGTCGAGGCGACCGTCACTGAGATGAGATCGGTCTCGCAGGAAAAACAGAGACGCTTGAGCCATTTACTGTCGCTGATGCTTTAACATATGGCAACTATTTCGAGATGCCCAGCCAGGCTATCTATCGTGTCAACGTGACCGTTCAAAGGCCCGGCTCCCCGAAAACGACAGAGGCGGTATTTGAATATGCACATCACTGACGCAAACTTCTTGCGCTACATCTATGTCTGTTCTATTTGATACAGATCGTTTTCAACTTTGTACTGAATATAAACTGAAACCAGATTGGGGAGGACGCCCCTATGCGCCGTTTCTATGACTGTACGACGAGTGAAAAGTTATTATTTACAGCATTCTTGCTCACCATTGGCCTCGGCTACCTTATGGCGATGGTTTTTTTATATACGACCCACCAGGGCCATGACGGCAAGCCGGGTCTGTCGATTACCGACATCGCAGACAACTACTATGGGAACCGTAGCGGAACGCGTCTGGAAGCGGCCATACGCGGGCCGATGGC
>JAADIH010000210.1 GCA_013151435.1 Alphaproteobacteria bacterium
TTTTACCGCTGACGAGATCCACGACACTGGCCTTTCTGAAGTGGAGCGTATTGGCGTTGAGATGGACGCCATTCTGGTCGCGCAAGGCCTTGTCGAGGGAACAGTTTCCGAGCGCGTGCGCGTGTTGATGGAAAACCCAGAGCAACAATTTCCCAACACAGATGCTGGTCGACAGGAAATGCTCGATTATCTTGTCGCACTGAATGACGACATTATGGCGATGGCGCCGGACTATTTTATAACCATTCCACCGCAACCATTAGAAATCGTACGGATACCGGAGTTCTCAGAAGCATCAGCACCCGGCGGTTATTACAGTCCTCCTTCGCGTGACGGCGAACGGCCGGGGAGATTTTACATTAACCAAAAAGATACGGCGGATAATCCAAAATGGACCCTGCCTACATTGATGGTACATGAGGGCGCGCCAGGCCACCATTTTCAGCTTTCCGCCTCGCAGCTCATGAAGGGTGTGCCGTTCCTGCGCACGGTGTCGCCATTCTCGGCATATTCAGAAGGTTGGGCGCTTTATGCCGAGCGTATAGCGAAGACTGATATGGGACTTTATGACGACGATCCCTTAGGTGACCTAGGCCGCTTGCAAGCCGAGATGTTCCGTGCGGTGCGGTTGGTGGTTGATACCGGGATACACCACAAACGCTGGTCACGTGAGCAAGCGATTGAATACATGGTCTCAAAGACGGGTATGACCGACGCTGAAGTCACTCGCGAAATCGAACGCTATAGTGTGTGGCCAGGGCAGGCGACATCATACAAAACCGGCCAAATGGCGATTTTGCAACTGCGCGACTATGCAGAAGCCGAACTTGGCGATGATTTTGATCTTCGCGAATTCCACGAAACGATCTTGCTGAATGGCGGCATGCCACTCGGCATCCTCAAAGATGTTGTCGAGACCTGGGTGGAAGAACAAAAAGCGTTGTAACACTAAATCACCAGAGCCGTTTCTAGGTTATACCAAGGGAACGGCTCTGCATTCTTGATTGTACATTCCCTCTGACACCTTAATCTATTCGCGTCATTGCCGGGCTTGTCTCGGCAATCCAGAGTAATGGCACGGAACTGTACTTTGGATCCCGGAATAAATCCGGGGATGACAGATCTATGCCAAGGCGAAACGGGTTGAATTTTTCTCAAAGATTTCAACCCCAGGAGGGTATTTTTCCATAAAACCTATATTTGGTGCATAGTTATCCCCGCCCTTCGAAATGGCCGTATACTCCTTCTCAGCGTTGAGATGCGGCCAGATCAACAGGCGATGGGTTCCATCCCTATAAGGAACATCACGAAAACCGAAACGGTCCTTTTGACGTTCATGCGTGGGCGAAGCGATTCGGCTTGCGTGGGCTCTTTGACAATTTAATTCTTTTGGGGCGCGGTTTGCTGACCGACATAGCGAAGCTGCGCCCAGTTGGTACCCAACTTTAGCAGGCTGCTGAAAAGTCCAAATTCAGCACGTCCATCCTTCGTGACGCGAGCGATGCTCGCCCTCAGGATGAAGAAAACCAACATCATGTCTTCACACTGAGGAGGCCCATTGGGCCGTCACGAAGTGTCATTTGGGATTTTAAGCAGGCTGCTAGAACAAATCCGAGATTTAAACCACTCGGATTGGCTCTAATATAGATGACTGATTAAGACGTGTCTGACGCCCTTTGTGGTTTCCATCACCTCATGCAGAAGAGAAGATGAGAAGATAGTCGCTGTTCCTACAGGGCCGCGATAACCACGGCTGGAAAATTCGCTGAAGCGTATTTCACCGCCCTCGTAACCGTCACTCAGGCTAACGGATATGGCAAAACGGCGATTTGAAGTTTCAGGCGTAATGTTGTCACGATGCCCCATATGCATGCCTTCGCGGGAGCCTTCATAGCGGGCAACATGCAGTTCTTCTCGCTGTGTGACGTCAAAGGAAAAAGCCTTTTTGATCATTGGATTTACGCGTGTGCCAAGCCGTTCATCAATGAACGAGATGGTCTTTTGATCACGGATGAAGAGGTTCATTCGATCCTGACGGTCATACTCATAAAGTGGGACGGCCACGTTGCTTGTAGCCTGCTTCCATTCGTTTTTATTCACAGCGACCGTGCAATTATCGTCGACTGATTTAATCAGCGCCGCGCACTCCTCGGGTGAAAATACTTTGGGGATCATCAGTACAGGCGCATGGGGCGGCTGCCATTGCGCTTCAGCTGCAACGGCGGCGTTTTGAAGTTTTTCGACCATTTGTTCTGCGTGTCCTTTAGTTTGCGGCGCGTCCAAAATTGACCGGATCTGTCCAAGTGGCGTGAGTAAAATGGAACGAAGGGCCGGAGCCTTTGGATCTGCAGAGCCCTTGTGAAGCCCATAAGCTGCATGGGTGGCTCCCGATGGATCACCCAATATTGGCCATTCTAGTCCAAGTTTTTTCTTAAAGGATTTGTTTTGCGCCGCGTAGCTGGAACCGCTGAGGATTAGCGTGATCGTGTCTAATGATCGCAGTTTGTCTGATTGGGCGGTAAAACCGGCAAGCTCTTGCTTGACCTGATCATCGTCAAATCGGCTGGCGAAAAGCAGTAAAAGGTTTCTTCCAGCCAAAAAATCATCGGCTGTCGTTAAGGCGCGGCCATCTTCATCGTAGAGGCTGATGGGCATGCCAAAGGCGCCAGTCGTGATGGGCATGACATAATCGGCGATTATGTGAGAAACTTTCCTATATGTACTCGGCGCTTTGGGAGCATTCATGGCTGAAAATCGGCTAGTTGAGTTTGAAAAGTTAATAACGGATAGAACATTGCCTATAGTAGCAACTTTCATGAGCCGGTCGAGGCTTTATGAAGGGCCCATACGTCCCCATCGGCTTTAATTCAGGTCTTGCAGCCTTGGCGCCTTTTCTGTATTGCGCGTGTGCCCATATGATACCTTGTTCGGCTACGGCCGCAGCACAGTAGCTAAAAAGAAGCCAATCTTATGACCGCCGTAATTCTTACCGTCCACACGCTTATCGTTCTCGGCCTCATTGTGGTCGTCCTCCTGCAACGCTCTGACGGCGGGGCCCTTGGGCTTGGCGGCGGCGGCGGTGGCGGCGGTTTCATGTCCGGGCGGGGTGCCGCAAATGCGCTGACGCGGACCACATCCATCCTGGCGGCGGCATTTTTTGCTACATCTTTGGGCTTGGCGATTTATGCGGGCACTGGCGATGACGAAGAAACAGCGGTTGAAGAACTGACGGGCCAAGCAGCGCCAGATGCAATTGATACGATATCAGCGCCAACCACGGACGATCTCTTGCGTTCAGTAGGTGGTGATTCGCCAACGGCTCCGGAAGGGGCGGCAGGTGAGGGCCTTCCCCTGACGGAACAGGAAATTCTCGATTCTCTGGGGGCGGATCCTGATACGAACGAGCCGCCCACAGGCGATAATTCAGAAGAAAATCAAGACAACACGGACACTCCCGACGAATAATATGTCGCGGTAGTGCTGGTTTGTAAAATTACCATTTGATTGATGGCGATACTTCGCTAAGACGGGCTTCCATGGTGCGGTATATATTCATTACCGGCGGCGTGGTGTCGTCTCTCGGAAAAGGTATAGCTTCGGCGGCTTTGGGCGCGCTTCTACAGGCGCGTGGCTATCAAGTCCGTTTGCGCAAGCTGGACCCCTATTTGAACGTCGATCCTGGCACCATGTCGCCCTATCAACATGGTGAAGTCTTCGTCACTGACGATGGCGCTGAGACCGATCTCGATCTCGGACATTATGAGCGGTTTACGGGCGTTTCGGCCTCGAAAGCTGACAATGTCACCACGGGACAGATATATTCCCGGATCATCGAGCGCGAACGCCGTGGGGATTATCTTGGCGCTACCGTGCAGGTCATTCCGCACGTTACCGATCAGATTAAACAGTTTGTATTGTCTGATGCGGGCGAGGCTGATTTTGTCCTGTGTGAGATTGGCGGCACCGTCGGCGACATTGAAGCATTGCCGTTCTTCGAAGCGATCCGGCAACTTGGTAATGAGCTGCCGCGAGGCGATGCGGTTTATGTGCATTTGACGCTGATGCCGTTTATCCCGTCAGCCGGTGAATTGAAAACCAAACCAACGCAGCATTCCGTACGTGAACTTCGCGCGATCGGTATCCAGCCGGACGTCTTGCTCGTCCGGGCGGACCGGGACATTCCGGCGAGTGAACGCAAGAAAATTGCGCTGTTCTGTAATGTACGCCAATCGGCGGTTGTGCAGGGACTTGATTGCCGCACGATCTACGAAGTTCCCCTGACCTATCATCAGGAAGGCTTCGACAAAGAAGTTTTGAGCGCCTTTGGCATCAAGGATGCTCCAGATCCAAAATTGGATGGCTGGGAAGATATTGTACAGCGTATCACGGCGCCCGACGGTGAGATCACCATCGCGGTTGTCGGAAAATACACCGTGCTGAAGGACGCATATAAATCTCTGATTGAGGCTATCGCCCATGGCGGCATCGCCAATAATGTCCGCGTCAATGTTGAGTGGATCGAATCCGATGTCTTCGAAAAAGAAGAATCTGCGATTTCTGCTTTAGAGGGCGTTCACGGTATTCTCGTGCCCGGTGGATTTGGCGAGCGCGGATCGGAAGGTAAAATTAAGGCCGCACAGTTCGCGCGTGAAAAAGAAATTCCTTATTTTGGAATTTGTTTTGGCATGCAGATGGCGATCATTGAGGCGGCGCGAAATCTTGTTGGTGAAAAGGGTGCGAGTTCGTCGGAGTTTTCAAAAGGCGGAACCTCCATTGTTGGTCTGATGACCGAGTGGACCCATGGCAATCAAAAACAAACGCGCAGCAAAGACGGTGATCTCGGCGGCACCATGCGCCTTGGCGCGTATCCGGCGCGCCTAAAACCCGGTAGCCGCGTTGCAGAAATCTATGGCGCTGAAGATATATCGGAGCGCCATCGGCACCGGTATGAAGTTGATATCGCATGGGCGGATCGCCTAGCCGAACATGGCATCGTCTTCTCGGGCAGGTCACCCGATGGTGGCTTACCTGAGATTATGGAAATCCCGGCGCATCCCTGGTTCATCGGTGTTCAATACCACCCAGAGTTAAAG
The DNA here is from genome assembly GCA_013151435.1 of Alphaproteobacteria bacterium. Classification (GTDB taxonomy): domain Bacteria; phylum Pseudomonadota; class Alphaproteobacteria; order Caulobacterales; family Parvularculaceae; genus Hyphococcus. The sequence continues at coordinate 5,094 of JAADIH010000210.1, forward strand.
TCACGCCCATTCGAGCCACACCCGCTATTTGCTTCCTTTATTGAAGCGGCTGTGAAACGCTCGCGGCTTGTGTAAGCCAGCTTGCCGACGGGACACCATCGAGTGATTTGTATTTATCGGCTGATGCTCTAGATAAGTGCCCTCATATTCGAAAGTCGAGACATATCAATGCCAACGCCGATTCTTATGCCTGCCCTGTCGCCGACCATGGAAGAGGGCACTCTTTCAAAGTGGGTCGTCAAAGAGGGGGATACAGTCTCAACCGGTGATGTTATCGCCGAGATCGAAACCGACAAGGCCACCATGGAGGTCGAGGCGGTGGATGATGGTGTGATCGGAAAAATCCTGATCGCTGAGGGGACCGAGAACGTCAAGGTGAATGAGCCGATTGCGGTGATCCTCGACGATGGTGAAAGCGCCGACCAGATCGACGTGTCATCCTTCGAGGCCGCCCCAAACGGGGCGACGCCTCAGGATGAGGCTGAGTTTAATCGTGTTACAATATCAGCGCCTCATCCTGAGGTGCGAGAGAGCGAAAGCGAACGAGCCTCGAAGGATGGCGTAACTGACCCCGAACTTCCCGATGGCGTTGGCATGGTCGAGATCACCGTGCGTGACGCGTTACGTGACGCCATGGCCGAAGAAATGCGTCTCGATACGGATGTATTTCTGATTGGTGAGGAGGTCGCCGAGTATCAAGGCGCCTATAAAGTCAGTCGCGACCTGCTTCAGGAATTTGGTCCGCGCCGGGTGGTGGACACGCCGATCACGGAACATGGCTTTGCCGGACTTGGGGTCGGCGCGGCGTTTGCGGGCCTTAAACCCATCGTTGAATTTATGACCTGGAACTTCGCCATGCAGGCGATTGACCACATCATCAATTCGGCAGCGAAGACCCGCTATATGTCCGGCGGTCAGATGAGCCCGTCTATCGTTTTTCGTGGACCCAATGCGGCGGCCTCGCGGGTCGGAGCACAGCACTCGCAAGATTATGCGCCATGGTATGCCAATGTGCCGGGGCTGATTGTGATCGCGCCTTATTCTGCATCTGACGCCAAAGGGCTGTTGAAAGCGGCAATCCGCAATCCCAATCCGGTTGTGTTCCTTGAGCATGAGCTGCTTTACGGCGACACCATGGAAGTCCCCGATATGGATGATTGGGTGCTGCCGATTGGCAAGGCGAAAATCCAGTGTGAGGGAACTGACGTTACGATCGTTACCTATTCACGCGGTGTGAAATTCTCACTTGAGGCGGCAGAGATTTTAGCGGGCGAGGGTGTGTCGGTGGAGGTCGTTGATCTTCGCACCATCCGTCCCATGGATACGGAGACAGTGATCGCGTCAGTCAAGAAAACCAACCGTATTGTCACAGTCGAAGAAGGCTGGGCGCCATGCGGGATCGGCGCGGAAGTCGCCTGGCAAGTAACGCAACACGCCTTTGATTATCTCGATGCCCCGCCTGCGCGCGTTACCCAGGAAGACACGCCATTACCCTATGCCGCTAATCTTGAAGCGTTGAGCCTGTTGAATGCCGATAAGATCGTGAAGGCTGTGAAGCAAGTGATGTATAGGGATTAAGTGAGACGGAAACAAATTAACTCCGCTCATCCCGGCGTCCTTCGTGACGCCGCCTCTAGGCGGCTCCTCAGGATGAGGAGATGGGATGAGCGGAAAGTAGGAAACTCAGGATAGACTTATGCCAACCCCATTACTCATGCCTGCACTGTCACCAACCATGGAAGAGGGCACGCTCTCTAAGTGGAATGTGAAAGTCGGCGACACGGTTTCTTCTGGCGACATTATCGCAGAGATAGAGACCGACAAGGCGACCATGGAAGTGGAAGCCGTGGACGAGGGAACGGTTGGTAAAATCCTGGTGGCTGAGGGCACCGAAGGCGTAAAGGTCAATGCGCTGATAGCGGTGTTGCTCGATGATGGCGAGAGCATGGATGGGGTGGATCTTGATGCGCTGGGTGGAGGTGACCTCGGTCCCTCATCCGAAGGCGCTAAAACGCCTTCGACCTCTCCCAAGGGAGAGGTGAAGCAAGAAACAACCGCAGCCCAAAACCTCTCCCTTGGGAGAGGTCTAAACGGCGACGCCGTTTCGGGTGAGGGGAAGGCATCCAACGCCAACGCCCGCATCCTCGCTTCCCCTTTGGCCAAACGCATGGCCAAGGCCGACGGGATTGACCTTACTGCGGTTAATGGCTCTGGCCCACGCGGGCGCGTCGTTAAGCGCGACATTGAAAAAGCCAAAGCGGAGGGAACCGGCAAAGCGGGCGCTCCTGCAGCGCAATTCGTTGCGGCGCCAGCCTCGGTTGATGCGCGGCTTTATCCGCCGGAGAGTTATGACGCGGTCAAGCTTAGCGGTATGCGCAAGATCATCGCCAAGCGTCTCAACCAAAGCTTTAACATGGAAGTTCCGCATTTCCCGCTGAATGTGGATGTGGAACTGGATAATCTGCTTGCGGCGCGCGCACGGATTAATGCGGCGTCACCCAAGGAAGGTGAGGGCGTCTTCAAAATCTCCGTCAATGATTTCATCATCAAAGCATCGGGGATGGCTCTGATGGCTGTTCCTGCTGCTAATGCAACCTATACGGATGAGGCGATTCTTTTGCACAAGCATGCTGACATCGGCGTTGCCGTGGCGATTGACGGCGGGCTCATTACACCAATTATCTGGAAGGCCGAGGTAAAAGGCCTCAAGCAAATTTCTGCCGAGGTCAAAGACATGGCGGGACGCGCAAAAGCCAAAAAACTTAAGCCCGAAGAATATCAGGGTGGCACATTTTCGGTTTCCAATCTTGGCATGTTCGGGATCACGTCTTTCGCCTCGATTGTGAACCAGCCTCAAGGCGCGATTTTATCGGTGGGCGCGGGCGAACAGCGCGTTGTGGTGAAAGACGGCAAGATGGAAATCGCAACGGTGATGACGGTGACGTTGACTTGCGATCATCGTGTCGTTGATGGCGCTGTGGGCGCGCAGTTCTTGAATGCATTTAAGACCTTCATCGAAGAACCAGCGGCGATGCTGCTGTAGTTTGGATGATTGTTCCTGCGCTCCCGATAACCCTTTAGACCATTACAATTCGTGATGTTGTGCCGCAATATCGCCTCGATTCCGCCGCGAGAAACGTCCAATTCAGACCTATATTAATTTCGTCCCC
>JAADIH010000098.1 GCA_013151435.1 Alphaproteobacteria bacterium
TAGCCAGAAGGTCGCCAACTTGTTCGCGCGTATCTGAATTAAACCGATCGCGAGGAATAAATACGAACGCAGAGACAAAACGATCAAAACGGTCTCTGCGCAAGAATAGTTTTACGCGCGGTCGTTTATAGAGGCGTAATATGCCGAGGCTGGTCTCACGCAAACTGTCAACATCAGCTTGAAACAACTCATCCCGAGGGTATGTTTCCAGAATATTCAGGAGCGCTTTTTCATTGTGGCCGCCTGGGCGAAAAGCCGTCGCGTCGATCACTGCTTTCATTTTTGCACTGATCAAAGGAATTTCTGCTGCGGGCCGGTTATATGCATCAGATGTGAACAAGCCGACAAATCGTTCTTCGCCAATAACCTTACCATCGGGAGAGTATATTTTGACGCCGATATAGTCCATATGCGCTCGGCGGTGAACTAGAGACCTTGCATTCGCTTTCGTGATAAGGATGGGTTCGCTGGATTCAAGAAACGCCTCTACTGCCGGGGAAAGGTCGCCACTTGCCTGATATGTTGATTTTAAAATACGCCTTTCAGGATTTTTTAAAATACCAAGGTCTTGTTCCAGGTTGTGTTCAAATTGTAGATTGCCATCTTCATCGTTATATTCATATTTTCGCACGCCCAGAAAAGCAAAACGGTTGTCCAATACCCATTTTAGAAAATTGATTGCTTCTTGTTTTTCGATTTTCTTTAAGTCAGATAATTTGGCCTTTTGCAATTGTTTAATACTCGCCTCTAAACGTGCGCGCATTGGCTCCCAATCGGCGACGGCAAGATCAACCTCATTAAGGACAAGAGTAATTTCATTGCGTAAATTATCGAGTTCGCCCTCGGAGACTGGAGGATCCATCTCCACATGGATCATTGACTCGCGAATAGTCTGATCTCCAGTGGCAAGCCGGTTGCCGTGCTCGTCACGAGGCGCGTCAATCACGGCATTAGAGAAAAAGGAAACAGGCTTGCCAGCTTCGGAGAGAGCAGCAGAAATTGAATCGACGATGAAGGGTTTATCATCTGAGGCGATATCGAGGACTAACCGTTTTTCAGTCCAGTTTTTTCCGTCTTCGATACGAAGTGCGATATTGTCTTGATGAGGTTCGCGCGTCTCTGCGTTTTTCCAGGCATTTACAGCGCGCCATAAAAGCGACTCTGGTTCTGACCAGATTTTATCTTCGCCCGTTGCGTACCGGACCATTTGTTCCAGGTAGCTGGAAAAGGCGGGAGAGAGGTCGCCCTTATCGTCAAACTCACCAATTTTCTTTGTTTTCGCAAGTTTGATGACCTCATTTAGAATTTGGCCATCAACCGTGGTCAGGAAGCCCTCTGGCATCTCAAATCCTCGCCTTTTTTATTTGGCTTTTCGATGGCTCTCATAGCGTGAAGAGCTCGGCGAAGTCTAATAATTTGACGAGGGTGCGGCGAGAATTCTACCGCTATACGTGAAAACCGCGTGATACAATTAGCTGGGCGTTTAGATGCCTTGCTTTAGTGCTATTTAGGCTGATGCCTGGCCCGTGCCACGCTGGCGGCATGGCTGGGTGAGTGGCGTCTAAATACAGGTTTTAAACTGCGTTTACAGCACGCTCTGCAACTGATGTTGCGCCTGCCTTGCCTGTATCCATCATCCCGCGTGTCGTGCGGGGGTTGCGCCGGGCAGCGTCAGCAGCAACCGTCCTACTGACGCCATAGGTGATCGCCAATCCCATCGCTGAAATAGAGATAATCGCGACCAGTAAAGCCATATCCCCCATCCTCAAGGCGGAAAGTGCAGGCAGGATTGCGGCTGGGAGCGCTAGGGCCGCCGCTGTGGGAAGGTGGGCGCAATGGACCATTGCGGCCGCAAACGAGCCGAACAATACGATGGCTGCGACTTGCAAATACATCACGGGCGGGGCGCTTGCTGGCGTCAGCAAAATTGGTGCGCTCGCAAAGATGACCCCCAAAACACTGAGGCAGGATGTGTATGAGGCGCGCCAATGGAATGGCTGTGATGCAATTATGTCTCCTGCCCGGAATTGACTGTGCAGGCGTCGACACACCCATGATGCGGCAAGTATAAGTGCTGTCCAGCTTGCTGCTCTGGTGGGATATGTACTGCCAACTGTGATCGCGAGATAAATACTAAGGCCAGCAATCATGGCTAACCCAATAGCGCTCCATCGGGAAAGTAAATCAATCAACTCAAGCATTGCCATGCGGGAGGGGCTTTTCCGTCGATGGAGGCGTCGGATGGGTGATGCGTCTTGGGCCAGCCGCTGAAGTTCGCGGACGTTTTTACTGTGTAGGGATGAGCGCGCCATTCGTTCTATTCTCTTTAACTGACATTGCCCCAATGGGATGCCCCAACCGTTAACCAATCGTTAACGCGCTCCTTATGTGAAGTGATTTTACGGTTAGGTCGATAGGATTGTTGCAGAAATGGGCGTGACTCCGGGTGGAGGTATTTCTACTCGTGTGGTGATTGTCTGATAATAGTATATCTCAGCAATCGATTATTCGCTTTCATCACCTGACTCGAAATAGACCTCAATAACGATTCCGGTTTGCTGCAACTCACCACGCAAGACAAGGGCATCCACATTGACGGGATCGAGGCTTAATGCATTTACAACATCCTGGGCAGCGGTTTCATAGTCACCGAGCTCGGTAAGGGCGCGTGCTCGCAACACGTAACTATAGGCGGCAACAAAACCAGCTTGTTCGGCAAGAGTAACTGAGGAGATCACTTGATGCCATTCTTCTCGGGCTGCGTGGATTTTCGCGGCAGTCAATTGGAGTTCCCCGGAATCTGGCACAAGTAATATGGCTTCATTGATGGCGTCTTGTGCAGGTATAGTTTCGTCCGATTGAAGCCATGCGTCTGCTGCCTGAGCGAGCAGGCGCGCGCGCACATAATCATCACCGGCGTCTTTTCGTTGCGCAATTTGTTCCAGGCGCAATGCGCCGAGTTTTGGAAACCCTGCGGTAATATCGGCTACTGCCAGGCAATGTTGTGCGTCCGCACCGCCGCCGGATGACGCCCATTGCTGAGCGGCAAAGCGGCCTTTTTTGACATCCGTATCAACCAGGGAAATGCAATCAAGATAGCGCTCATTTGCGGCGTCGGTATCGACGAATGCGCCACTCGTGGCGGCGGAGAGTAAAAGGGCCAAGAAATACATGAGGCAAGACTATACCCAATGAACGTGGCATAAAAGAGGGGATGCGGGACGCCAAATGTAGAATAGAAAACTGGGCTATTCAGCAGCTTTTGGGCGGCGTGCAGTGGTCGAGCGTACCGATTTAGTAGATTTGCGCCGGCGCTTTTTCTTGGGAGGGGTCGCTTTTTCGGCCCCCTGCTTGTCGCTGGTCTTAGCGGTGCCGGAGTTGTTATCGGCGGTGGCGGGCTGACTTTCAGGGAGGAAGCAGGTGACGCGAGCGCCTTTTCCTTCTCTCGAGTCCATGCGTACCCAGCCGCCGTGCAGCTTGACGAATTTTTCCACGAGAGAAAGGCCAAGACCCGCACCGGCGCTAGGGCCACGGCTTTCAAATGCGTCAAAGATCTTTGCCTGGTCTGTGGGTGATATGCCCCGCCCGGTATCTTCAACCCAGATTTTGACAACGCCGTTGGATCGGCTTGCGCCAAGCGTGACGGCGCCGCCCGCACTGCTATAGGAAAATGCATTTGACAATAAATTGAACAAGATTTGTTTTACCCGGCGCTCATCGAGGTCTGCCGAACCGATGGTCTTCGGGCAGTCTACTTTCAGTTCAACTTGAGTGTCTTCTGCTTTTAGGGTCGCAAAGACTTTCGCATTTTCAAGTAACTTGCGGATATCTGTTGACTTGCGTTCGATTTCCAATTTTCCAGCGTCGATGGCGGCAAGGTCAATGATGTCATTGATGAGGTCTCGTAAATGATAAGACGCCGACAGAACACTGGCGACATAATCTTTTTGCCGGTCATTGAGGACACCGAACATTTGACCATCAAGCATCTCCGAAAAGCCGATGATTGTCGAAAGCGGCGTGCGCAGCTGGTAGGAAACGTGATCAACAAATTTCGATTTGAGACGATCAGCATTCTCTAATATGTCGTTGCGTTCTTTCAGCTCTTTCTCACGTTCCCGGGAGTCAGTTATGTCAAGGAAGTGAGTGAGTGTCGCTCCATCAGGCAGAGGCTCCGTACCGAATAAAATCGTGCGCCCATCCTCTAGCGCAAATTCAATACCCATTCGGGGGGCACGATCGGCAGGCGATTTTGCGGTGACTGCGCGCCGAATATCAGTGATTTCATGCTCGGCATTTATTGTCGCGTGAGCGAATTGTTCTGAAATCCAATCGATATGGGGTTTTTTATCGAGACTGTTTGCATCGATGCGCCATAGTTTTTGAAAAGCTTTGTTGAAAAGGCGTAGCGTTCCGTCCGCTCCGAATACTGCAACCCCTTCCGCGAGATTGTTGAGTGTGGCTTTTTGAACGCTGATCTGGGTGTTGAAACGTGCTTCGAGAGAAACCTTTTCGGTGATGTCTTCAAAGGCCGCCATGACGCCGCCAAGCGGGTGGCGTTGCTTTGCAACCCTTAAGGTGCGCCCATCAGGCAAGTGCCAAATCTCGTCGGGCGCATCCCCATCTCGTTCTGCCCCGGGGGCTGTATGTCCCTCAGTATAAAGTGAAAGTTGGTCAATTTTCCATGTATCATAGTCGGTAGGTTCGGGGAGTTTTCCGTCAAGCCGAAGTTGGTCGAGAATTTCTCCATGATAAGTGCGCCCACTTAGCTCGGCATCTTCAAGCGCCCATAATTTCTGAAAGGCGCGGTTATGATAGACGAGATTTTGGCTGGCCCCGAAAATCGCGACAGCTGTTTGAATTTGATCAAGCGTTCGTTGATTAGCTTCCACATGTTGGCGTAGATCAACCTTAGCCCGGTCAAGCTCGGTGGCGTCAATCGCGCAGCCGCCAATTGCGGCGTCGCCAGATCCGTGAAGGGGAGTTTCAATGATCCGCAAGACCCGTCGCTCACCGCGAGAATTCAAAACAATGCGGCCATCAGACGGTTTGCGTTCCGCGGCGGCGCTGGCGGCTAGTTTTTTGACGGCAGGGTCGAGCTCTATCTGTTGTTTGATGACCTCATTTGGGGAAGCCGCTTCGACCGCGTTCATGTAAGCTTGGTTGACCCAGACGAGTTCGAGGGATGCATTGCGTCGCCAGGCGGGGAATGGTGCGCGCTCCAGCAATGCATGAGAACCATGGAGATCCATTGCGCGTTCGCGAAAGGCGCCGAAAATGGCGCCGTCTTCTGCCATACGAACGGCGGGATCAGTCAGCCAAAGCGCGACCTGCCCGCCTGCAACTCTTCCGTCCACCTCAATTGATCGACTGTCATCAGTCACGACTGCGCCAGAAAAGGCGACGCCATGGCCGCGTAAATCGTTGACCTTATCGCGAAGTGTTTGCGGTGTTTCGGCGTCTTCATCTTCGAGCTGTAATTCGCCAAGTGTATTTAACAACCTATCCACCGGGGCCCCACCCCCGTCCGGGTCGTCTTTAGAGAACGAGAGAAGAGAGGCGAGGGCGGCAGGTCCGCCCAGAATTTTCGGGTCGCCCCAACCTTCTTTGATGGTCTCGCTATCGTCTTCCCAGACGAGCACCAGCCCCGGATGGGCGGAGAGGACGGCTTCGGCTTTTTCTAGCCGCGCTTCCATCTCGGCCAGACGGTTCGACCAATGCACAGATTGGTGACGTGTGGCGGCCGAAACGCGGATTGCCCAAATCACAGCAGCAGCGGTTAGCGCCACAGCGCCACCAGCGCCTACAATGATAGGGTCCAGGCCAGCGATCATCGCTTTAGCACCGGCCTCAACACCAGATTGCGCAAAAGTCGGCGAGAAAATTCCCGTCAGTGCAGTTGCGCCCAATAAGATCCGCTTGCGAAACCGCATGCTGTTCTGCCCTAACCAGCAATTGTTGAACCGAGCCGAACAAAATACCTAGATTCGCCAATATTTTGTGTGTCGGATGCTATTATTCACAATATGTACTGTGTTCGCCGCCGCTCGCTAGGGGCATTGGCGGCAAATTGGTTACGCCGCCAATGAAGTTTTCAACAGGTTAGAGCTTTGAAAATGGCTATCCCGTGAGCTGGAAAGTAAACCGTTCTACTACGCCATAACGCTTTACGGGGCGGCCATCCTGATAGGCTGGAGGGTATTTCCATTTCGAAACGGTGCTGACGATACGGTTGAAGCATCGATCAGGAGCCTCGATGACACGCACATTGACGACATTGCCTTCCGCGGTGACATCAAACTGGACAAGGACATTTCCTTCAATCGCTTTAGCGCGACACCCTTCTGGGTAGGGTGGTTCCATTCTGATGATGGGGGTGGGGAATTGAGTAGGAATTACTGGCCCTTTTGTTGTTGCTGGTGTGGGAGCTGGGCCAGTCTGAGTGCCACCAGGGTTTTTTGAAGGTTTTTTGAATTCAATTTCTGTCTGTGGTGCTTTTGGAACTTCCTCTTTAATTGGCTTTGTCCGAGGACCCTCTGGCGGTATTGGTTTCATAAAAATATCAAGATCGGGGTTAGGTTTGGCGGGATCAACCTCAATAATTGGTTTTTGAATGAGTCCGGCCATGATCATGAAAAGCCCTGCTGTTATCAGCGCGGCTATCGGCACTCCTATTATCCACCTAAAAAACACCATTACTAAACGCTCCTTTCCGAGCGTTCCCCGTCTAAAGGTCGCCCACTTAAAGGTTGAATGACGCTGATTGTTATTGTTGCGTCACGGTAATACGCGTAGTGTTACATTCGTAGCACGCTAAGTCATGTCAAAACAAAAGTCAACAAAAACACTGCTGGGTGTAATGGCAATAAGGGCCTGCGCAGAGTTCGCTAGTGAATAACGACTGCTGAAACTGAAAACACCGCCCAGCCCTACTAAAAGGGATGAGCGGTGTTTGGTCTTATTGAATGCAGTGGCCTTAAACAGACCCCCGTAATTTAGTATCTATATTGATCACTTTTGAACGGCCCATCGACTGAGACACCAATATATTCGGCTTGCTCTTTAGATAGTTTAGAGAGGTGTGCGCCCACTTTATCAAGGTGGAGCCGGGCTACTTTCTCATCAAGATGCTTTGGCAATACATAGACTTCGTTGTCGTACTGATCACCTTTGGTCCACAGCTCGATCTGGGCCAGGGTTTGATTGGTGAAAGAGGCTGACATCACAAAGCTTGGGTGGCCTGTCGCGTTGCCAAGATTTAGCAAACGACCTTGCGACAATAACAACATCCGTTTGCCGTCCGGGAAAGTGACTAGGTCAACCTGATCCTTGACGTTTTCCCATTTGAAGTTTTTCAACCCATCGATCTGAATCTCATTGTCGAAATGGCCGATATTGCCAACGATCGCCATGTCTTTCAAAAGACGCATGTGATCTACGGTGAGGACATCTTTGTTGCCTGTCGCCGTGATTACGATGTCTGCTCGTGCGGCGCCTTCTTCCATGGTGACAACTTCGTAGCCATCCATGGCGGCTTGCAGTGCACAGATCGGATCAACTTCTGTGACCATGACGCGGGCGCCTGCACCACGTAAGGAAGAAGCAGAGCCTTTGCCCACATCACCATAACCGGCGACAAGGGCGAGCTTGCCAGCCATCATCACATCGGTGCCGCGGCGAATGCCGTCCACCAGTGATTCTTTGCAACCATATTTGTTGTCGAACTTGGACTTTGTTACTGAGTCATTAACGTTGATAGCAGGGAAGGGAAGCGTGCCAGCTTTCTGGCGTTGATAAAGCCTCAAGACGCCAGTTGTTGTTTCTTCGGTGACGCCCTGAATATTGGCTTTAACAGTTGAGTACCAGTTTGGCTGTTTCGCGAGGCGTCGTTTGATCGTGTCGAAGAAAGCGACTTCTTCCTCATTGGACGGGTTATCGAGAACAGACGGGTTTGTCTCAGCTTCTGCACCCAAAAGGATGAGCATCGTCGCATCGCCGCCATCGTCAAGGATCATGTTGGCGGTCTCGCCATTTGGCCATTCGAAAATTTTGTCGGCAAGGTCCCAATATTCTTCCAGCG
>JAADIH010000074.1 GCA_013151435.1 Alphaproteobacteria bacterium
GGCGCGAGCTCGTGCCGATGCCGCCCTTCCAGCCAAAAGTACGGGTGCCAGTTCCAGCACCCACCGCACCCTCTTCAACCGGGCCGCCTTTTGCACGCTCAATGGCGCGGGTAATCATTTTTGAGGTCAATGCGCGCTTGCGAATGTTATTAAGACCGCCATCATTGGTCTCTCCGATAACGGCGTTCACTGACCCGACGTGTTCATTGCCGGGCTGGCGAAGCGTCCACTCGATCACCGCCACTGCAGCTTCGGGGACATTCAAGGTGTTGGTCAAAACGATCGGGGCTTCAATCTCACCAAGTTCTGTAACCTGGGTTATGCCCATCAATTTTCCATAGCCATTACCCACAACAATAGCAGCGGGAACTTTATCGCGATAAAGATTACCAGCATGAGGAAGGATGGCAGTGGCGCCAGTGCGGATGTCTTTTCCTTTAATGCGCGTAATGTGCCCCACCAGCACGCCATCAACATCGGTGATCGCGTTTAGCGCCAGGCGCCAGAATGCCCGGCGTGACACCCATGTCGCGCGCACGCATACGGTCTTGCGCGTGTGCTGAATGTGATACCAGCATGGCGCCGCACACCATAGTCAAAAGAATAATTTTCATCATTTTATACCCCGCGCCCACCGCATAGCACCCAAGCTTTATGACGCTGTATCAGTATATGAATCTAGCGTCACGCGGATCGTGGTTACGATTTCCTATCCGGCGTAAAAAGCCCATTTTATATGCATAATTTGTCTGTTCGGTGGATAGGACCAGAAGATCGGTTACTGCTTGGCCCGGACCAATAGCGGCCCATAAACCACAACGAAACTTAAAAACGCCAGGCTCCAGAAAACCGCGGAGACGATCGTCACTGATGATTGAAGTGATGCCTCAAGGAAAGGTGTTGTGACTCTGAGAAGAGCCGCGCTATTGATAAGGAGATAGATAAGGATCGTACCAGTTCCAGCGCTAAGAGCGCGACCAGAATGGCCCAATGTTGCGCGAGTCATCATCGCTATGGTCATGACGCCAATCGCTCCCGCCCCAAGCGCATGGATACCTGCCAGCTGGGGGAATATCTGCGGATAGAGAACACTGAGCCCAAGCAGCAAAAAGGCAAGGCTCGCCCATGCATATCCCACATGCAGGATCAGGACGAGGGGCTCAGAAACAGTTGCCCAAAACCGCCAGCGTGTCAGGCGCGCGATATTCATCAGCCCCGCTAAAGCCATCATCACGCCGCTGGAAATATGATTGGGAAATATTACCCAGGCCACAATAGCGACAACCGATAGCACGAGAACCACAGCATCAAAATGAGAATAGGCCGCTGGCAGTTTTACACCACGCTGCTTCAGCCAATTGCGGGTAAAGTTTGGCGTGACCCGCCCACCAATCAGAATAATAAGTATAAGGATTACTGCCATGCCAATATGCAATACCATTTGAGGCATCAGTGGTTGACCGTTTTGAGCAATATGGAATCCGATATTGGCGATGGCGAGAATGCTGACGGCGCCCGCAACTTTTAAGTTACGCCAACTTTTCCCGGCAATCACTTCGCGCCAGATCAACGCCGCAAAACAAATGAGAAACACCGCATCAACGATTGCGCCAGCCCAGAACGGGCCAAGCTTACTGATCAGCGCAATTCGGCCCGCCACCCAAAGAGCTGCGAGCCCCGCCAACATAGCGCCCGTTACAGGTGGCCTACTGGTCCAGTTGGGGATGGCGGTCAAAAGAAACCCGGCAATGATCGCGGCGCCATAGCCAAAGATCATCTCATGGGCGTGCCAGGCTAGCCCTGTCTCAAATGGAATTTCAGCCGGACCCAACACATAAGTTGCGATCCATAAAGGGACCGCGATAGCCGCCCAAATGCTACCCAAAAGAAAGAACGGCCGAAAGCCCATGCTGAAAAAGAGTGAGACTCTATCAGCATAGGCTGGTTCAGTGTTTGCCGTTTTATTCATCAGTATTCGGCATTCATGGAAAAGCTTGGTTTAAGCGAGCGCGGCTTTTGCTTTTTCCGCCAGAGCTTTAAACGCTTCGGGCTCGTGTACGGCGAGATCGGCAAGCACCTTACGGTCAACTTCGATCCCGGCGAGGTCGAGCCCATGAATAAACCGACCATAAGTAATGTCGAGCAAACGTGCGGCAGCATTAATGCGCTGGATCCACAATGCGCGGAAATTGCGTTTTCTGACGCGGCGGTCGCGATAGGCATATTGACCGGCCTTTTCCACTGCCTGATTGGCAATGCGGAACGTATTTTTACGGCGGCCGTAATAGCCTTTGGCTTTGCCAATGATTTTCTTATGACGGGCGTGGGCGGTGACGCCTCTTTTTACACGTGACATGCTGGCATCTCCTTACCGGTTATAGGGCATATATTTTTTGACGATCTTTGCATCGGGGGCCGAAAGTAAATCCATGCCGCGATTCTGGCGGATTTGCTTCGACGTGCGCTTGATCATGCCGTGGCGTTTACCGGAAGGGCCGGCTTTGACTTTGCCGGTTGCCGTCATTTTAAAGCGCTTTTTCGCGCCTGACTTCGTCTTCATTTTGGGCATTTCGCTATTCCTAATAAAAAGGCCCTTTCGGGCGCGTATCAACACCGCCAAGGCATGCCATCCCAGTTTTGGGGCCCGGCCGATTGTTATCAGAGCGGCGGGTTATACCGCGAAGAGGCCCTTGCGCAAGGGTTTTTCGCTATTGCAGCAAAAGAAAAGCGCCTCCGACTAGAGCAAGAAGGGAGGCCGCCAAAAGGACTTTTTGAATTGAGGGCGGCAATCGCCGAACGATTGTGTATCATTGTACGCTCCTGGGTTCAGATTGGGCTTGGTGCTTACTTGACGGCATTTGTTGCTCCAATTGCGTATTCTCGCCGATGTTGGTCGTTGCCGCCCTCCATTGACCGCCCGGATCATTCGATTCGTCGCGAACAGTATATTCTAGCGGGCCAAGGGGACTGACTTATACCTCATTAATCGGCTAGATTACCACTAATGGCGACCAATTTGGACGTATTGGAGGGCGCAAATGCGCTGGATTATAGTTTTTGCAGCATTTTTCATGGCGGCCCTGCCAGTGCGCGCCATGGGGGCGGAACCTGTAGCATCCATTCCGTACCGCTTAGATTTTAACGGCTGGTACACGGTCGATGTCGAGATCAATGGCTCCGGACCGTATAAATTCATCGTTGATACGGGCGCCACGCTGACGGCAGTTTTTGAAAGCATTCCAATCAGCCAAGATTTCGCACCCGCTAACCAGCCAGATCGGCGCGTCCTTGGCATTATTGGCGCCCAAACCCTACCCTCCGTCACAATCGGTGATCTCAAGATCGCAGGTCTCGAGATGAATGATCATGTAAGCGTGGTCATACCAGATTGGGATACCCCAGGCGATAAACCCCATGGCATCCTCGGGCTTGATTTTCTGACCCGGTACACTGTGTTATTTGACGCAGAAAGAATGCTCATCGAACTCTACAGCCCTGATAATCCGCCTACCGATATAATGGCTGAGATGTCAAGAACGAGAATGCGCCACAACACATTCAACCGTGGTTATGGTGGCTTATATACAATAACTTTGAATATCGCCGGACGCAGAATCCACAGCATTGTGGATCTTGGAGCAGATGGCACTATACTCAATTATCGCGCAATGCGCCGCTTACTGGGCGGTGTATATATTGCCCCGGGGCGGCTCACAGGCACATCAACGGGTTCAAAGCTTCGAGATGTCTTTGGCGACGAAACACGCGCTTTATCGATTCTCGCCGGCCCCACAAAAATTGGGAATGCAAGGTGGGGTAGGATGACATTTATCGTATTCAATGCCGGAATTTTCAAAGAACTTGGCGTAACAAAACTTGGATATGGATTGCTGGGCGCTGACCTTTTACGAGACAGAAACTTTATTTTTGATTTTGCCAATGAGCGATTTTACATCACGCACAAGGCAGTTATCCCAAGCGTATAAACTCTGTTTGGCTAGAATAAAAGCCTAATAGCGACGCAACATTCATAACTTTAAAAAACCATATTGATAACGCAGACCTAAATCCAAAGAGCGCCGAGGAATGATAATAAATTATAATCAATGACGGTTTTAGTTGCCCTCTAGCAATGCTTCTGAAAAGCTAACGCAAAAGGGTAGGGAAGGAAATTTATGAACATCCACAAATATTTGGTTTGTTGCCTCGCGGTATTTACTGCGGCGCCGGCCTTCGCGGCAGATATCGCAATCATCCACGCAGGGCGCCTTCTGGCAGTTCCCGGCGCCCCAGTTGCAACCGAACAAAGCGTCATCATCCGCGACGGTCGGGTAGCTGCGGTAGTTTCAGGATATGTCGGTGCGAGCGCCGCAGACGCCGGGGCCGATGACACAGTGACAGTCCACAATCTCAAAAACATGTTTGTCATGCCAGGTCTTATTGACGGTCACACCCATATCACCGGCGAGCTTAGCCCCCGCAGCAAGCTTGAACGTGTTGAGATGCCCGACGCCGAAGTCGCATTGCGCGCAGCCCTTTATGCACAACGCACATTGCGGGCAGGGTTCACAACAATTCGCAATCTCGGCGCCAATCCAGAGGTCATCATCCCGCTCAAAAAATCGATCAATGCAGGCTATGTTGAAGGCCCGCGCATTTTTGCCGCTACGAATGGTATTTCTGCAACCGGAGGGCATGGAGATTCTCATGGGCTGCGTCAGGAAATTCTCGACCTTTATTCCGACCCCGGCATTTGTGACGGAGCCGATGATTGCCGCCGCGCCGTACGGGCTGTGGTCAAAAGCGGCGCCGATCAGGTTAAATTGACGGCGACCGGCGGTGTGCTTTCTGAGACCGATGCGGGAACGGGCCAGCAATTTTATGATGATGAGTTAAAAGCCATTATGGACACGGCGCATTCTTTGGGGCGTCGCACTGCAGCCCATGCGCACGGAGCTGACGGCATCAATTCCGCATTACGCGCAGGTGTCGATTCTATCGAACATGGCAGCTATTCAACCGATGAGAGTTTCCGCTTGTTCAAACGTAATGGTGCTTTTCTTGTGCCGACTATTCTCGCTGGCGTGACCGTGATGAAAATGGCAGAGCCTGACGATACCTTCATGCCGCCGCCAATCCGCGCCAAGGCCCTCGCTGTTGGTCCACAGATGATGGATATGGTGCGCCGCGCCCACAAAGCCGGCGTCAAAATTGCGTTCGGTACTGACAGTGGTGTTTCGCGCCATGGCGACAACGCCCGCGAGTTTAGACTCCTCGTCGAAGCCGGCATGACGCCCATGGAAGCTATCCATGCCGCCACTGTTAACGGTGCGGCAAACCTTGGAAAAACTGATGTACTCGGAACAATTGAACCTGGTAAATATGGCGATCTTGTCGCCGTCGAGGGCGATCCACTGAGCGATATAACAGAACTAGAAGACATTGACTTCGTCATGAAAGAAGGCGTCGTCTACAAAATGTAATGAGACTTGCGCGTGGGCGACTATCATTCACGCGTAATCAAGCGGCAGTTCCGTTGTATATTTCAACTCTTCCATAGAGAAGGTTGACGTCACATCGGAAAATGCCGCTGAGGTGATGAGCCGTTTATAGACCCGGTCAAATTCAGCCATATCCGGCGCCACAACCTTCATCAAGTAATCGACCTCGCCGCTCATGCGATGCACTTCGATAATCTCCGGAATCCGCCGGATCGTATCGGCAAAGCTTTTCAACCAAGCCTCAGAATGTTGTGCCGTCTTCACAAATACGAAGGCGGTGAGATTGAGGTTCACTGCCTCCTTATCCGCGAGCACCACCCGTCGCGCGATCAGCCCCCCTTCCTCCATTTTCTTGATTCGACGCCAGCATGGGGTTTGAGACAACCCAACCGATTCGGCAATTTCACTAACCGGCGTTGCAGAATCGCGCTGTAATAGCGCCAAAATGGCCTTATCTATACGATCCATACTAAGAATTATGCATTTAGTAGAATATAATTGCAATGAATAGTTTCTCTATGAGGATTTATAGGAATAATTATTCGTCTAACGCGGATATTCTGAATTCAGGGCAAAATGCCTTGAAGGGGAACGAACCACGATGATCAAACGCGCCTTTACCGAACATCCCGCGAGCGTCGGGGAAAGCTATTTTCAGCATATGGGCATGGCTTTTGGCTTTGGCGCGAAAATGGTATGCACCGGCGCTGCCTGTCTATTACACGGACTGTTTCCGTTTTTGTTCGTTCGCACCGGATCGCGCTGTATTGAGGATTTGCATGGTCGAATGGTTATCCATCGGGATCGACGCGAATGCACTGATTCAGAAAACGGCTCCCCCACTCTGGCAACAGATAACGCTAGCATGCACGCCGCTGAGTAATCTCACTGCGCATATCAACACATTCAAGAAACAACACATCGGTAACTCATGAACGAGGCCCTGATACGTGCGCGGGCGGTTGGTCCCGGACTGCTTCTTTGCGGAACCATTGCGTTTGCATCCCAATTTATCGCCTCACGTTACGGCGGACCGGTGATGCTCTATGCGATCCTTTTTGGGATTGCTTTTAACTTCCTCAATGGCGAGCCAAAAACTGCTCCTGGGATTCAGCTTGCTTCAAAACGCGTGTTGCAACTTGGGGTTATTCTTCTTGGCGCCTCCGTCACGCTCGCGGAAATTGCAGCGCTGGGCTGGGCGACAGCGCTTCTTGTCATCACCGGAGTCATAACCACGATTGCCGCTGGATGGTTGATGGGCCGTATGCTTGGGCTCTCCTCTTCACATTCAGTTTTGTCTGCTGGGGCGGTTGCTATCTGCGGAGCATCGGCAGCCATGGCCATCGCTTCCGTTCTGCCCCAAACAAAAGAAAGCGAGCGCAATCTGATTTTAACCGTGGTTGGCGTCACAACCCTGTCGACGATCGCCATGGTGATCTACCCGTCCTTGACCCATCTAATGGGTTTTTCCGACATGCAGGCCGGGGTTTTCCTTGGCGCCACCATCCATGATGTCGCCCAGGTGCTCGGCGCCGGATATATCGTCTCTGATGAGGCCGGCGCCGTTGCCGCTGTCGTTAAACTCATGCGCGTGACATTGCTGGCGCCGGTGGTATTTTTAATCGCTATGCGTTTTGCTCAAAATGGGGCCAGCGCCGAAGCTGCAGGACGGGCTTTTCCGTTATTTTTACTGGGATTTGCGGTGCTGATGATCGCTAACAGTCTTGGCGCCATCCCAGATGAGGTGCGCCCTTATCTTGCTGGCGCATCACGTTTTGCCCTTGTCGTGGCTGTCTCCGCCCTTGGCGTTAAAACCTCACTCAAGGATTTATTCGAAGTCGGACCAAAGCCCGTCACCGCCCTCGTGCTGCAGACATTATTGCTAGCGCTCTTTGTGGGTGCGGCGGTGTTGATATTTGCGGGCGTTCTACCGCATTAAGGCGAGGCTTAACCGGCCGTTAATATCGCGATACCGACTATTTCTTTTCCCTGATTTTAACTTCATTGCGCAACACTCTCGACCTATTATCTTATAGGTGTGCCGCATATGTCTGACCGTTCTCTTGAAACACAGCTCGCCGCCATTGGGACTGATGGCTACGTCACTTCTGATGAAGTTCTATTCATGCGCCGAAGTGTTTTTGTTGATGGCGTTGCCCAGGCCGCAGAACTTGACGCGCTATTTGGCCTTGGCGATCGCGCGCCAGATGGTGATCCGGAATGGCTACAGTTTTTCGCCGAAGCCGCCGCTGATTTCTATCTGCGCGAAGAAGAGCCTGAGGGTTACTTAACCCCAGAAGAGTTTGCATCGCTTCAGCATCGCGTCACCCGCAATAGCGTCAAAGCGAGTACGCTGGAATGCACGCTCCTGGTGAAGCTGATGGAGGTGGCGACCCAAACGCCACCCGAGATGGCGCGCTTTACGGGTGAGCACTTAAAACACGCTATCATGGATAAACCTGATGGCCCTGTGGTCGATAAAAAAGATGCGATGCTGCTGCGTCGTTATCTGTTTGCAGCGGGCGGTGATGGTAATGTCGCGGTGACGCGGGACGAAGCAGAACTCTTATTCGACATCAATGACGCCGTACAAACCGCGCAAAACAGCCCTGCGTGGACGGAACTTTTTGTTCAAGGCATTATCAATCACCTGATGGCGCATCTTGGCTATACAGCGCCAAGCCGTGAGGAGGCATTTCGCAGTAATGCATGGGCAAGCGATCATTCGATCAATGTCGGGGGCTTCTTCAAACGTATGCTGTCAGGCGGACTTAGCGCCTTCGGCGATGCCCATCGCCAAAGCTCCGTACAGGCCGCACAGAATGCAAAACGTGACGTAGATGCAGCGCAAGCCGCTAAGGTCACATCAAGTGAAGCAAATTGGCTTGCAACACGCATTGGACGTGACGGAGCCTTTGACCAGAATGAGCGCCAACTTATCGACCGCATGCGCGAGCTTGAAAGCGAACTGCCAGACAATCTAAAAGCTTTGCTCGAACGCGCTGCCTAAGTGTCTGAAGAACAAGCCCGCAAAATCTAATGCGGTGACAGGCAGACGTTCATTAGCCAGAAAACATGCGTGTCAGACACTTAACTCTATTAGATTTAGAGCCGGATACATATGAATTCTCTTCCGGTGAACGTCTGATTGTCGTGATTTGGAACGGTTGAGGGTTATTGGGACGGGCTCTAAGATCCCGAATAGCCTTCCTGGAATTTTGTCACAAACGCCGTGATCACATCCGCCCAGCGGTTTATATTTTGCGACAGATGGTCTTCGGTGACACCGCCGCCAAGCTCAATCACATAATCAACGCCAACCTGGTTCTTGCTTGCCAGAACATAAGCCCGTCCAAAAACTTGGCCATCTCTGAAATCATTGACGATGCGATAGTCCTTGGCAGTCGCTGTACGGCCAAGGTCAAAATTCGCAAAGAATACGAGATTCTCACATGCCATTGGTTCCCCGGAACAAGAGAGCGCCCGCACGTAGAATTGAAATTCGCCAGCAGTCCCGGTTGCCACAGGCGCGCCGGTGGCTGCGTCCTCTGTCATCTCTGGGCCAAGACCCGCAGCCTCTAGCGCAGCCTCTAGCTGGTCTGCGGTCACCGCGTCGATGGTCTGGGCAGTCGCAACCGTGAACATCATTCCCACGCCTGCCGCAATCGCCGCTACACTTTTGCCAATCATTTTCATCATCGCTCTAAACCCCACCCAACTACACCCCAGATATGTGGCATCATGGCCGATTGCGGCCGACTTTGGCAATGGCAGAGAAGGGTGGCCTTTAGACAATCTAAGGTAGTTGCAGCAACCACACGTGGAGCGCGTTGACTTGAGGGCGATGCACTCTATCTTCGCGAAATCTCTTTCGCACATGGATCCCACGGAGTTTTATGACCAAAGGCGCATCACCAACGCGGCCTCTGTCACCGCATCTACAGATTTGGCGCTTTACTGTGACTATGGCGGCGTCGATCACTCATCGTGCGACAGGAGCGGTACTCTATGGAGGCACATTGTTGTTGGCCGCATGGCTGTTCGCCGCCGCGTCAAATCCAATGATGTTTGCTGGCATTAGCGCCATCATTCACTCGCCGATAGGTGTCGTCATAATCGCCGGCTATGTCTGGGCGATAATGTTTCACGCGATGAATGGCCTTCGTCACCTTTATTGGGATTCCGGCCGGGGCCTAGCGCCGAAAACTGCAAAAGTCACCTCCTGGGTGATCTATGTAGGTTCTTTGCTCCTCGCCGCCATTATCCTCTGGGCGGGCTATGCCGCGAACGGAGGCGCATGATGTCGAAAAAAGGCACCTCTTACTTCATCATTCAACGCGCCACTGCAGTGGTGCTGATTCCGCTCGCCGCCTGGTTGTTGTTTCACCTCATGACTATCCTGAACGGAGATTACGTAAGTGCGCGGGTATGGCTGGAAAACCCATGGAACAGCCTTCTCATCGGCGCATTCGTTGTGATCGGCGCCATTCACATGCGAATTGGCATGGCCGAGATCATTATCGACTACATCCATTCATGGCTGAAAGATGTGTTGCTCTTTATCAACTGGCTAGCAGCAATCGGCCTCATCATCGCGACCCTTTGGTCCGTATACACCATTTCTTTTTCAGGCTGAAGCAATATGCAAAGTTACAAGATCATTGACCATGAGTATGACGTTGTTGTTGTGGGGGCTGGCGGTTCCGGCCTTCGTGCAACACTAGGCGCCGCGCAAGCGGGATTGAAAACCGCCTGCGTCACAAAAGTCTTTCCGACCCGGTCCCATACAGTCGCCGCGCAAGGCGGAATTTCTGCGTCCCTCGGCAATATGAGCGAGGATGATTGGCGCTGGCACATGTATGACACCGTTAAGGGATCTGACTGGCTCGGTGATCAAGACGCCATTGAGTATCTTTGTAAACACGCCCCTGCCGCCGTTTATGAGTTGGAACATTGGGGTGTTCCGTTCTCGCGCACCGAAGAGGGCAAAATCTATCAACGAGCCTTTGGCGGCATGACCAAGAATTACGGCGAAGGACAGGTCCAGCGCACCTGCGCCGCCGCCGACCGTACCGGTCATGCCATCCTGCACACGCTCTATGGGCAATCGGTCAAACACAACGCAAAATTCTTTATCGAACATTTCGCCCTTGATCTGATCATGTCCGAAGACGGCGAATGCCGCGGTGTTATCTTGGGAGCTCGATACCGGCACCATCCACCGCTTCGCGGCGAAGATGGTGATCCTCGCCACAGGCGGTTATGGCCGCACTTATTTCTCATGTACTTCGGCCCATACATGTACGGGTGATGGCAACGCCATGGTATTGCGTGCTGGCCTGCCCCTCCAGGATATGGAATTTGTGCAGTTCCACCCCACCGGCATTTACGGCGCCGGGGTCCTCATCACCGAGGGGTCACGCGGGGAAGGCGGTTATCTCACCAATTCAGAAGGCGAGCGCTTTATGGAGCGTTATGCACCGTCGGCCAAAGACCTTGCATCGCGCGATGTGGTCTGCTCGATGACCATAGAAATCCGTGAAGGGCGCGGTGTCGGCCCCAACAAGGACCACATCCACCTCAACCTCAATCACCTGGATCCAAAAGTACTGGCCGAACGCCTTCCTGGAATTTCGGAATCAGCAAAAATTTTCGCCAACGTCGATGTCACAAAAGAACCCATACCGGTAATCCCAACCTGCCATTACAATATGGGCGGTATACCAACAAATTATCACGGAGAAGTCGTCACAAAGCGCGGCGAGGATGCTACAGTCGTCCCCGGCCTGATGGCGATTGGTGAAGCCGCATGCGTTTCGGTCCATGGCGCTAACCGTCTTGGCTCCAACTCACTCATTGATCTGGTGGTCTTTGGCCGCGCGGCAGGGATTCGCTGTGGTGAAGTGGTGAAAGCTGCCGACGCCTCGCCAGAGCTTCCAAAACAGGCAACCGACGAAGCCCTCGCCCGTCTCGATAAGTTCCGCCACGCCAAAGGTGACACACCCACCGCAAAATTACGCGCCAACATGCAGTCCGTGATGCAAAACAACTGTGCCGTCTTTCGCACCGGAGAGGTGCTGGAAGAGGGCCGCGTAAAAATCAAAGAGGTCTATGATGCGATGCCAAATATTGGCGTCACTGACCGCACGCTCATCTGGAACACTGATCTCGTCGAAACCCTTGAGCTCGATAATATGATCAGCCAGGCAATTGTCACCATGGAAGGCGCCGCCAATCGCACCGAATCTCGCGGTGCCCACGCCCGCGAGGACTTCCCCGACCGCGATGACGCCAATTGGATGAAACACACCGCCGCATGGTTTGCCGATGGCAAGGTGACAATCGATTATCGCCCGGTCCACGACTATACGCTCACGGATGAGATCAGCTATATTGAGCCAAAAAAACGGGTGTATTAGCGCTGGCCTGTTTGGGAATTGCGCCTCGACTGCTAGAATGAATTCGCAATGACCAACTTCATCTCTGACCCCAAAAGCTTTCCATGGCGACTTGATGTTCAACGCGGCGCGATTGAGTTTCTCAATCTCAGCCGCGATAAGATTGCTGAATCTGCATTTCTGGATCACCGCGCAACTGGCGCCAATGGACCCAAAACATCGGCCCAAATCGCAACGCTACACAGCGCCCAATCAAGCGCATCACCGCCTCGCGCACCCGCTTATATCTTTCACACGGCGTTTTGTTCATCGACCCTGATCAGCCGTTGCCTCGACATGCCGGGCCGGGCGCTCTCCTTAAA
This sequence comes from Alphaproteobacteria bacterium, assembly GCA_013151435.1. Taxonomy (GTDB): domain Bacteria; phylum Pseudomonadota; class Alphaproteobacteria; order Caulobacterales; family Parvularculaceae; genus Hyphococcus. The sequence continues at coordinate 12,262 of JAADIH010000074.1, forward strand.
AGAACCGCAAATCCTCATGGAACTTTCAGGCGCCAGACGCTTTGAAGGTCAACGCGGGCAAGCCATGTTTCCCGATCTCTTCAAGCTGGTGAATGGCCTGTTGGCGCGGGCCCATGAGGGCAGTGAGCGCGCGATCATCAAACCATCCAATGGGGCCAATGATCTCCTAGCAGACGTTCTTGATCTTGAGCCAGAGACACAAGTTTTATTGCTG
>JAADIH010000298.1 GCA_013151435.1 Alphaproteobacteria bacterium
TCTGCGCAAATTGCATTCTCGACGCCGGTGCGGCAAGGTGTAGGACTGACTGAAATTTCGGGAGACACCGCTCATGCCACCGCTTATGCCCCTGTCGCGTCGCACGCTTTTAAAATCCTCCGCCGCCGCTATGGCCATATCTGGCCTTCCCATTGCCTGTTCACGTTCGCCCGCGGACCCGGACAGCGATATTCTTGAGGGCATTACGGATCAACTTCTCAACGCCTACCCGGAAAGCGCAAGTAGCGCCGGCGTCGATACCGGTGATTTTCACCATCTCAAATCGCTGTTGACCGATCGCTCGCCAGAGGGTCAGGCGGCCATCAAACAAGATGTGCGTGAGACGCTGGCCCAGCTGAAGACGATCGATACAAATTCCCTACCTTCAGACCAGGCGCTTCATGTTGATGTTGTGCGCACGGTCTATGAGACATCTGTCGAGGGCTTTAATTTTCCCTATGGCGATATGGCGCTTCTCAATTGGAACTGGTCTTATCGCAATAGTCCGTATGCGGTCGCGCAAAACACCGGGGCCTTTGTCGAGATACCGAGCTTTCTTGATGGGTCGCACGCAATTGAAACAAGTGAAGACGCCGATGCTTATCTTGCGCGGATGGAAGCCTATGCGGGCCAGCTTGACGGAGAGACGACACGCGTTATCGCCGATGGTGAACGCGGCGTTATCCTGCCGGATTTTCTGATGGAAAAAACACTTACTCAGTTGCGCAGCGCGGTGCAGGCGCCGGTTGAAGATTGGGGGATAGTCACGTCAATCGCAACGCGCGCGGCGAATATAAACGGTGCGTACAGTGAAAAAGCAAAAGCACTGGCCGAAGAAAAAATTGGCCCAGCCATAGAGCGCCAGATCGCGGCGCTAGAAGCATTGGCGCCGCGCTCAACCAGCGATGCAGGCATGTGGGCGCGCCCGGATGGCGAGAGCTATTACAATTGGGCTCTTGGCGCTGGCACAACGACAACCATGTCGCCGGATGAAGTCCATGAGATGGGGCTTGCGGAACTCGCCGCCCTTCACGCCCGTATGGACCCGATCCTTCGCTCCATCGGTTATACAAGTGGTCCGGTCGGTGATCGCATGACCGCCCTGGGAGACGATCCGCGATATCATTTTGCCCAAGGTGATGAAGGCCGCGCAGAGATTATGGCGTTCATCGAAGAAACGATTGCTGACATTCGCGCAAAGATGCCGCAAGCTTTTGAAACGCTCGTGCCCGGATATTTTGAAGTCAAACGAATTCCTCCAGAGGTTGAGGATGGTGCGCCAGGCGCCTATGGCGGTCCGGGCTCCGTCGACGGGAAACAGCCGGGCGTCTACGGGATTAATCTGCGGTCGACACGCTTGCACAACCGTTACAACCTTGCGGATCTCACCTATCACGAAGCCATTCCCGGTCACGTCTGGCAAGGCGAATATACCTTCAAACAACCGTTGGTTCGTTCATTGCTCGCCTTTAATGCATATTCGGAGGGGTGGGCGCTTTACGCCCAGCAAATTGCCGATGAACTTGGCGTTTATGACGACTTTCCCGTGGGCCGCCTTGGCTATCTTCAATCGCTTGCCTTTCGCGCTTGCCGTCTGGTGGTCGATACCGGGCTGCACGCCAAACGCTGGACGCGCGAAGAGGCGATTAATTGGTTCGTTACGAATAATGGTTCGACTCCGGATGAAATTCGCGGCGAAGTTGATCGTTACTGCGCTTGGCCTGGACAAGCTTGCGGCTATAAGGTCGGCCATACGGAGATCGGGCGCCTGCGCGAGAAAGCAAAAGACGCGCTAGGCGATCGGTACAATTTCCGGCGCTTCAACGACGCCGTTGTTCTCGGCGGCAGTGTGCCAATGACCGTCCTTGGTCGCGTTATCGACAACTATATCGAGCGAGAACAGAGGGCGGGCTAACTGGTTTTAGGCTTCTTCCGCTTTTGCTCCTACCAGACATGAGCCATTTACCCTTCGAATGGTCACGTGAACCACACAGCACAGTCCTACTCTTCTTCCTTTGGCGCTGGTGGTGCGTCCTCGCCCCGGCGCCGCTTAACGCGACACAAGCCGCGGAGTAGCGGTTGGAGCGTGGGGTTCAAGACACTCTAACGCGTGCCACGGGTGTTAAATCTGCTTCACTTCATCCTGAGGGACCTTATCCCATCCTTCGAGACGCTTCGTTTCACTTCGCTCCTCAGGATGAAGGGATAAGGTTGTCACGAAGGAGAAGTGAGTAAGATTTAGCGCCCGATAATCTAACACGCATAATATATTTAACTTTCGAATGGTTATTTTAGCCGCTTTCGGCCCGGAGCATCTGGCACTCTTCTGGCGTCAGTATTTCAAACGCGCCAAGAAAAACGACTTGATCACCCCATCGCTTTCTTCGCGGGAGTTTTCGCCGATAGATACGCCATGGCAAGCACATTTTCTGCGGTCTCAAAATGGCGTGCAGGAACGGCTCCGCCGCCAGCGGCAGTGCCCGCAACAGTAATCTCGATCTCTCTCTCTTTGCTTGGCGGCGTGACTTCGGCAAAGGCCACGACCCGTTTAATCGCTGGCGACCAGGCGCAGCTAGTAAGAGCGCCTACGGGTTTACCATCGGCATAAACGAGCGCGCCGGGTGCGGCATGATCCGCATCGATCGCTAAGCTCACGAGCCGCCGCTTCTGTTGGTCACCATCTCGCCGCAAGCCCCGGCGTCCGTTGAACCAGCCGCGATCAAGGGGCGCCAGATGCGGCAAGCCGATTTCTATGGGGCGGCGCGCGGCGCCGATGGGGGCATGCTCAGCCGAGCTAAAATCAACGCCAGCGCGTGGGGCGCCGCTTTCAATCCGTAAAATTTCCAGCGCATCAAGACCAATCGGCTGCACACCGCTTCGACGCACCAGCCGCTCCCAAATTGTCAGCGCCTCATCTTTGGGAAAGACCACCTCCACCCCCGGTAGTGCGCCAAACTGAATCGGGCGCGCCGCGGTTTCTACGCCGCGCACTACAGCGGAAGCCGCCGTGCTGTCGTCAGGGGTTTTCAATCCGGCAGCGCGCAACACTGCGGTCGCCTCCCGTCCAAAGACGCCAATCGCCGCCACATCATCTGAAATGTTTTGCGCTTCAACCTCAAAGCCACGCGCCGCGAGTTGCAAGCGCCGTGCGTGCGGCGTTGGCATGGTCAATAAAAATAAATCTGTGGAGAGCCGCGATACTTCGGCAAGGTCAATCACCTGGCCATCACCATCCAGGATTAACCCGCGCGCACTCTCGCCCGGTTCAAGGCGCGATGCGGGCGCAGTCACAAGACGCGCAAGAAACTCCGCCGCATCGGCGCCGCGCACAGCATATCGCGAAAGCGCGCCAAGATCTGTTATCACGGCAGTCGATTTTGCTGAAACATATTCCTGCTCTACGGATGTGAAAACACGCGCCACCGACCAGCCATTGACGGAGGTCCAGATATTAGCCTCGCTAGCGGATGCGGATGCTGCAAAAAGCGGCGTTGGCTTTGGCGCATCAGCAGAAAAATCTTCAACTGGAAAGATCATGCTGCAACCTCTCCATGTTTGGCATGGCGCAACGCTGCCCGCGCCGCAACGCGACCCGCCGCACAAGATAAACCGTGCCCGATCTGCGCCTCCGGCCCGCAAAAATAAAGCCCGCCAATCCGTCCAGCCGTTACCGCCATCCCGGCGAGCGCCCATTGCTGCATCACACCGGGCTTAGCAGCATAGGCCGCCGCATGCCCCCCTGTAATACTCGCAAGATCGGGGGCAAGCATCAAATCAAATATGCGGCCGGTAATATCGGGCGCAAATTTTTCAAGATTAGCGAGGATTGCAGATTTTATCTCGTCCCGTCGCGACGGGTCTGGCTCCTTATCAAAGGGTAGGGGATGCGCCATGATGGACATTATCTGGCTGTTCTCACCCGCTGCAGTTTCATCGATTGCATTCGGAAATATCGCTTCGAGCATGAGATCATCTGGAACTTCACCAGCACGCGCCACAGCAAAGGACCGCCGTAGCGCATCAGGCGCCAAAGCGTAAACCAGACGCCGTCGCATATTCGCTTTGGTCTTTTCATCCCGGGCAAAACCCTTCAGCTGCAAATGCAGTCGCGCTGAACTTATCGTCGGCCTGGCGGCGGAGATCGCCCGCTGAAAATCGATATCAATATTTTCTGCGCCAATCATGTTGAGAAATACACGCCGCGCATCCATAGCGGCGACAATGATCGGCGCCCGAATTTGCCCGCCATTTTCAAGCTGCACACCGGCGATATTGTCGCGCTCAATCAAAATTTTCTTCACTGGACTGGCCGCACGAATTTCAACCTTCGCTGCCTGCACCGCACGGCGCAGGGCATTGATCACTGCAATGGTCCCGCCTTCAGGATAGGCAATCGCCGCCTGAAGTCCCGAAGATTCTCCCGACCAATTCCTAAGTAAATTCATGAAGCTATAAGGCTCATGGGCTGCGGCGGCTGAACGAAACACAGTCTCGTTGAGCAAGGCGGTTTTCAACAAACCATCGGGCAAATATTGATCGAGCATCACATCCGCCGCCGCCGTCGCATAACGCTCCATCAGGCGCGCCATGTCGGGATTCGCATCAATGACTTTTTCCATTGCCCGCAGTCGCGATCTCCCGCGCGAGGCTGGCGCTGCAGCCTCAAAAGCCGGCCGCAACAACGCCGCCCTATCCAATAGTTGTTGAATGAATTGCTGGAAAGCTCTTCCGCCACCCTCGTCATCGTCGATATTTGGCGCCGCGTTCATCACATCGCCCTCAACTTCGAGGGTTTCACCATTCGCAAAAAAATACGTCATGTCGATGCGGCGTGCAGCATAAGAAACACCGCGACGATAGAGATCAAGATCGTCAATCGTTTCCGGATCAAGGCTTGAGATCAAATGTTCGCCGTCAATGCAGATTGCGCCCGGGGCAAATTCACGAGCGCGAATTTGGGCGCCAATCTCGGCGCCGGAATCGAGCAGCACCGTATGAAGACCTGCTTTGCCAAGATAAGCCGCCGCCGCTAGACCATCGGCGCTGGCGCCGATCACTATCGCGTCAATGCCGCCTTCAATGCGACCGGCATTTAGATCTTGTTCGCTAACCTCACTCATAGCCAAGCACCTCATCGACCATATGAACGGCGGCGCCAATGGCATTATGCCGGTCGGGCTGAACGAGAATAAGATCTGGTGGCGCGATTGCGCTAACGCTGTTCTCCCCATCATCTGCGCCAAGCATCGTGATTTTGGATTTCTTTACCGCGTCAGTCATATCCGGCATGCGGCTCGCCAGCCGTTTTAAAATGCGCGCCGCAACAATCTGACGATCCTGCCCCGTCCAATCGCGCCATTCATTTTCTTCTTTGAAAGCCTTTGGACAATATTTCGTCTGTGCGATCAGATCGCCATTGTTGGCGAACTCAAATTCGATGGGCAGCGGGTCAGGTAATTGTCCGTTGACGGCGCAATCGCGCGCCTCTTGCAACTCTTTGATACTATCGACGATCTGGAACATTGCGGTTTCATCAGCCGCCGGCGGCGGCAGCGGCTTTTTCAACTTAAATCGCATGATGGCGGTGGCGCTTCGGCCTGTTGGCAGTGATAAAAATGGCGTCTCAACACCAGCTAAAACGGCAGCTTCCGGAGACGCGAAAAACACCACACGGGCTTTGAGTGTTTCGCCGCCGCTGATTTCCACCGTTTTATATTTTCCGCTTTCTATGGACACCAACTGCAAAGCGCCCTCGATCATGGTGACGCCGCTCTCCTCACAGATGGTCTCTAAGGTTGTCCGAAGCGATGATTGACCTTCGCCAACTCGCACGCGCCAGGCGCTCTCGTCAAGAAATTCTGGTAACACGCTCGCCGTACCAAGTTCACGCCCGCCTAGCCCCGCTACGCCCAAAGCATGTGCGGCGACATGGGTCTTTAGCTTGGGGTCGCTGAAATAATCATCGAGAAGATCTGTACACGATCCGCTCAGTTGCCCGAGCGCCGATAATTGCCGTCTATCCGCTAAAAAAGCAGTAAAGGTTTTGACGCCATTCTTCGGGCTGGCCGAACCATTCGCAGCGCTTGACGCCTGCTTCAGTTGGGCCATATCACCGACAAAAGACTGCCAAAGAAGATGATCTTCAGATCCGTTTCTGGCAAGGGCGTCATCGGTCGCGCGCGGGCTCGCATAAGTCGCAACAGATTGATCCTCCGTCATCAACGTAACGCGTGCGCTCACCGGCTCTAGCTTTATTCCAAAGTCCTGAAGGTCAAGACGGCGCCAAACGAAATTTGGGACCGCGCATATGGATGCATCGGCGCGGCGCTTAGCTTCCCGGCGGCTTCGCAACAGACCGACGCGCGCGCCTGAACGCGCCGCACAGGCCGCTGCACAAAGGCTGGCCTCGTCACCACCGACAACAAGAAGATCATATGCCGCGACCATGTGAACCCTATTCCCCTAACGGCAGCCTACCTAAATTGCCGGGCGAAAAAGTGGAAACCGGTTTTTCGCATCATCCGGCGCGCAGCAATGAATCTAGACCATCGAGCGATTTCTGTTATCCGCCTGTTGGTCTAGTATCTTATGGTAAATTTTCACCACTATTGATTGGCGGGCAGTTAATATTTGTTCGGCTTGTTCAATTGTTTCGGCGCCGCAAATCGCCGCCATGCGCGCACCCAGCGCTTCTCCATCCGTTTCGGGATCGAAAGCTCCGCCTGTTGATCCACGTTCCACCTGTAAAATAGCGTCAAACATGGCGTGAGCATGACCAAGCGACATGGCATCATCTCTTTTGAGAACCCCGGCATCCGCCAACCACTGAAGGGCATCCATGGTGGCGCGCGGCGGCGGGCCGAGCTTGTTCCCGGCAATGAGGGCCAGATACTGGCAAATGAAAGCGATATCCGTCAGCCCGCCAAGCTGGTTTTTCACGTCCCAAAGTCCGGCGCCCGGCTTGGCCTTGAGGAGGCGTTGGCGCATATCATGAACATCGCTTGCGACCGTCTCGGCATCCCGCGGCTGGCGCAACAATCTATCAATTTCCTGCTCTACTTTTTTGCCAAGCTTGGCGCTCCTCACAATGATCCGCGCTTTGGTGAGCGCCATAAATTCCCAGGTCCAGGCATCCTGTTCATAATAGCGGTTAAAAGCCAGCAGACTTACGGCCGTTGGTCCGGCGCCGCCTGAGGGGCGCAATTGCATATCGACGTCATAGAGCGCCCCTTCTTCTGTGGCCGCCGATAACGCCGTCACGATGCGCCGGACAAGACGGGTAAAATACTCTGTAGGGGTCAAGGGCCGGGCGCCGTTAGACACTGCATCCTTTGCCGCCTCGTAGATAAAAATCAAATCGATGTCAGAAGTCGACGTCATCTCTCCCGCGCCAAGACGCCCAAGACCCACAACCGTTAACTCGCCCTCAATGGCGCCATGCTGACCATGGATCTCTTTCAGGGCAGCAGGGAAAAGCGCCTTGATGCAGGCATCTGCAATTGCCGTAAAACGCACCGCCGCTTCAGTGGGCGCCAAAACGCCGACAACCAATTGCGCGGTAATCATAAATTTTTTCTCACCCGCCCAGCGGCGCACCCCATTTAAAACAGCCTCATAGTCTCTACATTCTACGAGCGCTTTTGATAATGACGGACCATAGGAAGAAACTTTCGGTACTGCCTTCCAGCTATTATTGATCAGGCGCTCAATGAAGTTTACGCGTTTGGCAAGCTCCCGCCCCAAATAGGGAGACAGCGTCATGATCTTTATGAGATCTTCAAATAGCGCGATATTGCTCACCAGCAGCGAAAACATTTGAACCCCTGCGGGGAGACGTTTTAAAAAGCTATCAAAGGCAAAAAACGCATCATCAGGATTGCTTGCCTTGGATAGCGCCTCGATCATCGGCGCCATCAATTTCGTCAGCAATTCACGCCCGCGCGCGGTGCGTGTGGCGCGCATCCCGCCTGCATGCCAACTGCGAATCGTTTCGCAGACATCATCAACACGTTGAAAGCCCAGTTCCCGCAATGTCTCCATAGTTGCCGGATCATTAGCAACGCCAGTAAAAACCAGGGGCCCGGAGATATCCGTCGGGCTAGCGCCATCTTTAAACAAACTGTCGAAATGCGCAGCAACCAGTTGAAGCGTGCCGAGAAGCTTTTCTTTAAACGCATCCACGCTTGCCGCGCACAATAAACAAGACAGCCGCTCGATGTCATTGGCGAGCTTTGGAATGGAATGAGTTTGTTCGTCATTAATCATCTGCAGGCGATGCTCAACCAATCTCAGATAACAATAGGCCTCAGATAATTCCTGACAATTTTCAGCGGAGATATGACCTGCCTCACGCAAAGAAATCAGTGCATTAAGGGTCCCGCGGCGGCGCAATGACGGGTCCTTCCCCCCAAGTATGAGCTGCTGCGTTTGCACATAAAATTCAATTTCACGAATACCGCCCCGGCCGAGCTTTAGGTCATGTTCGGAAAATTCGATGGTGAGACCGCCTTTTGCAGAATGGATCTGGCGCTTCACCGCCTTAACATCGTCGATCGCCGCAAAGTCGAGATATTTACGCCAGACAAATGGGCGCATCACCTGGATGAATTCTTTTCCGAGCGACATGTCGCCCGCTATGGCGCGCGCCTTGATATAGGCCATGCGCTCCCAGTTTTGTCCGTAAGCCTCGTAATAGGTCTCTGCCGCTGTTATCGATAGCGCAACGGCTGTGACGCCTGGGTCCGGGCGCAAACGCAAATCCGTCCGGAACACATATCCATCCTGCGTCTGTGTATGCAGAAGATTGACCATCGCGCGGGTAATGGTAATGGCGCGCTTTTGCGCTGGTGCGTATTCGGTCTCACCCATTTTTTCCGCATCGAACAAAACGACGAAATCAATATCGCTTGAATAATTGAGTTCTTCAGCACCGTGCTTACCCATGGCGATGACGGTGAGGCCCGGCGTTCGTGGATCAAAACCCGCGCGCAAAGGTGCGGCCATAAGCGCCGCCCGCACGCACGCATCCGCGAAGATCGATATGGCGCGCGCCGCCGTCATCGCATCCCAAACGCCCGCAATGTCTGCTAGCGCGATTACAAGGGCGGCCTGATCTTTGGCGCGGCGCAACCTGGAGAGTTGATCGGTCTCATCTGCCGCCTGCCCCGCCAGGCGCGCTAAGCGACAAGCAGCCCCAAGCACTGCCGCCGGTTTTTTGCGCAAAGTTTCAACCGTGAAATCTGGATCGCGCAGCATTAATCGGCGCAAATAAGGGGAGCATCCTGCAACACCCCTTATCAAGGCCTGTTCTTCGCTGTTCAGTTTTTCAAATCGAGCGCCGAACGCATCGCGTATCTGTTCTGCCGCCTGGGCCTCATAAGCCTTCGGCGTATTGACGATAGAATCGCCGAGAATTTTTGCACTCACCATTTTGATGACTTGACCATGCGCCTATTGGAAAGGCCAGAGCAAAATGCGATTAGATCTACCTAGAGCATCATCCGCATACGGGAAGCACTTCCCATAAAAACGCCGCCGCAAGCAAAAGCCAGCGGCGGCGAACAATCAGATTAAGATTGCAAAACGTTTAGCAGCCAGCGGCGCCTTTAAGGCTCGAAGACGGGCGGAACCGCAAGCTCTTCGAGGCTTTGATCTTGATTTCTTCACCCGTACGCGGATTGCGGCCCATGCGAGCGGAACGTTTGGTAATCATGAAGGTTCCAAACGTGCCGATTGTAAATTTGCCGTCTTTCTTTGCACGCTTCAGGCCGTGTTCGATTTCACCGAACACAAGCTCGACTACTCTTTTTGCTTCAGCATTGGACATATCGCCAGTCTCGGCGACATTAGCGATGAATTCAGCTTTGCTCATGGCGTGTTCCTCAAATGAATGAGCGGCGATGGCGCCGCGAAAATCCGCCCTTACCAGCGGTATGGCGCATACAAAGAACTGATTTCCTCGCTTTCGCAAGGGGCCGTCTTTCATAAAGCCTAACGAATCACTGACGATTATTAAGGGCTTTAACCGCGATCGAATTCCGGAAAGGTCATGACCACACGCAAGCCATAACCTTCGGCGTCAGCGCCCCTATGCGGCAAGCCGTTCTCAAAGCGTAATTCGGCATTATGCGCGCGCGCGATGGCGGCAACGAGGCTGAGGCCAAGACCGCTGCCAGGCGTCGAGCGGCTTTTCTCTAGCCGTACAAACCGCTCTAGCATGCGATCATAATCCTCTGCCGCGACCCCGGGCCCGTCATCAGCAACGCTTAAGACTGCGCCGCCGGATTTCGTCGGCAGCACTTTCAGTATGATACGCTCACCGCCCACCGCATATTTCAGCGCATTATCGAGGAAATTTGCAATCGCCTGAGAGATCAATTCGCGCGACCCCTTTACCGGCGCGGTCGGCGCTGTGATCAGCTCGAATTTAAATCCTGCATCCTGGGCGGCGGGCTCATAGAGATCCGCCATCTCTTCTGCGATAGCGACAAGGTCCACTGGCTCCTTGGCGCCGCCGCCTTCTCCGGACCGGATCCGGGCGATAGACAAAAGCGCGTTAAAAGTTGCGAGCAAGCCCTCAGTATCCGTAATGGTCGCGCGCAACGCGGCTTCCTGTGTTTGCTGATCGCCCTTTAACGCCTCCGTCAGGCGGTTGCGCATACGCGTCAAAGGCGAGCGAAGATCATGGGCAATGTTGTCGGAAACATCGCGCATCCCCGCCATCAAGCGCTCTGTCTGATCGAGCATTGCGTTGAGATTGGCACCGAGATCATCTAGTTCATCACCTGAACCCGACAACGGGATACGTTGCGAAAGGTCCCCGGCGCGAATGGCCTGCGCCGTCTTGGTAACAATTTCAACGCGCCGCAGCAAAGTTCTGGAAAAGACCAGTCCAATCACAATGCCAAATGCAATCGTCACCAGGGAGACGCGTAAAATCACATTGGAGAGACGCTCACGCAGAAATTCCCGGGCTGCAATATCGCGGGCGACAACCACAAGATAAGACTGGTCGGCTTCCGGCGCCGAGCGAAAGCGCACCACCTTTCCACGCGCGCGGCGCAATTCAACGCCAATCTCCCGATTGTCTATATCCAGCAGCGCGCGCTCGAATTCAAAGTTGAAAAAATCGCCTTCCGCCGTCAGGGCTTCGGGCGGCAAGGCGGTAAGATTGCCCGCCAGTACGGCGCCCGACGGCGCCCCAATCAGCATATAGATACTGTCATCACGCCATGATGTACGCTGGCGTATGGCGCGTGTCAGCTGCCCCGGACCACTGCTTGCGAACAGCTCCGCAAGCACGGCAACCTCTCCTTCGATTGTCACATCTGTCTGACGCGATGCCTCGCCAAATGTAGCGCGATAGACAAATGCGCCAAGCAACCCCACCGCGCCTGCGAACAGCATCACATAAATAAATGTAAACCGGAATGATGTGGTGCGAAGGAGCCGAAACATATCAGCGACGCGCCGTTAAGAGGCGCCGCTCATCCGGATCTTCATGCAGTGTCACCGGAAATAATCTCCGCTATAGTCGGCAATATTCTAGTTATTGTCTGATATTGTATAACCCGCGCCCCGCACAGTCTTGAGGAGTGGTTTGTCAAAGTCTTTATCAATCTTTGATCGCAAACGCGAGATATGCACATCAATGACATTCGTTTGCGGATCAAAATGATATTCCCAAACATTCTCGAGAAGCATGGTGCGCGTCACCACCTGGTCTGCATTGCGCATTAAATATTCCAGCAGACGAAATTCACGCGGCTGAAGATCGATCTTGCGCCCTGCACGGCGCACAGTCCGTGTAATGATGTCAACTTCCAAATCGCCAACCGTATACCGGGTTGTGACCTGCGCCGGGGCCCGTCGACGCCCAAGCGCCTCCACCCGGGCGAGCAATTCTTCAAAGGCATAGGGTTTGACCAGATAGTCGTCGCCGCCAGCCTGAAGGCCCGACACACGATCGCCCACCTCCCCAAGCGCCGACAAAAACAGCGCCGGGGTCGGATCACCGTCGTCACGCCGTTTGGCAAGCAAGGACAGCCCATCCATCTTGGGCAGCATGCGGTCAATGACATAGGCGTCATAGTCGCCCGCCGCCGCCATATTCAACCCGGCCTCGCCATCCAGCGCGTGATCCACAACATGGCCAGCCCCGCGCAATCCTTTTGCCGCAAAGGCAGCCGCTTCCGCATCATCTTCAACTAATAGAATTCGCATAAATCCACTTTATCGCATCGCATGAAAAGGTAAAACTAAAAAGCAAGGCCGCACCGCAATTGGCGCGACCTTTCGTCATTATGGGCCCGTTATCATTGGCCCGTCATCACTCACCCAGCGAAAGGGCTCCAAACTGGCGATTCTCACCCAGTTGCATCCGCAACAACACCGCTTCCTTGTCATGGCTCTTGGCGTTGCTGATAATCGACCGCAACTCATCAGCTGTATCCACGTCCTCACCATCCACCTGCAAGATCACAAAGCCTCTGCGCAGGCCCGCAGCCTGAGCCGGGCTTCCCGGGCGCACACCCGTCACCAGCACACCATTGACGCCATCCGGCACCCGGAACTGTTGGCGCAATGCATCGTTCAGTTCAGAGACGCGAAGTCCAACATCGCTCGCCAGGCTGTCATCCTCATCGGATGGATCATCGACCTCCGCGATGCTATCGCCATCGCGCTCACCAAGTTTCACCGACAGGTTCCGCTCACGACCGTCGCGCAAGATTTTCATCTTTATGGTTTCCCCTGGCGCAAAAGCGGCGACAATGCGTGACAATTCATTTGTGCCCGCAATATCATCCCCGCCAATTTCAAGAATCACATCGCCATCTTGAAGTCCAGCGGCTTCGGCGGGGGCGCCGTCAAGCACTTCCGCCACCAATACGCCGGCAGCTTCCTTAAGGCCTAACGCTGCAGCAAGTTCAGTGGTGACTTCCTGAAGTTGAATGCCAAGCCAACCACGGGTCACCGACCCGTTGGCAATCAGTTGCGCAACCGTTTCCTTGGCTGTACGCGCCGGGATAGCAAACCCAATCCCGACACTGCCGCCATTGGGAGAATAAATCGCAGAATTAACGCCAACAACACGGCCCTTAAGATCAAAGGTGGGGCCGCCGGAATTGCCGCGATTGATCGGCGCATCAATTTGAATAAAATCAATATACTGATTTTCCCGGTTTTGACCGCCAATCGCCGACACAATGCCGCTAGTGACCGAGCCGCCAAGCCCAAACGGATTACCCACCGCCAGAACCCAATCGCCAACGCGTAAATTCACGTCATCTGCAAATTCTACAAAGGGCTGATTGGGCAGCGGTTCGACCTTTATCACTGCAAGATCCGTCAGGAGGTCAGCGCCAATAACTTCGGCATCGTATTCTTCACCATTAGCAAGACGAATACGCACCACATCCGCGCCGTCAACCACATGATTGTTGGTGACGATATAGCCGTCTTTATTGATGAAAAACCCCGACCCTTGTCCTTGCATCACACGCGGTTCGCTTTCGAACTGTTGGTTGGGACGTTGATCGGGGTTCTGATCGGGATCGCCGAACTGATAATTGAAAAATTCCTCAAGCTGATTTTGCGCCCGATTAGGTTCGACTTCACGCTCCACCAGCACACTCACCACAGCCGGGCTAACGCGTTCAACAAGATCCGCGAAGGAAAGCGTGCCATCAGCCGCAACTGGCGGCGCCATCAGCCGCGGCGCCTGTGCGTGAGCGGCGGAAAATCCTAAGCCCGCTAGCGTTAATACTGTCGCCGCAGCGCCAGCGGCAAAGATGCCTAGGAGAGGTTTAGTTCTAATGGTTTTACTCAATTTCATTTCATTAAAGCCTTCGGTGTTGAACGCGCCCCCCTGGCGCCGGCCCACTCTGATCGGCGGCGCCAGATAGGCAAAGTCTGCGTGCGATCAGACGATCTGGTATGGTAGACTATAGTGTAGATAAGCATGCTTGATGGAAATCAAAAGCGCATAGACGCCATTAAAATTTGTTAAACATTTCAAATGATTCGCGAGCGAACCTTTACGCCCTCCGTTACCATACGATGGACCGGGCATTTATCGGCGATTTCCCCCAGCCGTTGACGCTGAGACTGATCGAGATCACCGGTCAGATGGATCTCCTTATTCAAGAGATGCGGGACATGCGCATCTTCGGATTCCCCTCGCGTGACACGGATATCAACGCTTTGGACGTCCCATTTTTTGCGCCTTGCATACATCTCAATGGTCATGGCCCCGCAAGCGGCAAGCGCCGCCTCCAGGGTTCGCGTGGGATTTGGCCCAAGATTGCTCCCCCCATCATCTTTGCCGGCGTCTATGACCATAGGATGGCCGTCAATCGACAATGCGATGGCAAAACGCTCGCCCTCAATATTTTGCGCCCGGGCGCCGCCCTT